>DATBDZ010000042.1:0-23574 GCA_036276235.1 Humisphaera sp. | reverse complement strand
GTTCTGACTCCCTCTCCCTCCCCGGGAGAGGGCCGGGGTGAGGGTAGAATTTTTCGCAGGCTGGTGACGCCCGCTGCGCGGTAGGCGTAACATTTTTCCTCGCGACGTAGGAAGCTGCCGATAACCTGCGTGACTCGCGATCCGAATGCGTTACCCTCATCCCGGCCCTCTCCCTGGGAGGGAGAGGGAGCAAGAGCTGTCGACACGAACGTGACTCCCAATCCAAATGCTTCCGACCCTCACCCCGGCCCTCTCCCTGGAAGGGAGAGGGAGAAAGAGTTGAATGCTGCTGACCCTCACCCCAGCCCTCTTGCTGGAAGGGAGCGGGTGGAAGAGTTCCTGAACCCCGGCCCCTTGATCGACCGCGAGTTGGAACTCGTCGCGCCGGCAGAACAGTTCGTCGATGATCTGCTCACCGCCTGCGCTCATCCGCTGACGCGCCTGCAGTCCCCCATCGAAGCGCGAACCACGCGGCAGCAGGTGATAGCGTTCCTCGCTTCCGCCCCGCAAGGCCAGGAGCCCTCGCAAGCCGACGCGGCACGGGTCGCGCAATATCATTTCTGGATGCGCTTGCGCGATGAATATGTCGGCGCGGTCGGCAGTCCCGCCATCCGGCATTTGGGAGGGATTTCCCTGCGGATCGGCTCCAGCGAAGCAATTCAAATGTATTACGGGAACTTCGGCTATCACGTAATGCCCGCCGCCCGCGGGCGGCACTACGCCGAGCGGGCTTGTCGATTGTTGCTCCCGCTGGCGCGTCGGCACAATCTGCAACCCATCTGGATCACCTGCAACCCCGACAACTTCGCCTCGCGCAGCACCTGCGAGCATTTGGGCGCAAAACTCATCGAAATCGTCGCGGTCCCAGAAACTGATCCCCTCTACGCGCGCGGGGAACATTTCAAATGCCGATATCGAATTGAATGAGTTTCAAGTTTCGGGTTTGAGGTTTCGGGAACGGACATTGAAACCTGAAACCCGAAACTCATGTCATCACAAACTTAAACGTTTTCGCCCCCGTTTTGCTCAGCGTCACTGTGATCGTCCCGCTGGCGATGTTGTCGAAATAGGCGCCGGTGGCGCTGGTTACCGTGTAGCTGAGCGTCGCCGGAGATGCGCCGAATCCTGGTTCGAGCGGGCCGGTGAGCGCGAGCGTCACCGAGCCCTGACTGTTGGACAAAGTCAGCGTGCCGGTCGCATGGCCGCTGGCTACGAAGCCGGGAAGTTTTACTTTTCCCGTGGCGCTGACGGATCCCAGCGCGCCGGCGGTTCCGCTGCCGCTGAACGCGTACGTCTTGCCAACATCGGGAAGGGCCAGCGGCGTCGTGTAGGTGCCCTTGATCGTTCCGGCCAACGAGATCTTTTGCTGCACGATGGCCGTGCTGTCGATGGTGGCGACGATCGTGCCGATCGGATTGGCCTGCGGGCCCGGCTTGGTCACCAAAATGTGGATCGGATACGTTCCCTTCGTGGCGTAGTTGTGCGTGCCGCTCACGCTGAACTTGATGACGTCGATGCCGACGATGCCGGCTGCCTTGAGCACGCCGACGGAAGAAGTCCCGTCGCCCCAATTGATGAGGGCGCGCAATCCCGTCGCCGGCGCGATGGCGTTAAACGTTCCGAGCGCGGCGGTGAAATTCTTGCCGGCGGTCTCGGTGATCGTGACGCCACCCGAAGAGTTGGCTGGCCGCGGCGCGACAATCGCTTTGCTGTTGATTGTGCCGAGGATTTGCGTCGCGAATTCCATGCCGGAGCCCGGTAGGGGACCAATTTCCAGCGTGATCACGATCTTGCAAGTCGCAGCCTTGGGGTAATTGTGCGTGCCGATGATCTGATATCCGCTGACGCCGCCCCGCATGCCGTATTGAATCTTGCCGGCACCGACGATTCCATCGCCCCAATCGATCGACGCGGACAACGCCCCCGGCGGATCGATCACCGGCGATGGATGAAACGCGACCATTCCCGTAAACGGAACGCCGGCGACAAGATTGAGCGTCACGCCCGTGCCGACAGTGGAGCTTTGAATCACCGCGCTATTTGAAGCAGAAACGGCTGCGCCGACCGCGACCGGCGCGGCCACGCTCAGCAACGTCCGACATTCCAGTTGTTCAATCAGCGAATTTCGATTTGGGCGCATGGTATTGATCCTCCAAGGCGATGCAGCGAATCCGAAGCAAGATAGCCAACGTCCGCCTTCCGCTCAATCACAAAGTCCCTCGCCGGCAAGATAACTTGACAACATTAAGAAGCGGCAATGCATTGCCGAAGTAGAGTTTGCACGAAATAGGGAGTGCTGCAATGAACCAGTCGCCCGAAAATGGACAAGGCGCGCGTAACACTTCAGGCGACTCAATTTCTCCCTCCCTCGGTACTCCGGGGGAGGGCTGGGGTGGGGGTTGTGTCGAGACGGCGCGCTCTTGTGCGAACGGCCCCCACCCTAACCCTCCCCCGGAGTACCGGAGGAGGGGACAAGACTCCTCGCCGCAAGTATCACGCACTCCGGAGCAGGCCGTCGACGGCGCTTGCATTCTTATCGCCGACGATGACGCCGCGATTCTCGAGATGCTGAGCGCTCGCTTCAGCGCGGCAGGATTCAAGCCGCTCCTCGCCACCAACGGCCACGCCGCGCTGGAGACGGCGATGCTGATGCATCCGGCGATTGTGTTGCTCGACGAGCAACTGCCCGGTCTGCAGGGCTCGCAGGTCTGCGAGCATCTGGCGAGCGATCGCCAGACCGCTCACATCCCGGTGATCATCATCACCGGCCATCGCCGCGTCGCATCCACGCCGGCCAATCTGCAGATGATCGTCACCAAACCCTTCAGCGCCGAAAACCTGGTGGCGACGGTCGTCGCGCTGATCCGCCGCGCCAAGCTCATCTCCGCCGCCTGATTCACGGCTCCATCTAATCACGGCTCCAGCAGCCAGTCGATCATCTTCTCAACCTTCGCATCTCCCTGCTGAACCGAAACCGTCGGCGTCGGAACAGCCAGCTTAAACTTCGCCGGCGGATTCCAGATCGCCGTCTTGGCTTTGCAGAGCGTGGCGAAGGCGCTCACGCCGCCGTACTTGAGCGCGCCCGGCAGCATCATCGGGTCGGCGGGGTCGGTGACTTGGTCGAAGTCGAAATGATCCAGGTCGATCGCGGCGCGATCGAATGCGCCAGACGTATTCGCCAGCAATGCGGCTGCGCCGGTGTGCCCCGTCGCGAGTAGACGAATGGGTTTCTCGGCCTTGGCGGACCACATGGCGGTAAGGAGTTTCGTTCCAAAGGGAGCCAGCAGAGAGTCAACCACCTGCCTAGAAAGAATCGAAGCATTGTAACCGTAGTAATAACCGGCAAACGTATATCCCGCGTATTTTCCGCCTTTTGCCAGAGGATTGCCGGCTTCCATCCCGGTCAAATCGGGTGCCATGATCGCGACGCCGCGATGAAGCACGTCCTGCACCACAGTCGTCCACCATGGCCGTGACAAAACTTCGGATCCCTGTGGGTCGAGCCAGACAATCAGGGTTCCGTTCCACTTCTCGGGCATGAGCATCTTGAAATGCACTTGTTCGCCGCCAGGGCTCGACGAAATCACTCCCTCAACGTTCTGTCCTTTCAAATCCGTATGGGAATCTCCAATATGCGGCGAGCCGGCCAGGGCGCTTCCCACCATCACATCGAGCGCCGCCTCCACTACCTGCCGATATTTTTCCGGATCCTTCGCCAGCTCGGCCATCTGCGCGTCCGATGCGTCTGTCATCTTCTTGCGAAGCTCGGCGGCTCCCAGCGAATCGGCAGGCCGCGGATGCGCATCGTCGTAGACTGACAACTCCTTCGGCGGAACCACCGGCACAAACTGCTGCTCCCGCACCGGCGACGCCAACCCGAGCTGCAGATGATCGTTCATCCAGTTGTACATGAGCTCGCGGCTGACCTGGTTGTAGTTGTGCCCAAACGACCGATACCACGCCATCACGTTGTCAGTCGCGCCATACAAGGCGTACACCGATTTGATCTCGGGAAAGCCCTTCGTAAGCAGATCCTTCGTCCAGTCGTTGGCGCTGGTCATCCCCAACGGCTTGGGCGCGAAGAGTGACGCAATTTCGGCATTGTTGGTGTGCAGGCGGAGATAGTAGGCGTTCTCGCAAATGCAGCCGCCTTGCATCGCTTCGCCGACCATGACGGCCGGGAAGGAAACGGCGGGCCGCGGATCGGTGCCGCAAAGGATCATCGTCTGTGTTCCGCCGCCGCTGGCGCCGGTCATGGCAACGCGCGTCGCGTCGACATCGGGAAGATCGCACACAAAATCGAGCGCTCGAACGCTGTTCCAGGATTGCAGGCCCATGAACGATTGCAGCCGCAGCGCCGCCTCGGCGTCGAGAAAACCCTTGCGATGTTCGATCGCCGTGCTGTCGGCATAGCCGACCATATCGTACGCAAAGACGATACACCCCATCCGCGCCAGCCCCGCGCACGGCGCCTGCAACAGATACTTCGCCCCCTCCATCCACTTCTCCGCGCCGCTATCGATTTCCTGCTTCGCCGCTCGATCGGAGTTTTCGTAGAAGCGCCCGCCATCCCAGTGCCCATGCGCAAACAAAACCGCCGGCAGCTTCCCGGTCTTGCCGGTAGGGCGATACAGATTCCCGCTCACATAATGCCCCGGCATGCTGGCGAAATACACCTTCTCGATCGTGTATCCCTCCCGCTCAATCTTCCCATGAATGACCGCATTGAGCGGCGTCTTCGCCGGCATCGGCCACAATCCCTCCGCCACCAAAATCTGCTTGCGCAGCTCATCCGCCCGCTTCTCCCGCTCCCCCCGATCCTTGAATTGCGGCTCAAACGGCCAGGGATGATCCACATCATGCAACATCTCAGGCGCCGGCGCAGGCGCATCGGCCGCGAACGCAAACGATGCCGATATCGCGACAAGCAGAAAAACTCGAATAAATTGTGGTTGGCTCATAATGATTTGAGGGCGACGTGCCCTGTGAGGAAAATCATGCCAGAAATGAAGACGCGCTTCCATCAACAAATTCAGGCGCCGCTCGGCTCAGTGGTTTTCTTTGTAACTTTGTCTCTTTGCGACTTAGCGCAATTCGATAGAGTCGCAGCACTTGAAACCGGAAACCTGAAGCCTTATTTCTCCCTTGCCAACTGGCCGATAGTAAGTATATCCTGCGTATATCTATTTGGAGACGTTATGGCTCGAATCATCGAGAAAATCAGCAAAGTCGCTCGCTGGGGAAACAGCCTGGGGTTGCGCATCCCTCAGGAAGGCGTCGATCATCTGAAACTCAAAGAGGGCCAGTCTGTCCGGATTCAGGTAAAAGGGGACACCATCACCGTCCGCCGGGCGAAGGCGCGGCGAAAATGGACTGAACAGGAACTGCTCAAGGGCGTCACGCCGGCCCTCTGCGGACCTGATCTGGTTCCAAACCGCCGTGGCAAGGAACTCATTTGAGCAAGCAAACCTATCACCCTGGACGGGGCGATGTAATTCATCTCAACCTTTCCCCCTCCGCCGGTCATGAGCTGACCGGCCCTCATTTTGCTCTGGTGATCAGCACCGCTCGATTTTCCAAGGCCACCGGGTTTGCGATCGTCATTCCAGGCACGAGCAAGTTCCACGCGGAGCAAAGGCTTGCAGGGCAGCAGCTCATGCTCAAGCTGCCGCCGGTCTTGGGCCTGCAGCAAGACGGGTGGCTCTATCCCCACCAGGTCAAATCCCTCGACTACCGCGACCGCGGTGTAACTTTCGTCGCCAGACTCGACGATGATGATTTCCTGATCGATGTAATGGAACGGGTACGCGCGTTCATTGATCCGGATTCGGTCTAAAGTGGTCTGGGATTCCCGGTTTGCGAGTATCACGCTTTGCGTTTGGGGCAGTTGAGACGATCCCAAGTTCACGCTTAACCTGGTCGGAAGGATTGTGCGGCGAGCGGGTCTGACGCTTCCTCGATGCTTCGATCGCCCGGAAGTCCGCATTATCCTTCGCGCGCTTCAGCGACCTTGTTCGCTCCCGTTTCAATGACCGCGTCTTGGGATCGACCGAGATGCCCAGGCCCTCCAGCGCGAGCACGCCGAGAATCGGCTCTGATCCCTCCGGGCCAAAGATGATCGGCGTCACAGTTTCCTGCCCCAACAGCGCGATACGGGCAAAGCCGTACTCGAGCTCCACGGGGCTGCCGTCGGCCAATTCATAGACGTTTTTCCCCTCGGGCTTGATGCCAACTTTGCGCAGGGCCTTGGCCGGAGCCAGACAGTCAACGGCACCCGTATCGACAAGAAACTCGGCGACAAATCCTTTGCCGCGCCCCGCCAGGTTGCGGACGGTGGTCGTTACGTGCGTCAGGCCCATTTGATTTATCCTATTATCGCTAGATAGGACGAACAAGCGCCGACCGGCGCGGACGACATAAAAGAACGCTCCACCGGCGCCCGCGGCCAAGCTCAACTCTCCAAAGAAGACGCTCGACTGAAATTCTTGATTTGATTTCGCGGCGTCGGATGACTTAAATACTCGGCCTCCAATGGTCCTTGTCAGTTCCAGGCAATCTCCGTCGCGACCCGCCTTCGGCCGGGCCGCTATCGCTGCGCCTACGCGGCGCTTCGGGAGCTTGCCTTTTGTGGAACTGACTCATGAATCTCAATCGAATCTATAACAACCCAGGTCTGGAAGCTCGTCGGCTGGCGCTGCTGAAGCGTTTGCAGGCGGAAAAGGTGCTGCGCGATTCGCACGAGGGTTCCGGCTCGATCGTGCGGCAGATCGAGCTGGGCTTTCACAGCCCCAACAAGCAAAAGAAAACGCGGCTGGCCCAGTGGATCGGCGAATGCGCGCAGACGCTCAGCGCACAGGATCGCGACGCGTTTAAACTGCTTCTCCTTGCGATGGAGGAGCAGCGCGCATCGTTGCTGCACGAGCGCAAGCACATCGGCGCGATGGCGCGGCTGGCGCGATTCTCATCGCGATGGCTCCGCACGCCGGCCGGATTCTCCGCTCATTCATACAATGCGGGCCGACAGTTCGGCGAGCTCGCGCGCTTCCTGCTGGCGCGATGGCCGGTGCCCAAATTCTTCGACAGCGCCTGGAGTGAGCAATCCACCGACGCGCACCGCGAATGGTTCATCCATATCGGTGCCGGCGGCAATCTGCGCACGGCGCCGGGCCTGCCATTTCCACTGACGAAGATGATGGCGCACCATGCGCTTTTGGCGCCGGATGATGTTTCAATCCTGCCAGCACTGCGCTGGGGGCAGGTGCGCGCCCTCGGCGGCAGCGAGCGTCAGGGCCGCGCAATCATCGCCACGTTGCTGAGCGACGCGCAGGCGGACGAGCCGTTCTGGGTGAGCGCCATTCAGTTTTTCGTTGCAAACCCGATGCTGGACCCACATCAGATCGGGCCGATCGTGGATTGGATCCACCATCAGCGATTCGTCGGCGAGCCGCAGCGCATCGTGAACGGCGTCGCGTGCGGCGGTGATATCCCGCAGCCGAACCTCACCATGAAGGGGCGGAGCGTCGATAGCATCCTGCGCCAAGTCGAGCGCTGGCACGGGGAACTCAACCGCGCGACGTTCAAACACGCGCTGATCTGGCCGCCGTGCGGCGTTCCCGGATACGAGCGGATCGAAGGCACCGAAGGCTCGCAGACGATCGTCCGCATCGACGAGATCCTTACCTCAGCCGAGTTGCAGCACGAAGGCCAGGCCATGCGTCACTGCGTTGCCAGCTACGCGCGCACCTGCGCCCGCGGCGCGGCAGCGATTTTCTCGCTAAAGCTCGATCGTGGCGCGGGATCGGAGCGAAGATTGACGATCGAAGTGGATGTGCGCTCGAAGCGCATCCGGCAGGCGCGCGGCCGCTGCAACGCACCGCCCCAGCCGCTCGACGAACGCTACATGCGCAATTGGGCAACAGCAGCCGGTCTGACGATCGGCGGCTACTAGAGCAAACAACCCCAAACCAATTAAAGGTGACGAAACCAATTAAAGGTGACGCGAACCTTTATATAAAGGTTCGCGTCACCTTTAATTCGGATGGGCTCGAAGCGGACGGCAGGGCCAGCCGCGGGAAACTCTTCGGCATATCACAATATAGCTTGACAACTGATGTGTTACGGGGTGATATTATCCGGAACCGATGCATCTTGAACGAAGCCGCGCAACCAATTCTTGTGAAATGACTTATTAAATGCGTTAAGCAAAGAATAGGCAACACGGGGGAGCTCGGCGCGCCGCATTTTTATACAAAGCGCAACACGGATTTCGAGCTTGAAGAACGCGCGCGACCGGCGACCATCCAGTTTGGACGCTCGTTGCAGGCGTGCGCGGCGGACTTCCCAGCGGTATTGCCGTGTTAATGCATTTGTCAGCTTTGCGGACTTTGCCTCTTCGCGTCTTTGCGCAATTCGAATGACGATAAGACCGCTAAGATGCAATGAGCGCAAAGAAGATGGGTCTTCGTTCCGGGCCAACAAACCCAACTGTGACCAATCGTACATATAATGTGGACTATGGCACCCAATGAAGTGTTGCAGAAGCTGAGGCTGTCTACCGAAAACAGCGGCGTCGCCGTTGGTCGTCAGTGGCTCCAGAGCGGCGGGGGGCCGCTGGCGGTGCGCTCGCCGATTGATGGGCAGCACTTGGCGACCGTTCGGTCGGCGTCGCGCGAGGATGTGGAGTCAGTGATTGGCCGCGCGCAGGATGCTTTCAAAATCTGGCGCACCGTGCCCGCGCCGGTGCGCGGCGAGTTTGTTCGTCGGCTGGGCGAACAGCTTCGCTTGCGCAAAGCGGATCTGGCGGCACTGGTATCGCTTGAAGGCGGGAAGATCCTTGCGGAATCGCTCGGCGAAGTGCAGGAGATGATCGACATCTGCGACTTTGCCGTTGGGCTGTCGCGGCAACTTTACGGCTACACCATGCCCAGCGAGCGGCCGGGCCATCGCATGATGGAGCAGTGGCATCCGCTGGGGCCGGTCGGCGTCATCACCGCATTCAATTTCCCCGTCGCCGTCTGGGCGTGGAATGCGATGCTCGCTTTGGTGTGCGGCGACACGATTGTCTGGAAACCTTCGGAAAAGACGCCGCTCTGCGCGCTGGCGTGTCATAACATTGCGTTGGAAGTTCTGGCTGAGATGGCGGACGTTCCCGATGGCGTGCTGAGCGTCGTCGTCGGGACCGGGCCGCAGACCGGCGAGCAGCTTGCATCGTCGGAAAACTTGCCGCTGATCTCGGCGACGGGTTCGGTACGGATGGGGCGCGCGGTGGCGCAAACGGTCGCCAAGCGGCTTGGCCGCTCGCTGCTCGAATTGGGCGGGAACAACGGGATGATCCTCGCGCCATCGGCCGATCTGGAATTGGCGGTGCGCGCGATTACCTTCGCCGCCGCGGGGACTTGCGGGCAGCGCTGCACGACGCTTCGCCGCTTGATCGTGCATCACTCGATTCGCAAACAAGTGACTGAACGACTGATCGGCGTCTTCTCACGGCTGAAGATCGGCAATCCGCTGGATAGCGGTGTCCTCGTCGGCCCGCTCATTGATGAAAACGCCGGACGGGCGATGGATGAAGCGCTGGAAGCCGCCCGCAAGCAGGGGGGCAAGATCCACGGCGGCGGCCGCGTGCGCGAGGTGCCCGCCGGCGGCGTTTATGTGCGGCCGGCGATCGTCGAGATCGATCACGCCGCCCCCATCACCTCCGAGGAAACCTTCGCGCCGATTCTTTATGTGATGGGGTACGAAAACGTCGGGCAGGCGATCGAGCTGCATAACGCCGTCCCGCAGGGGCTCTCGTCGGCGATCTTTACTTCCGACATTCGCGAAGCCGAGCAGTTCCTCGGGCCCGCCGGCTCGGATTGCGGGATCGCCAACGTCAACATCGGAACCAGCGGCGCCGAGATCGGCGGCGCATTCGGCGGCGAAAAGCAAACCGGCGGGGGCCGCGAATCCGGCTCCGATTCCTGGAAAGCCTACATGCGGCGAGCGACCAATACCGTGAACTATTCGCGGCAGCTTCCGCTGGCGCAGGGAATTAATTTTGAGGTTGGTTGATCGGGCCCCAAGAACGCAGCAGGGTACCGGAGGAGGGGAAAAGACTCGTCGCCGAAATTGTTACGCACCCTGGAGTTGCAGCAGGCGCATGTATTGTGGTAGCACGCGATCCCAGGTAAACCGCCGGCTCACTTCGGCATAGGCATCGGTTGCGAGTCTGCGTCGCAAAGGCGCATCATCAACCAACCGCTGAATTGCGGCTCCCAGCTTCGTCGGCGAACCGACCGGGACCATCAATGCCGTCGCGCCGTTACTCACCACATCTCGAATTCCTGGCGCGTCAGTGGCGACGATCGGCACGCCCGTCGCCATCGCTTCGATCAGCACGAGCGGGAAGCCCTCCGCCTCCGAGGGGAGTACCAGTACATCGATTTGCCGCAACGCTTCCATCGGTCCCGATGACGGGCCCCGAAGGGTGACGCGATCCGCCAACTTTTGTTGATCGATCAGTTCTTCGAGAGCCGCGCGGCGTTCGCCCGCGCCGAAGATCTGCAGATGCGCGCCTCGAACGTGGTTCATCGCGACGACGAGATATTCGACGCGCTTGACGGGATCGAGCCGGCCAATGAAGCCGATCCGCGCAACTCCACTCTTCACTGGCCGATTGAAATCGGGCATTGCCGGCGGCAGATCAATCGCATTGGGAATCACGACAATCTTCTCCGGCGGCACGTACGCCCAATCGCGCGCGGCCTGCTCGACGGAATGTGATGGCGTGACGATCCGCTCGGCGGCGTACTGCGCCGCCGCCTGCACCGGCCAATGCCAGCGCGGGCGCGGCTGGGTGGTCTGGATCGCCTGAATGAATCGCACGTCGCGGCAATATCGCGAAGCGACCGCCGCCATCGTGTTGGCGTGCACGAGGAAGCTGAAGACGGTGTCGATTCGATGTTTGCGGATCAGGCGGATCAATCGAGCTGCCACCATCAGATCAAGCGCACCGGCGGCATTGAGTGCCGTGACTTTGATTCCTGCTTGTTCGATCTGATGACCGATGGGGCCGAAGGTCGCCAGGCAGGCGACTTCAAGGTGTGCGTTCGTTGCTTTAGTTAAGCGCGTTGCGAGTTCGCGGATGACGGTGGGGGTGCCGCCTAGTTCTAGGTCGGTGTTTAGGAGGAGGATTCTGCGCACTTGCTGGAGTGTAGGGGAAAGCGGGGCGGGGGGAAGCGGGGTGGGGGGAGCGGGGCGGGGAAGCGGGGGACGTCATGCGATTCGCGAAGCCGCGAGCGGCTAATGCTTGGCTGCTCTATCAACGAGCAATTTGAACAGCGCCAGGTGATCCTTCTCTTCGTGCAATCGCTCTGGATGCCACTGCACGCCGAGGAATAGCGGGAGGGATGGATCTTCGATGCCCTCGATCACGCCGTCGGGTGAAGTGCCGATGATTCGCAGCCCGCGCCCGAGTTTCTTCACCGCCTGCTTGTGGCTGCTATTGGCGTCTAGCAATGTTTTGCCAATCGTTTGTGCTGCGGCCGACTGCGGTTCAAGGTTTACTCCATGCCGCGGCATTTCTGTTCCAAGTTTGCGATGCTCAATGGTCTCGGGTCGCTCGATGTCGGGCAGAAACTGGATCAAGCTTCCGCCGCGATAGACGTTCATCAACTGCGATCCGAGGCAAATCCCCAGCGCCGGCGTGCGCCGCTTCTCGACTTCCGCCAAGAGGGCCAGTTCAAATCGCTGTCGATCCGGATCGATCGGCGCGGCCTTGGGATGATACGTTTCGCCGTAAAGGGCGGGATCCAGATCATTGCCGCCGCTGAAGAGAACGCCGTCGAGCAAATCGACGATCTGCGGAATCAGCGAGATATCCGTTCGATAAGGCAAGAGCAGCGGCAACCCGCCGGCTTTTTCAACGGATGTCGCATAACCCGGATGGAGAAGATACCGCCCCGTCGCGTCATCGGTGTCAACGGTGATGCCGATAACAGGCCGAGATCGTGTGCGATGATCGCTCATGTGGTAACTCGAGATGCGCTCCGCGCGCGCTTTGGTGAAGTGCGACGTTTTTTGCGTGCGCCGACAGAGCGCCCGTCGAACACGGCGTCCGATTGCGCCACTGGTTTGTTGTACTCGTAAGCCCAGCAGTCCAAAGATCGTCCGCTGCGAAGTGAAACCGAAATCTTCCGGCGAACGAACAAGCTGTTTGCAGAATTGTCGCCATCCACGCCTTCGTATTCATCAAGGCGATTCAGAAGCTTGAGTTGAGCATCCCGATTGTCCGCGAGGTGATAAACCATGCCGCGAACGACCGTCCCGCGGCTCTTGTCGAAAATCGCGCCTGGATAATCGCCCAGATCGAACAGCTGACCCGGCGTAGTTGCATGACCCGCAGGGCGAAGAGTCTTCAGCGCGTCGCGGATTTCAGGCGGCGCGTTGCCCGGTTGCAGCGTTCCATATGCAAACAAAAACGATTTCATAGCGACAACTGGCGGTTGTGAAGTAATTCTAAATAGAGTTTCGTAACGATAGCGCAAGACCCACAATCTCCGTCACTATCGGCTGTATTCCCAGACCTTTAACAGGGAATCGAGCGTGAACAGCCCGCTGAAGTGCTCGATCGAATCCTGCTCTGTAACCACCAGAGCGCCGACAGCCACCATGGCGAATATGACTCGACCGACATCCTCGCTGGAGCGCAATCCCCATTCATTCAGAAGGTCCATCGCCTCGCTTTGATCGTTGAAATAGTGTTTGGCGTGGACGCGGAAGCCCTCGCAGATGTCCGCAGCGCTTACGTGCACCGACCGCCCTTTGCCCGCTTCCCTGATAGACTTGCCCTGGCCCACTTCCTGGATCTTTCGACGCACCGCCGTTCGCATCGAATCGTGGACAAAGAGGACGCCGTCAATCGGGCACCCGCTCACCGCCATGACTGGGTAAAACCGAGTGCGGCGAACAGCGGTCAGTAGCGATCCGTTTCCATTCAACCGCGACCGGCCCAACGCTTTTTCGATCGCCGTTCCACATTCAGGGCAATTGCCGTCCGTCTGCAACCCTCGCAGGTTATAGCGGCAATCGACGCATGGCAGGTCTCCGTGAATCTCCATCGCGGCTGCGGATTTTAGCTGATTGATCAAACCCGCCAAGCTAAAACGCCCAACTTTCGCAATAGCCTTTGTCGAAGGCGAATCCAAAACTGATCCATCCACGTTCAGCGGCATAGGTGCGGCACTCGCGCAAGCAAGGACCGGATGGATCACGATCGGGTTTCTTAGCCAGAACCTACTTCTTCAGAAAATTCGCCAGCAGTCTTTCCCCCTGCTCAGTTAAAAAGCTCTCCGGGTGGTATTGCACGCCTTCCAGCGGCCAGGTTTTGTGGCGGACGCCCATGATCTCGTCATGAGCGGTCCAGGCGCTGATTTCGTATTCTTGCGGAAGCGTGTTGTTCTCGATGATCAGGCTGTGATAGCGCGTGGCGGTGAAGGGATCGGGCATGCCCAAGTAGAGCGTTCGGCCGTCGTGGTGAATCTGATCCGTCTTCCCGTGCATGAGCCGCGCAGCGCGGATCACCTGTGCGCCGGCGGTGAATCCGATGCACTGATGCCCGAGGCAAACGCCCAGTACCGGCAGCTTGGGGCCGAAGTGGCGGATCACATCATTGCTAACGCCGCCCTCACGCGGCGTACAGGGGCCGGGGGAGATCACAATGTGCGTGGGGTGTAAATCTTCGATCTGGTCGGTCGTCACCTTGTCGTTTCGGAAAACGCGGATTTCCCGCGAAGGGTCTGTCTCGCCCAGTTTCTGGACAAGGTTGTAGGTAAACGAATCGTAGTTATCGATCAGAACGATCATGCCGGCTCAACTGTAAGCGCGCCGGGGCAAAAAAAACAGCCGGCATCAGGGATGATGCCGGCTGCGGGCTATGGGGTTCCGGCCCGGGGGTTCTAGGGTGTGGGTGGGCCGGAATATGCGGGCAAAGTTATTAGCACACTTCAGCGTGTGGCCGAGCGTGTGCGAAAAACCAAACAACAAATCCCGTGCCGTGCGCCGGCAATTGCTTGTCCTTCGGCATTTGACGGTTGTCTTTCTTACATTCGGCCGATTGTCCCCGAAAAAACGGCAGGGCTGACATACCTTCCCGGCCAGAATGGCGCGGCAGGGTTTTTTGATCCATTTTCGCACATCCGACGTACAAACTATTGTCGGCAGCCACTTTGCAGACTATGCTAAATGGAAGTGGTAAGGCGAGGACTTGAGGGAGCCGTTGTTATGTCTGGAGATATTGGTCGCGATCAGCTTGCCTTGATTCGGGTCGAAGGGATGCACTGCCATAAGTGCGAGCGAGCCATCCAGAAATCGCTTGCGGCGATGTCTGGTGTGCACGAGGTTGAAGTTGACTTTAACAGCGGGCAGGTTTCGGTCTTGTTCGACCCGCTTGAGGCAAGTGTCAGCCAGTTAATGGAAGCTGTGAATGGGGCCGGCTACCGCGCCACCGGGTTTAGCCAGCGCTCGGCGGATACCGCCGCGCATTAAAACGTACCTTATAACTGGATATAACAAAAAAGACTCGCACCAGCTGGTGCGAGTCTCTTTTCCAATTTGCAGAAATCGAAGGAGCGGAACCGATCAGCTACCGCCGCCAATCAGGTCTGGCGCGCACCAAAGTTCGTTCGGTATGCTGCCTTCACCTTGGAAGGAGTTGCGCAGGCGCTTGTGGTCAAACTCCGACTGTGACCAGACTTCGACATGCCCATCGATGAAAGCCAACACGCCGCTTTTGCCATGGCGATCTGAAAGCGTCTCTTCGCGTGGATAGCTCGATCCATCATTCCAGGACACGCCTCCGGCCGACCCGACGGTTTCCAGCGCTTCCCAAAAGATGACCGAATTCGACTTGAATTTGGCCACGTTAAGGGTGAAGACAGAAGCGCCATAGTTGAGCGTGGCACCATTGCAAAGATAGCTGGTCAGATTCTGTGTCGGCCCTTGAAGGTAGGGGGGTTCATCGACCGGGCAACGCAGAATCTCCGCGGTTTTCAGGTAGATGTAGACCAAACCCTTTTTCACGGCAATCGGATTGGTATCCAACGAGCCGCCCGTGTCGGCATAAAGCCATCCCGGCGAAAGGGCGTGTGGGGCTGCTGAGCCGCCGAGGCCTGTTCGAGCGCCCCAGTTGGCCCACATGAGCACACCCTTGGAGTCCGCCTCGTACATCGCCTCCACCTGCATGATCTGGCGGAGGTTACTCATACACTTGACGCGATAAGCCTCTTTGCGGGCTTTGCTCAACGCGGGAAGAAGAATGGAAATCAGCAACGCGATGATTCCGATCACCACGAGGAGCTCCACGAGCGTGAATGCTCGGGTGCGACGGTGAGACATGGGCACTCCTTTCGGACCTGGCGCACGGGCATGGGCGGCCCGTACCCAAAACGACATGATGCAACACCCGCCGCCGTCTCTTTGAGAACATCTAATAACCGGATGTGACGCTGCTTCTCCGCACGAGACGACGACAGGCGGTAATGTACCTGTTTATGCGGGACTGAGTCAAGGAATTGTTGCTTTTGATTTCCCCAAGCTTCCGCAATCGTCGCAAACGTTCATCGTGCGGATCATCCTCCTGCAAATCTTGCGAAGTCATACCGCTCCGAAACATGCGTCCGCGCTCGTCCGTAATGGAATGTAAGCCGTTCGGATTCAATGGTTTACCGACGCCACAACCCCGCATTCGGGCGTATCTTCAACTGAGTCCTTTCATCGCCGCGCCCCATACGCTCGACGGCAGGGCTCTTTGCAAACGGTTCGCCCGTCGCGCACCATGAGCATGCAACTGCCGAGGCAAACCCATATGTCCTCTAACTTCACCAACCCCGGCCTTCGATTCCGCGCGGCGATGGATGTCGAGCGCCCGCTGCAGATCGCCGGCGCGATTAACGCCTACAGCGCGATGCTCGCGCGCGACGCCGGCTTTCGCGCGATCTATCTCTCTGGTGCCGGCGTCGCCAATGCCAGCTTCGGTTTACCGGACTTGGGGATCACCACGCTTGAAGATGTGCTGCAGGATGTTCGCCGCATCACGGGGGCGTGCGATCTGCCGCTGCTCGTGGATGTCGATACTGGTTTCGGCGGCGCCTTCTCGATCGCCCGCACAATTCGCGAGATGATCCGCGCCGGCGCGGCCGCCATTCATATCGAAGATCAGGTGCAGTCCAAACGGTGCGGCCATCGGCCCGGCAAGGCGCTGGTTCCGTTGTCAGAAATGTGCGATCGCGTGAAAGCCGCGATTGACGCCCGCACCGATGAATCGTTTGTCATCATGGCGCGGACCGACGCTTATTCGGTTGAAGGCTTGGACGCGGCCATCGAGCGCGCCCGTGCGTATGTCGGCGCCGGGGCCGATGTGATCTTCGCCGAGGCGATGAGCTCCATCGACGATTACAAACAGTTCGCCGCAAGCGTTGGCGTTCCGGTGCTGGCCAATCTCACCGAATTCGGCCGCACCCCTCTTTTCACGCTCGAAGATTTGCGCGCGGCAGGCATACGATTAGCGCTGTATCCATTGAGCGCCTTCCGCGCGATGAGCCTCGCCGCCCAGCGCGTCTATCGCGCGATCCGATCCGATGGCACACAGCAAAACGTCATCGATCAAATGCAAACGCGCGAGGAACTGTATCGCGTTCTCGGATATGAGGAGTATGAGAAGAAGTTAGATGCGCTGTTTGCAGACGATATGAGCAGCCAGGAGCCAGGAGCCAGGAGCCAGGAGAATCCGGATTGACGTTTCTTGTTTTCTCCTTACTCCTGACGTCCAACAAGGTGCAAGGAGTCAGGAGAACGCGAATTGAGGTTTCTTGTCTTCTCCTGGCTACTGGCTCCTGACTCCTGGCTCCTGCATTTTCCGGAGTTCCCATGAGTGAGAAAAAAACTGGCGGATTGGCCGGCATCGTTGCGGGAAAAACCGCGATCTGCACCGTCGGCAAACAAGGCCTGGGGCTGACCTATCGCGGATATTCCATCGCCGATCTGGCAGAACATGCCTCGTTTGAAGAGGTGGCTTATCTGCTGCTTTATGGCCAGCTTCCCAAGGCGGCGGAGCTTGATGCGTTCATTCAGCGGCTGATCGGCCTGCGCGAAGTCCCCAGGGCGCTGTGTCAAACGCTTGAAGCGATTCCTCGAACCGCGCATCCGATGGATGTGATGCGAACCGCCTGCTCGATGCTCGGGTGCCTTGAGCCGGAGAAATCTTTTGACGAGCAGCGGCACATCGCCGAGCGATTGCTGGCGGTCTTCCCGTCCGCGCTGCTTTATTGGCATCACTTCGCAACCAGCGGCAAGCGCATTGCGACGACGAGCGGTGAGAGATCCATCGCCGGGCATTTCCTGCAATTATTGCATGGCAAAGCACCAAGTCGCACGCATGAGCGGGCTCTGGATGTCGGCTTGATCTTGTACGCCGAGCATGAGTTCAACGCGTCTACGTTTGCGGCAAGGGTAGCCGCCTCGACGCTCAGCGACTTTTACTCCGCGATCACCGCCGGCATCAGCACCCTGCGCGGCCCCCTGCACGGCGGCGCCAACGAAGCCGCCATGGAATTGATCGAGCGATTCCAAACTCCCGAACAAGCCGGATCTGGCATCCTCGACGCGCTGGCCCGCAAGGAAAAGATCATGGGCTTTGGCCATCGCGTCTACACCGTTTCCGATCCGCGCTCGGATGTAATCAAGGCGTGGGCCAAACGCCTCGCCGACGAAGCCGGCGACAAGCGGCTCTATCCGATCTCCGAGCGTATCGAAAAAGTCATGTGGGATCAGAAGAAGCTCTTCCCGAATCTTGATTTCTACAGCGCCAGCGCGTTTCATCTGCTGGGCATCCCCACGCCGCTTTTTACGCCGATCTTCGTGGTGTCGCGCACCGCCGGCTGGTCGGCTCATGTGTTCGAGCAGCGCGCCGACAACAGATTGATCCGCCCGACGGCGGATTACGACGGCCCGGAGCCGCGCGCGTTTGTGCTTTCTGGCGATCGATGACCGGGTGGCGCGCGAATGAAAAATGTAAAATGTAAAATGAAAAATGTCAGAAAGACGAAGAACGGCCATCCGCCTCGCTTGAATTCCCCTTTTTCATTTTTCATTTTTCATTTTTCATTTTTCATTTTTCATTTTACACTCGTATCTGCTTTCTGGCGATCGATGACCGGTCGGCGCGAATGAAAAATGAAAAATGTCGGAAAGACGGAGAAGGGCAGTCGCCTCGCTTGAATTCCCATTTTTCATTTTTCATTTTTCATTTTACATTCGCATCGGCGCACAACTTCCAATATCAAAATGAGTTTATCTCCTCCCAGCGCCGCCCGTCCTGATCCTGATCCGCTGCTTGTGCGGATCGCCGACTATGTTGCCGACGCGCGGATCGACAGCGACGAAGCCTATTCCACGGCGAGGCTCTGTTTGATGGACAGCCTCGCCTGCATGTTTTTGGCGCTGAACTTTCCTGCCTGCGTCAAGCGATTGGGGCCGGTGGTTCCCGGCGCAATTCTTGCGAACGGCGCGCGAGTTCCGGGGACAAGATTGGAGCTCGATCCGATCACCGCGGCTTTCAATATCGGCGCACTGGTCCGCTGGCTCGATTACAACGACACCTGGCTTGCCGCCGAGTGGGGACATCCCTCGGATAATCTTGGTGGGATTCTGGCGGTGGGAGATTATCTGTGCCGTGCCGGGAGGGACCGGTTTTCCCCCTCCCCCGGTACTCCGGGGGAGGGCTGGGGAGGGGGTTCTGTAGGAGGCACGCCGCTTGCGCGAACCCCCTCCCTAATCCTGGGTACCGAGGGACGGGACAAGAGTGATCGCACCCCGCGCGTGCGCGATCTGCTCACCGCGATGATCAAGGCCCACGAGATTCAAGGCATTCTCGCGCTCGAAAACGCCTTCAATCGCGTTGGGCTTGATCACGTCATCCTCGTTCGCCTCGCGACAACCGCCGTCGTCACCCACATGCTCGGCGGCAATAAATCGCAAATCATCAACGCCCTCTCCAACGCCTGGCTCGATGGCGGCGCGCTGCGCGCCTATCGCCACGCTCCCAACGCCGGCCCGCGCAAGAGCTGGGCGGCCGGCGACGCCACCAGCCGCGGCGTACGCCATGCACTCATGGCCCTCAGCGACGAAGACGGCTACCCCTCCGCCCTCTCCGCCAAAACCTGGGGCTTCTACGACGTCCTCTTCGACGGCAAGCCGTTCTCCATCCCGCGCCCGTTCGGCAGCTATGTGATGGAGCACGTGCTGTTCAAAGTTTCCTTCCCCGCCGAGTTCCATGCGCAGACCGCCGTCGAGGCGGCGTTGCAACTTCATCCGCAAGTCGCAGCGCGGCTCCATGACATCAATCAGATCGATCGCATCGAAATCCAAACCCAGGAGCCGGCGATCCGCATCATCAGCAAAACCGGCCCGCTGAATAACCCCGCCGACCGCGATCATTGTTTGCAATACATGGTCGCCATCCCGCTGATTTTCGGCACGCTGACCGCCGCCCACTACGAAGACACGACCGCCAGCGACCCGCGCATCGACGCCCTGCGCCAGAAGATGCGCGTCACCGAGAACTCTCGCTACTCGCGAGATTATCTCGACCCCGAAAAGCGCTCGATCGCCAACAGAGTGCAAGTCTTCTTCACCGATGGCAGCGCCACCGAAGCGATAGAAGTGGAATACCCGATCGGCCATCGCCGCCGGCGTGCCGATGCGATCCCGCTGCTGCGAAACAAGTTCGCCGCGAGCCTGAAGGATCGCTTGCCGGAGGCTGCCGCCCAAAATCTCATCGCCACATTCCACGACGCCGGCAGGCTCGACGAAATGACGGCAAGCGATTTGATGGATCTCTTGGTGCCCCAGATCTGAATTCGAGGCGAAAAGTTTAGCGATGCGGGCCTCAGTTCCCCGCGCCGCTCTCGCTCAGTTTCGCAAGATTCTCCATATACAGCTCGATCCGACGGCCCGCCGCCCACTTCGCTGTAGATGATCTTGCCCCACCGATCCGTGATCAGCAGTTGCGGGGTCGCGGCGGATTCTATCACTCATGCCTTTTTCATGCCGATTGGCACGCCTGTGAGTGTCTGGCCAGCGGCGAGTGTTCGCAATTGTGTGGCAGCGACTGTTGTGAGCTTCCATCCTGTCAGTGCCACAACGCGTACGCGATACGTTCCGGAGGAAAGGCTGAAACTCCAAACGCCGCTGGTCGTGGTGATGGCGTAGTGCTCGTTGGATTCCCACTTCCCGTCCTTGTTGGCATCGATGAAGACCTTCCAGCCACTTAGTAAAGGCTCGCCGGTATCTCGATGCGCGCTGCCATTCAGATCGTTGAAAAATGTCCCCGAAAGCAACGCGAGTTTGGTTAATCCAAAGGAAATCCCGCCGACCACGCTGGTCCCGGAAACCGTCACATCGCGATAAGCGGGCGCAGAGGTCGAGGAACGATAGCCGGCCGGCGCACCGCGCGTAATGCGATATGTGCCGGCGGGAAGGTGCGCAAACTGATAATTGCCGTTGGCGTCGGTCAGCGTCGAGGTTTCGCCGGCGTCCAGTCTTCCGTTGTGGTTCTTGTCGATGAAGATGGTTCGGCCCGCGAGCCCCGCGTCGCCGGTGTCCCGTTTGCCGTTCAGATTGACGTCATTAAATTCGCTCCCGCTGATTTGGGAGCTTGCGGAAGGAGCCGTGTAAGCGAGAGTTGCCGAACTGCTTCCCAGCACTTGCAGCATCCCCGGATCGCTCACGCTCATCCGAACCGATCCCGTGCCGTGCAACACGAGATTGCCATAAGTTGCCAGCGGCAGTGACACAGAGATGACGCCGGTGGCGAAGGTTACCGGAACGACGTCTGTTCCCTGTGTCTTTCCATCCGCGCCGACGCCGGTAAATGTCACCTGCACGCTGGTTGGCTGGGAGAGATCGCCGGTGCGTCCCAGAACGAATTGAGGCGCCGCCACAATCGCCGGAAGCGCCGATGCGGCAGCCGGTAGCGCGGACATCGTTGCTGCGGCTGATGCGGCGCCCTCGCCTTTCACTTCCAGCACGGGATAAGGCACAAAGCGCGAGACTTCGATTTGCGTGGTCGCCTGGTCGAAATTTCCGCCGACAATAATTTTTCCCTTATCGTCTTGGGCAATGGCACTGACGATGAAAAAATTGCTGATTTGAATTCGGCCGTTGGTTCCAAAGTCCGCCTTTGGATTGCCGCTGGCGTCAAATGCCTGCAAGGTTGGAAAAGAGTCGTCTCCTACACCCACATCTCCGACAAGAATGAGAGTGCCATCGGGGCGGAGAATCATGTTGCGGGCGTCAGAACTAACATTGTCACCCAGATTCATGGTACTGCGGCCGGCCTGCCCAAACGTGGGATCGGCCGATCCATCCGGCATGACTGAATACACCACCGTGTTTTCCACCCCATATTGAACAACCTGCTCCCCGCCCGCCATGAGCAGCCGGCCATCGGGCCGCAGAAGTGCTGTCCAGCTCCAGCCCACTGTGTTATTCTGCAATGGCCGATCGACCTTGCCGCCGGTGCCAAAGGTGGGGTCGGGCGATCCATCATCCAAAAGTCGCATCGCCGACATGTGCCAGGCGTTGGTCGAGTGGTAGTCGCTGCCGACGGCGTAAATCTTCCCATCAGATGCGGGGATGATCGTATTGATGTCCCCCTGGGCACTAGGTATCGAGAACGCTCCGCTACCCCCGCCGAATGACGAATCGGGCGTGCCATCACCTAGCAATCGCACGGCAGACCAATACCCGCCATCTCCATATCCGCCGACGAGAATGCGTCCAATCGAGTCAACCGCAACCGATTCCCCGAGCTGAGAAAAATAGGGCCCGGCTCCGGGCGCTGCAGGAACGGTGACGACAACGATCCCATGATCGCCGAACGCGTCATCCGGCGAGCCATTAGGAAGAAATCGCTCGACGATCATGCCGCTGTTGAAAACTCCGTTGCTTTCATGCGCGCCCGTAACGATGATTCGATCCTGCGAATCGGTCGTCATGTCGTAGACATGATCGATCGGATACGACCCTGCCGCAAAACCAAGCGCCTGGCCATCATTGCCGAAGGTCTGGTCCCTCGTCCCATTCGAATTCAGTCGAAGCAAAGGCGGCAATTGCCCAAGAGTCTGACCCGCGACGAGAATGTTCTTGTGCGAATCGACGATTAGTTTGGAAACGAAGCTGGCGCCGGGCGCGCCGAAGTCGGTAATGCTATGCCCGTTGCCGGCAAATACCGGATCAAAAGGTTCAACATCGAAAAGACAGATAGGCTCAAGAGCCTCAACGACAGGGCGCTGTGTGGAAATGGTTCCCTCCTAACAGGACAACATCTAATCGCCGCAGGATAACGATTTGATCGGGTCCTGTCCATCGGAAGGGTGGGGCGATTTGATCTAATCCGCCGCAATACCCGCCCCCGCGAGGGTAATGATATACATGTTGCACTCCCCCAAAAATTAGCGCGCAAAAAAGGCGCGCTCAATCGAGCGCGCCTTTTTCAATTTGGCTTTTGGTCATCCGCAACCGATGTTGCCTCGATCACCATTAAGTGATTCTCGATCTGCTTTTTCAGCAGTTCGTAATCCTTCACGGTCATGCTGGACGGGATATACAGCACGGCTCGTTTGTTGTTGGACAAATAGAGCGGAAAATCCTTTTGCCCAGGCGGCGGTGGTGGGATTTTTACCTTCTCTTGATCTTGTCTCACGCCAACATCCATCGCGTCATCTTTCTCTTCGTCGTCTGGGTCATCCTGTTCATCTTGAAACAGTTCATCCATTTTATCGGCTGGCTGGAGTTTAGCAAACGAAATTGTGGCCTTAAATCGTTCGATAAAACCATCGACCGTCTTATCGTTAAACCGCCCGGCGGCGCGATCGAAAAGAAGATAGTTGCGAATCACATCATCCGACGGGAATCCTGACGAGCCATACATTTGCCAAAGTTCGGCATGAATTGCGGGGGCCAAAGCGGCATCCTTAATTCGCTCCACCGCGTCGTTCGCGCCCGCCAAAATCCGATACCCGCGATCCGAGATACGAACTGACCGCTTCTCTCCAGTTCCATTCACTTCCACAAGCCCGTAAGCGCGAAGGGCCGCCAAAGTTTGATCCCCTTGGCTATTCTTCGGAGTGTAATTCCAACGCTTCTGGTAGACGACAGCCACCGGAACGTCGTGGCGGCGGTCTGGATTGTAGATTTGCCGGGCGCGTTCAATCGCCTTTTCCAAGGTGATATACGGATAGTTTGGGCTGCGCCCTCCAGATCGCGCACGCCCCTTGGCGTTAGCCTCATCTCCATTTTCTTCCTGCGGGCCGGGAGACGCCAAATGTAAATGTGCCTGCTCGGGCGTCATCTTGTCGATCTGCGATTGATCGAATCCAGCGTCATGCAGGCGACGCTCCATGTCATGGGTTATCATCATCGGAATTCCGGCAGATTTGCTCATGGGCTTGCTCCTCAGCTATTACACCGATGGAGTATATCAATAAAGCATGCGGGGTCAACAAAATTACCCCGAACATTTTACCGACGGCTATCCCG
>DATBDZ010000041.1:0-2518 GCA_036276235.1 Humisphaera sp. | reverse complement strand
CCATCACGATCACTTCCTGCTTCGGGTCCTGATCCTGGAAAACTTCGCCGGCAATAATGTGACGGAGCAGCGCCTGCGAAGGATCGATCGGAAGCTTTCCGCGCAATTCCCACGGCAGCGCCTTCTTGGTCGCTTCCTCGTCCATGCGCGGCAAGCGCACGTGCTGGATGTACATGAATGAAGCCGGAAGGCTCAGAATGACTTTGCGGCCGCGGAAATTCGCCTGCGAGAAGAGATCGCGAATCCCCTGCGCGAAAAACCCGACGCGAGCCGCCGGGTCATTGCGAACGTGCGTCGGAACGTCAGCCGTTGCCGCGGCCGCCAGATGATACTCGCCGTCCACCGGCTCAACCTGCGCCATGCGCAGGTTGTCCGTGCCGAAGTCGATTCCGATCGGACTCGACGTGGATCCAAACCAGTTTTGAACGAAGCCCAACATGCTCCACTCCTCTTGCCGCTGTCACAGCGCATCAGTCGTCGATTCGCTGCTGCGGCTTGGCGACAGCCTTGGGCGGTAATCCACCCGTGACTGCCCCGTAGGACCTACGATTCATTTACACACCCGGTCAATTGGGAGGGCTGCGGACACTGCGGAATGCATAGCGCCACGCTGTCCCAGCACGTCTCCGTCGGGTCTATCGACGACGACGATGGGATGGTTTAATCAGCGCGTGCCGGAATGATCTGTTGCGGAGGGGCGATAATGTCTTTCAAGTTCTTGCCAGAAACTCGGCGGCCAACGCATCCGCCACCGGCAACCCCTTTTCAGTGAGGCAAACGGCGTTTTGATCGGCGTGCAGCAAGCCGTGAGATGTGAAGCGGGCAATCTGGTCCGCAAAATGCCCCCGCGCATCATATCCCGTGCGGGCCGCAAAATCGGCAAAGTTGATTCCGCCCGATAGGCGAAGCATCAACATCGCCAATTCTCCGACGCGCTGATCGGGTCCCAGGAACTCGACATCAATGGCCGGTAATGTTTTGCTTCCGATGGCGGCTTCCCATTCGCCCAGGTGAGGGCGATTCCGCCATCGATGCCCCTCAACATGCGAGGCGGCCGACGGGCCAAGTCCGATATAGTTCCCGCCGAGCCAGTAATTCAGATTATGGCGGCATTCCTCGCCCGGTAGGGCGTAGTTACTGATCTCGTACGGCTCCATTCCGCGTTGGCTCAGGTAATGGCGCGTGAATCGAAGCATCTCAATTTCCAGCTCCTCAGATACCGGCACGAGCTGCCCCAAACGGCGCTTCACGGCGATCGGCGTGTTCGACTCATACGTCAGGTTGTAACAGGAGATGTGCGGCGGATTCAGGCCATAGGCGGCCTCTAAAGAGCCAACCCAGGACTGCAAATCCTGCTTGGGTATCGCATAGATCAGATCGAGATTGAACCGCTTGAAACCTGCAGAGTGGGCGATGTCTACGCTTCGCGCGACATCTTGCGGATCATGATGCCGCTCAAGGGTTTGCAGCTCATCGGGCCGAAAGCTTTGCGCGCCAAAACTGAGGCGGTCCACACCCAGTTCGCGCAACATTCGACAATAATCGAGGTTGGCGGTCGCCGGGTTCACCTCGACCGTCCACTCGCTAACCTGGGAGAAATCAAAGCGCTCTTTCAGCCCGCGAATCAGCCGTTCCATTTGGTCGGGCGGCAGCAAACTGGGCGTGCCGCCGCCAAAGAACAATGTTGCCGGTTTCATCGTCGGACCCCTTTTTTCAGTGCCCCACATCTGTGCTTCGGCCAAGATCAGATCGACAAACCGCTCCATTCGTTCCGGCGACTGCCGGGTGATGCTGTAGAAGTCGCAGTAATGGCACTTATGAAAGCAAAACGGAACGTGCACGTACAGCGCCGCCACGGCGACGGCGGGGAGACGCCCTGGAGCCATGGAGGCCTGCGAAGGCGGCTGCGCGGCATAGGTGGAAATACTTAGGTTGATCGACTTCTCCTGGCTCGGATCGATAAGTCACAGCCTCGCCACACTGCAGCGCCTGTTTTCTGGCCATAATAGTGTTGCCGAACTGACCGTTCTACGATAGCCTAAAGCATGAAAGGAAGCGCCGCATCCTTGCGTGAAACGGGGTCTTTACCATCAGCGGCGGACAGCTCACTATGCAGGCCGTAATTGTGATGTTTCGGGCCGACGGTGAACGTCGGAGTTTTTCTCTCGTGCGCGACATGACCGTCATCGGGCGACGCGAAGATTGCGATCTGCGCATCCCGCTGGGCGAAGTCTCGCGCAAACATGCACGCCTGGTCCGCGACGGCGATTCGCTTCGCCTCGAAGATCTGGGCAGTTCCAACGGCACCTATTTGAACGGCCAGCGCGTTCAGGAAGCGATTCTCACCGCCGGCGACAGCGTGCAGATTGGGCCGGTCGTCTTCGTGCTGCAAATCAATGGCGAGCCGCCTGATGAGGAGATGACGCCGATCACCGTCGCCGCCGATCAGGAAGTCGTCGCGCAGGATGATATGAGCCCGCTCTCTCCCACTGCGCAAAGCGAAGGAGATGAGCTCACT
>DATBDZ010000040.1:0-26470 GCA_036276235.1 Humisphaera sp. | reverse complement strand
GCCGTCACGCATGTGGGAATCTCGCTCACGTTTGGCCTGATCGTGATGGCAATGATCTACGCCATCGGGGATGTTTCGGGCGCGCATTTAAATCCGGCGGTTACGACAGGATTTTTCCTCGCGCGGCGGTTTTCCGGCCGCTACGTTGTGCCGTACATCGCCAGCCAACTTGCTGGCGCGCTGCTGGCGAGCGTCTCGTTGCGTCTGTTATTCGGAAATCAGGCGTCGCTTGGAGCAACACTACCGGCGGGTTCCGCATGGCAATCATTCGGACTTGAGGTATTCCTCACAGGACTTCTGATGTTCGTCATCCTGTCCGTCTCCACCGGTCCCAAAGAAGTGGGAATGATGGCGGGCATCGCCATCGGCGGCGTCATCGCGCTGGAAGCGCTCTTCGCCGGCCCGATCTGCGGCGCGTCGATGAACCCAGCCCGCTCAATCGCGCCGGCGCTCGTCAGCGGCAATCTTCATGCACTGTGGGTCTACATCGCGGCTCCACTGCTCGGGGCCGCAATTGCCGTCCCACTCTGGAAGGCGACCCGCGCGACCGTCCCGTCGGCGCATTGACCCCGCCCAATCAAAGGTGACGCGAACCTTTATTTGGATTTCAGGCCGGATCGGGGAGATTCTCAGATAAAGGTTCGCGTCACCTTTAATTGGGGCGGCCCGAAACTTCAAATAAAGGTTTGCGTCACCTTTAATTGGCGAGAGCGCCGGTTGCACTGTTAAGCGGTGAAAGGATCATCGCACCTGTGGTCATCCGCACCACTCTTTCCACATTGCGCGATAATTCGCCTCCATCTCGCGCGCGAAGGCGGGTTCATCGCGCAGGGGCGACTTCGACATTCGATCGCGCATCGTTGACCGCAATCTCGCTGAGCGATTCTCATCGCGCGCCAGCTTAATAGCTCCGTGCACATACTCGTCTTCAGAATCGGCGAGCAATTCGCCGAGTTCTATGTTTTGGAGAAGGCTCACGCCGACGCGCGAGACGTGCGTTTGGCCGGCCAGCGCCATGACGGGCACGCCCATCCAGAGCGCTTCGCAGGTTGTCGTCGTTCCGTTGTAGGGGAAGGGGTCCAGGGCGATATCCATTTGGCCATATGCGGCCAAGTGCGCGGCGCGGGATGGCGTGCGGCCGAGAATTTCGAGCCGCGATGCATCGATCCCGTGGCGCGCGAATTGGTCGATCACGCGTTTTCGCGTCGGCGGATCGTCCAAGCCCTGGGCCTTAAGGATCAGCCGCGAGCTTTCCACCTCCCTTAAGATCCGTGACCAGATCTCGATCACGCGCGGCGTGATTTTCGGCAAGACGTTGAACGAGCCGAAGGTTACGTAGCCATTCCGCTGAATCGGCGGCGGCGCGACATCAGCCGCATCCTGGGGCGGGCGATAAACCCAATTCGATTTGCTCAGGCGAATCAGTTTCTCGGTGTACCAGCGTTCGGTCATGCCCGGCGGATCGGAGTACGCATCGACGATGCGATAATCGATCGCCGACAGACCGGTCGAATGGGCATAGCCCTGATTACCAGCCAGGATGGGGGCGGGCTTGCAGGCCATGATTTTCAGGAGAGGTCCGCCATTGTGCCCCGAGAGCTCTACCAGAATGTCGATCTGATCTTCGCGTATTTGGGCGGCGGCCTGCTCGTCGCTCAAGCCGGTGATGTCGCGCCAGCGGTCCGCGTATTGTTGCGTGCGCGCTGTAACCGCGTCGGCATCCGGTGCGTCCGCGTAACAAGTGATCTCAAACTGTTCATGGTCGTGATTCGCCAGCAGCGGCTCGATGAAGAACATCATCGAGTTGTCGCGGAAATCGGTCGAGAGATATCCGATCCGCAGTCGGCGATCCGGATCGGGATCATTCGCATGCGGCGCGGCGGACGCCGAAAGCGGCTCCGCGTGCCGTCGCGCCCAGGCCAGATGCTCATCAAATATTTGCTGCGGCAAGCAGGAAGGCTCATGTAGCATCACAAACAGCAGTCGGCTGTTGGCCTCCACCCATCCAGGCGCCAGCGCGATTGTCTGCTGCAATTGCCCGATCGCCTCGGGGAGCCGCCCTTGCAGATACAGATTCCATCCGAGATTCATGTGAACATCCGGAGCATCCGGCAGTACGCGCATCGCCGCGCGAAAAACTCCTTCAACATCGCTGAGTCGGCCAAGCTCGTGCAGACATGCGCCTAGATTGTTGTATGCAGGAAGCAGCGTCGGCCTCAATTCGATGGCCCGGCGGCATTCCTGGGCAGCTCCTTCGAGCTCTCCCAATGCCTTGAGGCATCCGCCGCGCGCCAGATACAGGCCGGCGTCGCCGGGACGAAGTGCGATGGCCCGATCGACTGACTCCAGCGCATCGCGGTGTCGCCGTGCATCGCGCAGACAGACCGCCAATTCCATATGAGATGGGACACCCGGCTCGCGCGCCGCCCAATCCCGCGCGGCGGCGATCGCGTCCTCGAGGCGGCCGGCCGTCCTGTAGGCTTGGATGGTTTGGAGGTTCATAACGATTCGATTTTGGCTCGCCAAAGTAACCACAAGCAAGTTGGGAGCGGAACTGCGGGAACTGTCATGCTGAGGTACTCCGAAGCATCTGGCGGCTCGCGCGAGTTGGCCAGATGCTTCGGAGTACCTCAGCATGACAGTGCATTACAAATGGGGATCTAATTGCGACCGGCGTTTGGCCACATGCTTCCAACCGGGTCATCGCTGTGACCCGTCAGTCTTCGCCAGAAGCGAGAGGAGTTGCGGATAATAGATCTGCGGATCAGTCCGCGAGATCGCGCCGTGCCGCGCGGATTCGACTTCGATCAAGCTTGCATGTGCGGCGACTTTTCGATCCAGGTCTTCAACTTCAAACAGCCGGCAGAGGCGATCGCCGCGCGCGGCCAAAAAGGTGATGGGAATGTCAGTCGGAATTTCCGCGACATGATCGATCGGCCGCACTTTTGACGGATCTTCGGTCAGCAAGACTCGGCCCCATATCCGCAGGCCCGCATACGCCGACTCGCTGAATGGAGGCGGCACAAACTCCGTGCGGTTCTTCACCGCCGTCAGCAGATCGCGGTAGGGGGATTCCAGGAAATAACCGGCGACATCATGATCCAACTTTGCGGCGGCGAAGATCGCCGACACCGAGCCGAGCGAATTACCGGCGACGACGACCGGCCGGCCGGGAAATCGCTGGCGCAGATAGTGCACCGCCGCGATCACATCGCGATCGGCGCGATATCCAAAGTCGAAGGATGTTCCATCAGAATCGCCATGCGAGCGGAGGGAGATCGCCATCGAGGCATACCCATGCTCGGCGAGCTCCGCCATCCGCGGCAGCATGCGCCGGCGGCTTTCGCCCTGGCCATGCAGGAAGAGGACGATCGTCGGATGCCCGCCGGCGGGATTGAGCCATCCACCGATGCCAACGCCGTCGTCGGTAGTCAGGCGGATCTCTTCCAGCTTCGCCCAGCTCACGATCGGCGCCGGCTCGGCGAATTTCGCGTGAACACGATGCACCAGACAGTATGCCGCCGCGCCAGAGCCGAGGAACCAGACCAGAAAGAAGAACACGAAAACGCGGACGAGGCGGCGAACAATGCGCCGCCGGCGCGGTTTAATCACCTTGGTTGTCGGGTCGGACGGCAAGGATGAATTCGTTGCAGTAGTGATGTCAGTTCCCTCCATAACATTCCGCGTGGTAAAGCACCGTGGTGAAGCACATTGTCCAGAAGAACCACCCCCGCACCCGCCTCTCCTTGAGTACAGGGGCGAGGGTGCTGGAGTTCGCGCCGCCACCTTCACGACCCCTTCTTGTCTCCGGCAATTTCCTCCGCCGACAACGGGCGCAGGCGGATTTCCTTGTAAGCACCGGTCGTCTGATACGTCGCCAGACCAAACGGCTTGCTCGGCTCGACCTCATCCCGCAATGAGATTTTTTTCTTGCTCGTGTCCACGTCCACGATCATTTCCTTATCGACCCATGCCTGAATTCGGTCGGAATAAACGCGCAGCCGAATGTGATACCACTGGCCCTTCTTGAAGGTGACCAGCGCGCGCGTGTCGTTGCGGGCGGCATCGTTGTCATCGAGGCAGGAAATTCCGCAGACCGCGCCGCCCCAGCCGCCGAGCACAAGCGTGGCGAAATCTTCGCTGATCGGGAACGTGAGACCGCAGAAGAAATCGGTGCCATCCACTCGCCGCGCGTCCATCTCGACTTCGTAATTCATCTTAGGCGTCGTCCCGGTGTAATTCGCGCCGGACATGACAGCGCCAGCCTCAATGACGAGGCTGCCGTCTTCGACATGTACTTCCCCTTCCCCGCCAAATTTAACGGCGACCCATTTGGCGAGCGTTCTGCCGTCAAAGAGGGATTGCCATTGGGGTTGGGTGGTGGGTTTGCTCGATTGGCCGGCGTGGACGCAGAGCGCGAAGAGAGCGAGCGCCACCAAGAGCAATATAAAATTGGTTTGTGTTCTTCGAGTCGGTTTCATGAGAGCTCCAAAAGCATTTTCGCGGATTGCGCTGGGGCTAAGCGTCGCAATCATGCGTCATGCTGAGGTACTCCGAAGCATCTGGCCCATTCGGCGAAACAGCCAGATGCTTGCGAGTACCTCAGCACGACAGTGCTTGACGATAGAAAGCAAAACGCACAATGATCTGTTGGTTATACCAAGAAGAGCATCGCGCGCTGATTGTGCTCCTCACCGCACCTTCGCGCGGCCGTATTGCGCCGGCCATTCCAACTCGGCTCCCAACTCCTGTGCGGCATGCAGCGGCCAATAGGGATCGCGCAGCATTTCTCGCGCGAGAAGAACCAGATCCGCCTGCCCGCTGGCGATAATTTGCTCGGCTTGTTTGGCCTGTGTGATCAGGCCGACGGCGCCGGTGGCAATGCCAGCCTCGCGGCGAATCGCTTCCGCAAACGGAACTTGATATCCGGGCCCAAGCTGGATCTTCTGCTGCGGCGTCAGCCCGCCGCTGGAGCAATCGATCAGATCGACGCCGACTTCTTTGAGCGATTGAGCGAGATGAATCGATTGCGGCAGATCCCAGCCGCCCTCGGCCCAATCGGTCGCTGAGACTCTCGCGAATAATGGAAGTCGCTGCGGCCAGATCTCGCGAACTTCCTTCGCCACGCGGAGGGGGAAGCGCATCCGGTTTTCCACCGAGCCGCCGAAATCGTCGGTGCGCTGATTCGAAAGTGGCGAGAGGAATTCGTGCAGCAGATAGCCGTGAGCCATGTGAAGTTCGATAACATCAAAGCCGGCGTCGAGCGCTCGCCGGGCAGCATCGACAAACTGCACCGTAACAGCGTTGATATCGGCAACGCTCATTTGTCGCGGCGTTTGACATGGCTTATCGAAAGGGAGCGCGCTTGGCCCGATTGGCTGCCAGCCGCCGCGCTCGGGGCCGAGCGGCTTTCCGCCGAGCCACGGCCGATCGGTCGAAGCCTTGCGCCCGGCGTGCGCTAACTGGATAGCGGCGCAAGCACCATGCTCCTTGATGAAGCGCGTAATCCGCACAAAAGCCCGAGCGTGACCGTCCGACCAGATGCCGCTGTCCCAGGGCGAGATCCGCCCCTCGGGCGATACGGCGGTGGCCTCCACCATCACCAGCGCCGCGCCGCCGATTGCGCGGCTGCCCAGATGCACCAAATGCCAATCCGTCGGCAGGCCATCATCGCTGGAATATTGACACATCGGCGAAACGCAAATGCGATTGCGCAATGTAATGTCGCGAAACTTTGCGGGAGTGAATAAGGGGCTCATGCCGTAAGGCTGACATGGCGGGGCCGAGTGTTCAAGATGTGTGCCGAATTACCGCGCGCTTGGTCCATGTGTCTGCGATGGATCCGCCAGGTTGCTGTGGAATACCGGCAGTCTCACCGTAAACGTTGAGCCTTCCCCCGGCGCGCTGCGGACGGAGATGCTCCCCTCATGCTCTTCGACGATCTTCTTCGCGACGGCCAGCCCCAGGCCCGTGCCGCGGTTGCCTTTGGTGGAATGAAACAGCTCGAACATGTGCTTCATCATCGGCGGCGCGATGCCGGCGCCGTTGTCGATCACTTCCATGATCGACTGTCGATTGGCTTCGTCGTATTTACATTCGATGCGCACGAGGCCGCGCTTGGGTTGGATCGCATCGAGCGCATTGCTCAGCAGATTCATGATGACCTGATGCATCCCCGATGGGTCCATCGGGATGGCCGGGTGCCCCTCGTCTACGTCGCTGACCACCATGACGCCTTTTTCGCTGGCGACTTGTGCCACAAGCTCCAGGCATTCGTCGATGAGCTTGCGCGGGTTTACCATCTCCAGTTGCGGCTCGCGCTGTTTGCTGTACGCCAATAGATTGAGCGTGAGCTGATAGATCTTGTCGAGATTGCGATCGACGATCCGCCAGCCTTTGGAAGCCTGCACGAGATTGCTCCCCTTGAGGCCCATCTCGACGACGTCGGCTCCGCCGCGCAATGCCTGGAGGATGTTCTTGATCGAATGCGAAAGAGCGGCGGTCGTTTCGCCGACGGCTGCGAGTCGCTCGGCTTCCAAGCCCATCGCATAGAGCTTGGCGTTTTGGATCGCGAGGCCCGCCTGCAAACCGATCGCCGTCAGCAGGCGAAGCTGTTCGGGGGCATACGTGTAATTCTTGACTGAGCTGTCGATGTAGATGACGCCGATCGTTTCGTCGCCGCCTTTGTCTGTCAGCTTGCGCGCCTTGATCGGCACGCAAAGCGCCGAGCGAATCCCCAGGCTATGGACGCTTTTGCCCTTGCTGAAGCGTCGATCCGCCATCGCATTGCTGGAGAGCACGCCCTCGCCGGCCAGCAGCACATGATTGATGATCGTTCGGGAGGCGTGAATTTTTTCGCCGTTCTTTCCGTCCCCGTTTTCGCTGACGAGCTTGGCCTCCGCTTCATCGCGCGTGCGGACGATCTTGGGAATTAGCTCATCGCCGTTTTCGTCGGCCAGCAGCACGATGCCGCGGTCGGCTTTGACATGCTCGAAGATCAGGTCCATCACCACTTCCAGAACCTGATCGACATTGAAGCTGCTGCCCAGCTGCGCGCCCAGTTGATAGAGCACCTTGAGGTTGACCATCGCCGCCGCCGCCGGCTCGGGGACGGCCAGCACCAGCGAGTCTTCGCTGGTGGGGACGGTCGCCATGATGGCGCTGTCCATTCCTTCTTCGCCGGTGAGGGTGACGTTGCCGCTGCTGGTTCGCGAAACGCCCGGCTGCGCGCCAAAGACCATGAGCGTCCGTCCGACACGAAGCTGATCGCCGACTTTGAGCACGGTCGTTCCACTGACGCGCGTGCCGTTGACGTACGTTCCGTTGGCGCTGGTCAGATCGCGGACCATCCAGTTGCCATCGGACGGCAACAATTCGCAATGCCGCCGCGAGCAGGTGTTGTCGGTGAGGGGCAGACTGCGGCTCTCGCGCCCGATGAGCGCAGGCGCATCCGGCAACTCAAACCGGCGGCCTTTGTCCGGCCCCTGTAAAACCAACAGCGTTAGCACGATCTACAACTTACCCGGCAAATACCGAAAATGAAAAATATATGAAAATACTGCTCAATATTAGTCCGGCTCCTCGCGGGAATCACTACGGCGTCATGAAGAACACGCAGAAGGGGTCGCAACAGATGGATTCTGAAACGTGAAGACGTGAAACGTGACAGGACCCAGCCTTTTGTCACGTTTCACGTCTTCACGTTTCATTGATGTCCGCCTTTGTGATGGCGATCGGTGTCCATGTGTGGCGAAATCCCCGCATTTGTCGGAGGTTATTGAATTTTCCCCGATTCACCGGAAGAATCCGCCTTATGCAGGCGATCATCCTCTCCATCGGCGACGAACTGGTTTTGGGTCAGACGGTCGACACCAACTCCGCCTGGCTCAGCCAGCAGCTCGCGGCGGTGGGGTGCTCTGCCGTTCGGCATATCACGGTGGGGGATGATAAAGAGGGGATCAGGAGCGCGATCTACGATGCATTAGGTGAATGTGACACTCTCATTATTTCAGGAGGAATCGGCCCGACTCAAGACGATCTGACGCGCCAAGCGCTCGCCAAAGTTGCCGATGTCGAATTGGAGCTGAACGAAGTCTGGCTCGCCAAGTTGGAAGATTTCTTTAAATCGCGCGGTCGCGAAATGCCTGCAATGAACATGATCCAGGCAATGATCCCCCAAGGCGCTCGGATGATTGAAAACACTTGCGGCACCGCTGCCGGAATTGACATGACCCTGCGCCGCTACGCTCTGCCAGAGGATTTACCGAGTAGTCCTGCGGTGAGCAAGGATTACATGGAGCAAATGTTTGGTCCGTCGCCATACAGTGACATGGCGGAGTCGACGAAAGAATTTGTCGAGCAGGTCAACGCGAGCGGAATGAATCGCCCCACCCGTGTGTTCGTCCTCCCCGGCGTTCCCAAAGAAATGAAGGCGATGTTCACCCTCGATGTGCTCCCGCACATCAAGGCGGCATCCAGCGGCGCCGTCATTCTCTCCCGCACGCTTCACACCTTCGGCCTCGGCGAAAGCGCCGTCGCCGAAAAACTCGGCGACTTGATGCGCCGCGATCGTAACCCGTCCGTCGGCACCACCGTTTCCAACGGCATCGTCTCGCTCCGCATCAACGCGCGCTTCCCCAGTCGCGAAGAAGCCAGCAAGCAACTCGAAGAAACGACCGCCGCCTGCGAGCAGGCGCTTGGCGATCTGATTTTCGGCAGGGACGAGCAAACGCTCCAGGAGGTGGTCGCAGCGCTTCTCTTCGATCGCAACAAGGCTGCGCCGGGTACGTTCACCGTCACGACAGCCGAATCCTGCACGGGCGGCTTGCTTGCGAAAATGCTGACCGATGTCGCCGGCTCAAGCGCCTATTTCAAAGTCGGATTCATTACCTACGCCAACGAGGCGAAGACAGATCTGTTGAAGGTCGATCCGACCCATATCGCCGGGCATGGCGCCGTCTCTGTCGCCGTCGCGCGCGAGATGGCGGTTGGATCGCTCGAGCGTGGCGGCGCGGACGTATCGCTGGCCATCAGCGGAATCGCCGGCCCCGGGGGCGGCACACCCGAAAAACCTGTCGGGACAGTCTGTATTGCGCTCGCACAAAAAAAATCGCCGCATCCAGAGGCGAACGCCCGCACCTTCATCCTCACCGGCGACCGAGAAATGATCCGCGACCGCGCGGCCAAGATGGCCCTCACCATGCTGCGGTTTCATTTGATCGGGAAGCCGTTGCCGTTTTGATGTCATGCGGGAATCGACGCGAATTTGAGGATGGAGGATTGAGGATAGAGGATGGCGCGGCCGGACGCGCTCTTTCTGCGCATTTCCATCCTCCATCCTCAATTCTCCATCCTCAAATTCGTCCCTCCTGCTGCCACTCTGGCAGCAAATCTGCATGCCTCCGACGCCTTTGGCAGAAGCGCCTTGCGGGGGCCTCGCTCCGGTCGCCCCTACGATTCGCCTTAACACATTGTAATTTCACAGCTTATATCCATCTATCTTCGTGCTCCCAATCCGCCCAATCCGGCATGGCTCTTGTTATTAGGCAACCCGGACCCTGGTCTCTCGGCCCGAGGTTCATCCGTGTGGTGATCCAATGGTACAGACCAGCCCTTCATCGCGGTTTACGGTGCTGCTGGCCAACGAGCAGGAAGGGTGGCAGCAGACGGTTCGCGGGCTGCTTGAGCCGCAAGGCGTGCAGACGGTGATGGCCCGCAGCGGCCGAGAGGCGCTACAGGTCATGGAGAGCCAGCCGATCCACGTCGCGGTGCTCGATCAGCAGATGCCGCAATTGGGCGGCTTGCAGGTCGTGAAGCTGATGCGGGATCTTCAAAAAGCCCCGCCGGCGATTTTGCTCGCTCGCGAGCTAAACAGCCATCTGCTGCGGGATGCCCTGGGCATGCACGTGTTCAGCGTGCTAAGCAAGCCGGTGGATTTGAACATCCTGCTCGACACGCTGGCCCGCGTGCTAAGAAGGTATCACGAAAGCCGCTGGCCCGATGGGAAGCATGGGCACGGATGAGCGCGGAGATTTGAAATTTGAAATTTGAGATCTCAAATCTGAAATTTGAAATCTCAAATCCCAAACAAGAAATGAATCACGGGAAGAGCACGTCGCTCTCCTCTGACTACTGACTTCTGACTTCTGCCTACTTATTAAAGGAGCAACAATGGCAAAGCTTCGTCCCCTCGGTGACAAAATCCTCGTCAAGCGCGTCGAGGCCGAAACCAAAACAAAGAGCGGTATCGTCCTCCCCGACAGCGCCAAGGAAAAGCCCAAGCGCGGCAAGATCCTGGCCGTCGGCGACGGCAAACGCCTCGACAACGGCGAAAAAGCCCCCTTCACCGTCAAGAAAGGCGACGAAGTCATCTTCACCAGCTACGCCGGCACAGAAATCAAGCTCGACGGCGATGAAGTCATCATTATGAGTGAGGATGATGTGCTTGCTGTTGTAGAGTAAGAGGGAATGAGTTGCCAGTTGCCAGTTGTCAGTTGCCAGTAAAGCAATGCGACGACAGGTAGCCGGCACCCTACTGCTTATTTACTTCCTCTTTACTGGCAACTGACAACTGGCAACTGGCAACTAACTTTTGGAGTTCTCCCATGGCAGCAAAACAAATCCAATTCGACCAGCAGGCGCGCGAGTCGCTGCTCCGCGGGGTGCGGAAACTGGCTAAGGCCGTCAAAATCACCCTCGGCCCCTCGGGCCGCAATGTCGTCATCGAAAAATCCTTCGGCTCGCCCACCGTCACCAAGGACGGCGTCACCGTCGCCAAGGAAATCGAGCTCGATGACGCCTACGAAAATATGGGCGCGCAGATGGTCAAGGAAGTCGCTTCCAAGACCAGCAGCGTGGCCGGCGACGGCACCACCACCGCCACCGTCTACGCCGAGGCGATCTTCGCCGAAGGCCTGCGCAACGTCGCTTCCGGCGCGAACCCGACGCAGATTCAGCGCGGCATCAACACCGCCGTCGAGGCGATCGTCAATGAGCTCTCGCGCATGAGCAAGAAGATCGAGAATAACAAGGAAGTCGCCCAGGTCGGCACCTCCTCCGCCAACCAGGACGAGCAGATCGGCAAGCTCATCGCCGACGCGATGGAAAAGGTCGGCAAGGACGGCGTCATTACCGTCGAAGAGGGCAAGAGCCTCGACACCACCGTCGAACTCGTCGAAGGCATGCAGTTCGACAAGGGCTTCCTCTCGCCGCACTTCGTCACCGATCCGACGACCATGGAAACGGTGATGGAAGACGCCTACATCCTGATCTACGAGAAGAAGATTTCTTCCGCCCGCGACCTGGTGCCGCCGCTGAGCAAGGCCGCCGAGCAGGGCAAGCCGATGCTCATCATCGCCGAAGATGTGGACGGAGAAGCGCTCGCGACCCTGGTCGTCAACAAGCTGCGCGGCACGCTCAAAGTCGCCGCCGTGAAAGCCCCCGGCTTCGGCGATCGCCGCAAGGCGATGCTCGAAGACATCGCGATCCTCACCGGTGGGCAGGCGATCTTTGAAGAGCTGGGCATCAAGCTCGAAAACGTCGAGCTGAGCCAGCTTGGCCGTGCCAAGCGCATTCGCATCGACAAGGACAACACCACGATCATCGAAGGCGCCGGCGATCAGAAGGCAATCAAGGGCCGCATCGAGCAGCTCAAGAACGAGATCGACAACACCACCAGCGACTACGACCGCGAGAAGCTCCAGGAACGCCTGGCCAAGCTCGCCGGCGGCGTCGCTCAGATTAACGTGGGCGCCGCGACGGAAGTCGCGATGAAGGAAAAGAAGGCCCGCGTCGAAGACGCGCTGCACGCCTGCCGCGCCGCCGTTGAAGAAGGCATCCTCCCCGGCGGCGGCGTCGCCGTCATCCGCGCGGCTGCCAAGGTCCTCGACGGCCTCCGCAAAAAGGCCGCCAGCGACGACATCCGCGTAGGCATCGAAATCGTCCGCCGCGCCATCGAAGCCCCCATCAAGCAGATCAGCGAGAACGCAGGAATCGACGGCAGCGTCGTCGCCCAAAAGGTCAAGGACTCCGACCAAACCAACTTCGGCTACAACGCCCTAACCCACGAATACGGCGACATGCTCAAGATGGGCGTGATCGTACCGACAAAGGTGGAACGCACGGCTTTGCAAAATGCAGCAAGCATTGCGTCGCTATTGCTGACAACCGATGCGGTTGTAAGTGAGTTGAAGGAAGATAAGGAACCCGCAGCAGCGGGAGCCGGGGCTGGGATGTACTAAGCGCCGACAAGTCACGTTCTGATGCAAGACAAAAAGCCCAGGGAGCTTGCTCCCTGGGTTTTCTTTGCGCTCGGGTCCCACGGAACAAGTTCCGTGGGCTTTTTATACGTTGCAGATTCTTGACAATCTCAACGGAGACGAACAAATTCTCACTCGTGACGCGCAAATCGAAAGTCAACGGGAAACCCAGCGGTCCGTGGAACAATTGGTATCACTGCATGGGTCACACCTATGGAACATGGTTGCCCGGAGATAGTCGGGGCTTTCGCACGCGACATCATCGCGAACACGTCGAAGGAGACTACGAAAATCCTCCGCCCAAAGGCGCATACGGTTCAATCAATGCTAGCGCAAAGGATCTCATGAAGCGCGACCCCATTTATCTGTCGGTCGAACAACGAACATTAGTTGTCAGACTGCTCGTGGAGTCCCTCCAGCGCCGAAAACTTGAGGTTGCCGTTGCGTGCGTGACCGACGTCCACTTCCACATTCTTGCGAAAATTCCGGACCACAACCCCCGTCATTGGGTTGGTGTCGCCAAGAAAGAATCGGCCCATCACGCAAAGCAGGTTAATCTCGCGGCGCTGGGAGGCCTTTGGGCCGTGCGCTCCAAGTCCCTTCCCATTCGCGATCGCGGCCACCAGATCAACAGTGCGAAGTACATTTTCGATCACCGCTTGCAGGGCGGGTCAGTTTGGTACGCGGGTAAGATGCTTCCCATCAGATTCGGACGCGAGCGAAGATGAGATTCCAGGACGGCTTCCGGAATCCAGCGACAAATGCATATTCTCGCGCAGAGGCGCGGAGGCGCAGAGAGAAGATCGAACAACTTGCAATTCGCTGCATTCACTCTGCGCCTCCGCGCCTCTGCGTGAGCAATAAATCTGATCAACGACGATCAGGGAGGTCCGGAATCTTTCACGTTGACTCTCCGTCGCACCCCGTCGAAAATGATTCCAAGGAGTTCCGCATGTCCACCATCACGCTGCCCGACGAGGTCAAACGCCTTGCTGATGCGCGAGCGGCGGCGGCGGGGTATGCGGATGCGGACCAGTACATCGCCGCCCTGATCCTCGCGGGGGCCGGCGAGGCGATCTCGCCCGAACTGGAATCGCATCTGCTCAAATCCCTGGGCACGCCGGCGCGGGAAATCACGGACAAGGATTGGGACGCAAGGCGTAAGCGCCTCACGGACTTGCACGATGAGGGTAAGCTGTGACCGCGCCTTCGTCCCCATGGTTTTCTTTGCGCCCTTTGTCTCTTTGCGTCTTTGCGCGATCGAATTGCGCGAAGACGCAAAGAGACAAAGGGCGCAAAGAAAACGGAAATGAATTCGGCCAATGGGCAATTGCTCGCCGGTAGTTTTTCCCATCATGCCCTTCGACCCCATCAAACTTCGCGTGCTGGCTGAGCAGAAGGAGGATGAGAACATCGCGTTCCGGATGTTTCTCAAGAACTCCGATCTGTCCGTGGAGGAAATGGATGAGCAAGTATTTGAACTGACCAAGCGCGTCTGGGCGCAGATTGACTGCACGACCTGCGCCAACTGCTGCAAGGAGAGCAGCCCGCCACTCAGCGAGGAAGATGTGGAACGGCTCGCGAAACGTTTGGGCATCGAGCGTCAGGTTTTCATCGACACTTATCTTGAAAAAGCCGAGCGGGGTGATGATGACCCCTGGACCATGCGGGCACTGCCCTGTCCATTTTTGCAGGACAACCGCTGCAGCGTATACGAAGATCGGCCGGCCGCATGCAAAGACTATCCATATTTATACAAGCCCCAATTCGTCTTCCGCACCATGGGAATGGTGGGGCGGACGACGACCTGTCCGATCGTGTTTGAAGTGCTCGAAGCGCTCAAGCCCCGGCTCGGTTTCAGATATCGCGCGCGGCGTAAGCGCTAAACATTGCTGAATCGCAGCCCACACGGAAAACACACCAACCTGTCTGCATCGAAGACGAAACACGCGCGTAAAATAGGAAGAGTGTCGCACAATCGGACCCGAAATAAATACGCGCAAACCTATTAATATCAATATCTTACATCTTCACGTTGGCTGGAGTAGACGCGACAAATGCGACACTTTCGGCTTTTCGCGAAAGTCGCTGGAGACGCAGGCCTCATCACAAGATCTGGTGGACGAAAGTGGTCCTTTCGATGTTACACCCTTCCGTGATGTAACACGCACCTTGATGACATAAATAACTCTATCGTAACCCCTTGCGCGATGAGCAGCGCCCGTGTGACACAGGCGCTGTTGTAACATTTGTAACCTGCCGGCGGCGCTGAGCCGACTAAGGATCAAGGGTGGCTCAGCCTATCTTTTATTCGCTCATCGCTCTGCGATGTATGCCCTGAACGCCCCGATCAGCTTGCGCGTCACCGGCCCGGCTTCTCCGCTCCCGATCGGGCGGCCATCAATCTTCGTCACGGGGACGACCTCGGCGCCGGTGCCCGTCAAAAAGCATTCGTCGGCGATGTACAGGTCATGCCGTTGCAGGGACTGCTCATGGCAGCGGAGGGAGAGCTTGGCGCAGAGATTGATGATGACCTGTCTCGTGATGCCTTCCAGGATGCCGTCGTGAGTTGTCGGCGTGAAGACGCTGCCGGCTTTGACGATGAAGATGTTGTCGCCGGTGCACTCGGCGACGTTGCCTTGCTGATTGAGCATGATCGCCTCGGGCACGCCCGCGTCGGCGGCTTCGATCTTCGCCAGGATGTTGTTCAGATAATTGAGACTCTTCACCCGCGCCGGCAGCGCGTTGGCGTGATTGCGCACGACGGTGGCGGTGATGATCGCCATGCCTTTTTCGTACACTTCCTTCGGATAAAGCTCGATCGTGTCGGCGATGATGATCACCGACGGATTGGAACATTTGTTGGGATTGAGGCCCAGATACCCGACGCCGCGCGTGACGATCAGGCGGATGTAGCAATCGGCAAAGCCGTTGGCGCGGATGGTTTCTTCCATCGCCGATTTGAGCTGATCCGCCGCGTACGGAATCGTCAGGCGGATGGCTTTGGCCGACTCATAGAGTCGGCGCAGATGCGCTTCGCACTCGAAGATCTTGCCGTGGTAGAGACGGATCCCCTCAAAGACGCCGTCCCCGTAGAGCAGGCCATGATCGTAGACGCTGATCTTGGCGTCGGCTTTGTCAGAGAGCTTTCCGTCGATCCAGACTTTGAGCGGCATTGATGCTCCAGTATCGCTAGTTGAGAGGGACAAAGGGACGAAGGGACAGAGGGACGAAGGAACACGGGGATGGAGGGACACAGGGACGGAGGGACAAAGGGACAAAGGGAAATACTACCGTGCCACCGCGCGTCGATCCTCCTAATTTCTCTTCCCTACGTCCCTTCGTCCCTACGTCTCTTCGTCCCTCACTGCTTCTCCGAATGATAATCCAACATCGTCCCCTTGTCGGCGGGAGTTTTTTCCTCCCCCGGGCGCTCGAGCTTGCCGTTAACCAGGACCAGGACGCGGTCGGCCTGGCGGGCCAGGGCGCGGTCGTGGGTGACCATGACGATCGTCTGGCCGCTCTCGCGATGCAGCTTTTCCAGCACGCCCATGATCTGGCGGCCGGTTTCGTAGTCGAGATTCCCGGTCGGTTCGTCGGCAAACAAAATCCGCGGATTGTTCATCAGCGCCCGCGCGATCGCCACGCGTTGCCGCTCGCCGCCGGAGAGCTGGTTGGGTTTGTGATGCACGCGATGGGAGAGGCCCAGCTGTGTCAGTAAATCCGCGGCACGCGACTTCAGTTCCTTGCGATGCGCACGATAGCCGAGCCACGAGTGTTCGATCATCGGGCCGAGCAAAGTGTTCTCCAGAACGTTCAACTCCGGCAGCAGATGATAGAACTGAAACACAAAACCGAAATGCATGTTGCGCAGTCGGCTGCGCTCGGCATTGCTCATCTGCGCGATGTTCTGACCTTCATATTCGATCGACCCATCGTCGGCGCCATCGAGCGCTCCGATGATATGAAGCAGGGTACTCTTGCCCGAGCCGCTGCGTCCTTCGACGGCAACGAATTCGCCGCGTTGCAGGGTGAGATCGATATGGCGAAGAACCTGCACGATTTGATCGCCCATCTGATAGGACTTTTTCACCGCCTGAGCGCGCAGGATCGCGCCGCCGGCACGCGGCGGGGATGCAAGAGGTTTAGAGGCGGCTTGAGACATATGTCATTTGCGATTGCCCATTTGCGATTTGCGATTTTGTGTCTGATCGATTCAATCGCAAATCGCAAATTGCAAATCTCAGTCACTCCCACCGCAGGGCTTCCACTGGATTCATCGTCGCCGCGCGCACGGCCGGCACCAGCGCGCCCAGCACGCACGAGATCACCGCGATCGGCAAGATCACGGCGATGTCCTTCCCGCTCATCTGGTTCGGGATCTTGTCAAACAAATAAACTTCCGGATTCCAAATCTGAACGTGCAGGAGTTTCCCGAGGCCGGCGTGCAGTTCGTTGATGTTGTGGACGATGCCGTAGCTGAGGGCCAGGCCCATTGCCGCGCCGAGGATGCCGATCACCAGGCCGTAGCCGAGGAAGATTCCCGCTACGCCGGCGGAGGTGGCGCCGACGCTTTTGATGATGCCGATGTCGCGCGTTTTCTCGACGACGATCATGTAGAAGATGCAGAAGATCAGGAAGATCGCCACGATGCTGATGATGGCGAACAGCACCACCGTCAGCAGCTTTTCATTTTCGACGGCGTTGATCCAGAGGCGTTGCTCGTCCTGCCACGTTTTGACCTCGACGGCGGGGCCGCGCAGCGAGAATCCGCCGCCGGCGTAATGTCGGCGAAGGACGCCGTTGACGATCTTCGCCGAACGATCGCAGACGGCGCGCAGCGCGGTTTCATCATTGGGATCGATGCCGGGCTGCGTGCGGATATGCAGCTCAGTGACGCGGCCGGGGATTTCTTCGGGCTTGCCGGTGTCGATGTTGACGCCGCCGGTGATCGGGGCCATCCCCAGATCTTTCTGCAGGCGATCGAGCGGCACGTAGACGTAACTATTGTCATACTGCCAAACACCGATGCGGCTGTCGTCGACGACAAAATAATTCCGCTCGCTCTTGTTCTTGATGTCCAGCGCGCCGCCCTCCTGCACGCCCAGCACCGTGAGCTTAACGGGCGTGGCGAATTTCCAGGGATCGCGGCCGATCCACTCGGCGTCCTGATCGCGGCGAATCCCCAGCACGCCGACGCCGACGATCATCCCGTATGATTTCGATTTGATGATCGCTTCGTAGTCCGGGAAATCTTTCGTTGTCGATTGCTGATAGAGCGATTCAATCGCCTGGCGATATTTCGGGTCGGCCGAGAGCGACGCTAGCGCGTCCTTCCATTGCGGCTGCATGCGGCCTTCAAAATCCAGGTTATGCCGAGCGGCGTCGTACCAGAACCTGCCGCGCAATTCCTTCCGCAAATCGGGCGGGAAATTCTCCGGCAGGGCGATTGATCCCGCATGCAAATCTTCATCTGTTTCTGGCGTGGCCAAGGAAAGCCCCGCCGGCAGCGCATCCATCGGCACGCTCATCACATCCCACAGATCAAATGTAGGCGGCTCGCTGAGCTGCCGCTCGAGCGCCTTGCGCTGATCGGCCGACAAATTCGGTTTAGCCAGCTCCTGCTCGATCTCAATATGCTGGCGATAAAGCGAATTGGGAAAGCTGTTGATCCGCCCGATCTGCTCGATCGGAATCCCCATCACCTTCACGCCGGGTAGCGTGCCGATGCGGCCGAAGTTGATCAGGCCGTACGTTTCAATCGTCGGCACCGCCGCGGCAATGTCCGGATCCTTCTCCAGCTCGGCGGCCATCTCCTGATAATAAGGAAACCCCGCCATGCTCTGTGAGCGGACGACGATCTCGCCGCTGAGGCCGCGGAAAGCGCCCTTGAACATATTGAGCCACCCGCCCATCACGCTGATAACGACGAGCACCATCGTCGTGCAAAGCATGACGGCAATCAGCGACACCCAGGCGATGCGGCGCTTGAGCAGATACTTGAGGATGAGGTGAAGCTTATACACGTAAAAAGTAGGGCGGGCACGGCCCGCCGATTCACTCCGCATGCGGCGGGCAGTGCCCGCCCTACGAAACCGGATGCTCAATCGTGGCATGGGTTTTCAACCCATGCTGACGGCGCGATGCGATCAGAGACTCGCCGATGGCAAAATCCTCGACGATCCACGTCGCTAACATGGGTTAAAAACGTTAAAAACCCATGCCACGAGCGGCTGAAAACTTCACTGCTGTAGGGTGGGTGTACTCGCCCACCATCTTCGTCCCGCGAGAGAAAAATGGTGGGCGAGTACGCCCACCCTACATTCATTCATGCGGGCGCATCAGCGGGAACAAGATTACATCCCTAATGCTTTCAGCGCCAGTCAGCATCATAATTAACCGATCGATTCCCAATCCCATCCCGCCCGCTGGCGGCATACCGTATCTTAGGGCCGTGAGGAAGTCTTCGTCGGTCTTTTGTTTTTCGGCTTCGTCGCCGACCTGGTGGGCGAAGTTGGCCGCCTGTACATCAGGGTCGTTCAGCTCGGAATAGCCGGGGGAGATTTCCTGGCCGTTGATCGCCAATTCGTACACGTCCGCGAAAAACGGGTCTTGTTTGTTTTTGCGCGCGAGGGGGATGATGACCGACGGAACTTGGGTGACGAACGTGGGATTTGCAAGATGGGCCTCGACGCCACTTTCGTATAGCTCAACTAACCGCTCCGCAGGCGTCAGCCCTCTTAGCTTGGCGATGCAGTGATCCACAGTGCTTTTCAGCATGTGGTCACTTGGCGTCGACTTCCCGGTGTATTCCTTGCCCGAATATGTGTCAGCTTGGTTCCGGTATCGGACGCGATAGGCGTCCATGATCCTTTGATGGAGGCTTGGATTGTCAAACGGGAACGGGTCATCCTTGAAATCGACGCCGAGGTATTCCGTTACGATATCGGCCATCGAGACCCGTCTCCAAGGCCGCGTCAGATTGATCGTCTTCGTGACCTTTCCCTCCGCATCCTTATGCTCGATCACCAATCCGCCAAACAACTTCTCCGCGATGTGGCAGATCATTCCCTCGACCAGATCCGCCATGGTTTCCCAGCTTCCGAAGGCTTCATAGGCTTCGAGCATGGTGAACTCGGGGTTGTGGCGGGGGCTGATGCCTTCGTTGCGGAAGTTGCGATTCAGCTCGAAGACTTTGTTGAAGCCGCCTACGAGCAGGCGTTTCAAATACAGCTCGGGGGCGATGCGGAGGTAGAGGTCGATGTCGAGCGCGTTGTGATGCGTTTTGAATGGCCGCGCGGCGGCGCCGCCGGGGATCGCCTGCATCATCGGCGTCTCGACTTCGGTGTACCCGCGCTCGGTCATGTATTGGCGAATCTCGGCGACGATCTGGCTGCGCAATTTCAGCAGCTTCATCACCTGCGGATTGGCCCAGAGATCGACGTAACGCTGCCGATAACGAAGCTCAACGTCCGATAGCCCTTCCCACTTTGCAGGCGGCGGCAGTAAAGCTTTAGCCGCCATGCGAACGGCTTTGGCCCAGACGGTTACTTCGCCCGTCTTAGTGGTCCCGAGCGCGCCTTCGACGACGATTTGATCTCCCAAATCGAGTTGATCGTTAATTTTCCAGTCACTTTCGATCAGTCGCTTTTTGTCGAGCGCGACCTGCAAATCGCCGGTTTCATCGCGAAGCGTCATGAACGTGAGCTTGCCGAAGTTCTTGCGAAATAGGATTCGCCCGGCGACTTTGACCGTTGGCCCCGCGTCGTGGCCCATTTCCTGCGTGTAAAGCGATTTGACGACCGAAAGCGATTGGACGCCTTCTTCGCGGCCGCCGAAGGGGTCTACGCCCAGCTCGCGCAGCCGATCCATTTTGGATCGACGTTCCTGCTCGTATTGATTGACCTGCTCAGCCATAGAGTGCCGGACGAAAGTTCGCCGATGATAGTGAGGCTTGGGCAAAACGCCACTCCCTCCTACTCCCTCTCCCTCCCAGGGAGAGGGCCGGGGTGAGGGTGAGAATGTCGAAGAATAAGTCTGCGCGACTCACGGGAAAACCTTCTGCTTCACTTCAAGATCAATCGTCTCTGGGTTTTGGCGGTCGCTACCCTCACGCTGGCCCTCTCCCTGGAAGGGAGAGGGGAAAGAATCTCCACCAGCCACTACCAAATCCAAACCGATCTCGACCCGGACCTCGCGAAAACACTGGCGATCCAGATGGACGCGATGTACGACGAATACGCGCGGCGATTTGCCGGCTTGGCTCCGTCGCCGGGCGGGGCGCCGTTTCGTGTTTATCTGTTTGCGAATCGCGCGGATTATCTTCGATTTACCGGACCTCTGTATCAGAACACCGGCGGACTTTTCATGCCGCGCCGCGGGGCGCTGGCGGCATTCCTTGAAGGCCAGGGCCGCGAGGGATTGCGGCGGACGCTGCAACACGAAGCCTTTCATCAATTCACCCACGCGGCAATGGGCCGCCAGTTGCCGCCCTGGCTCAATGAAGGCCTTGCGCAGGTCTTCGAGGAATCCATCTGGACCGGCGACGGATTTCTGCTGTATCAGGTGCCACCGCGCCGCGTGCGGAGATCGATTGCCGATCGGTCGGCGGGGCGATTGATTCCATTTACCACCTTCGCAACGCTGACGGATGAGCAATGGTCCGCCGCCTTTACCGGCGATCCCTCGCGCGGGGAAGCACAATACAACCAAGCCTGGGCAATGGTGCAGTTCCTGGCGCGGAGCACCGATGCCGGCGGGCGCCCGCGCCTGCCGCGCTTGATCGCGCTGCTGCAACTGCTCCATGAAGGGCGCAACTCGGCGATCGCGTTCAAAGAAATATTTCCCGATGGGGCGGAACTCAATCGGGAGTTCTCATCATTCGTCGCGCAGCTCCGTCCGACGGCGGCGGCGGAGTTGCTGGAACGCCAGAGCGTATTGGCGGATTTTGTGGGTGAGCTGGTATTGCGTGGGCAGTTGCCGCGCGAGCTGATCGATGCGCGCGAGATCCTCCAAACAGGCGGATACCGCCTGCACTATTCGCGCGGCGATCTGCAATGGGATTCGGACGCGGATATCGGAACGTACTTCGCCGATCCTTCCGGGCGAATGTTGAGCTCAATCGATCTGCACTTCGAATTATCGAGCCGGGAATTCCCGGACATCGTCTGTCGCTGGACCGGAGGAATCCGGCTGCGAACACGGTTCCGCTCCACGGATGGCAGGCTCGAACACGATACGATGGTTGAGCAATTCTAGTTTTCCATAGGTTCCCGGCCCGCCGGCGGCTATCATAGGAATATGCCCCGTGCATCCCGGGTTTTGGTCGGCATTGCGCTGTGCCTGTTATCGGCCGCAGTCGGCTGCGCGCCGGAGCCGATCAATCCTTCGTTTCCCGTGGACGTCGATGAGGGGCGGATGGATCTTTCGCGGATGGAGGACCATCCCCACAGCCTCCAGCGGCCGCTGGTGGTGATCGGCGGGTTTCTCGATCCCGGATTTGCCGCCTGGCATTTGCAGAATGAGTTCGCAACACTCACCGGCGATCATCGCATCGTCGGCGTCTCGCTGGCAGAGTGTCTGAGTTTCGACGACTGCGCGCAGAAAATCGTTCGCGCGGTCAATCAGACATGGCCGAGCAAATATGACGGTGAAACGATCGAAGTGGATGTGGTGGGAAATTCGATGGGCGGCCTGGCGGCGCGCTTCGCGGCGCTGCCGACGGATGGCAAGCGGATGCGATTGAACATCGCGCGGCTATTCACGATCAGCAGCCCGCTCTCGGGCGCAGAAGACGCGGTGCGGTATCCGCTGATGCACCCCATGCAGAAATCGATGCGGCCAGGATCGCCACTGTATGCGAAGCTGAACAGCGAATCGCCGGATTATCCGATTTACTCGTATGTGCGGCTCGGCGATTGGGTGGTGGGGGCGGAGAACGCCGCGCCGCCGGGGCACACGGCATGGTGGGTTCCCAACGAGCCGGTCACCGATCCGCACAGCGGCGCGATGTATGATCCGCGCATCCTCAGCGACATCGCCCGCCGCCTGCGCGGCGAATCGCCGATGGCGCTGGATCCGCCAGCGGCGCTTCCCGTCGAATGAGCATGACGCCCGGCGCGAAAACCTCGAAGCTCGACGATTCCCCAAAAGCTGTTGTCGCATACATCGCCCTGGGCGCAAATCTCGGCGATCGCGAAGCCAATCTGCGCGAAGCATTGAAGCAGCTCGGTGAGACTCCTGGTCTGCGCGTGGATCGCGCATCGAGCCTGCTGGAGAACCCCGCCGTGGGAGGGCCGCCCGATTCACCGGCATTTATCAACATGGTGGCGACGATTCAAACCACGCTCCGCCCCGAAGAATTGCTGGACCGATTACTCGAGATCGAACGACACCTGGGCCGCGAGCGCCGCGAAAAGTGGGGGCCACGGCCGATCGATCTGGATTTGCTGCTGTACGGGGATCAGATCGTGAAATCAGAGCAGCTAACGCTTCCGCATCCGCGAATGCATGAGCGGCGGTTTGTGTTGGAGCCGCTCGCGGAGATCGCGCCGGATCTGGTGCATCCGGTATTAAAGCGGACGGTGACCTCATTGCTCGCGCTGCTTCCACATCCAAGTGACATCGGACGACAAGGTTTAGCCGCTTTGCTTGCAAGGCGCGTCAAGCGGCGCTGGTTTGGAGACGCAGAATCGCCCGGCAATTGACGTCAACTTGACGCGCCCTGCAAGCAGGGCGGCTAAACTTTGTGTGCGGTGCTATCTGTTGTTTCCCTAGTGCGCCGCGGCGCACACGGAGCACCTTTTTCGCGCGGGGACGCCTCCGCGTGTGCTGAAGCACACCCTACGAAATGCATGCGGGTGGATGGACATGGAAAGTCATCGCGAAATCCAGCTCACATCAAACCGCGCCAGCGTCAACGATTGCGTGTCGAATTGGTTTCCTTGCGCGCCACCGCGCTCGTAGAGGCAGTAGACCGTCCCGCCGGGATCGGCGGCCAGATCACAATATCCTGCGATTCCCGAGTCGATCACCTTTGACGCGCGCCATGTCGTGCCCATATCCCGGCTCAATTTGACAGTGAGATTGATCCGCTGCTTGCCCTTCGCGGCGCCGAGGACGTTTGATCCCTGCTGGGCCTCCGGATTCGCCGGATTCGCAAACAGAATCGTCTCAGCATCGTGCGGCACCGTCGTCAATGATCCCTCGCAGATCGGTTCGACCAGCGCATCATCAAACTTCGGCTCGGACCAGTTCGTCGCGCCATCGGCACTGAACGCAACAAGCCGGCGATATCGGAATGACTCGTTGCGAATGCTGATCATCACGCGGCCATCGGCCATTTCGGCAACCGCGCTTTCACTTGGGTTAGGAGTCGTCGGCGTATGCGTCACAATGATCTGCCCGCGCTGCCAAGTTTTTCCGGAATCATCGCTATAGACCGTCGCGACCGCGGAAGGGCGATGAGTGTGGCCGCCGGTCGAGAGCCAGATCGGCACGAGCAAGCGGCCGCTCCGCAATGTGATTCCGTGGCCAGGGCCAGTCGCCAGCACGTTCCAGTTGTATTCCGGGCGGAACTTCTCGAAGGTCGCCGTGATTTCAACAGGCGATGAGAAAGTTGCGCCGTCGTCGTCGCTGTGCATGATGAAACATCTGGCGTAATTGACGCAGTACAAAAAGTGGATCGCACGCGAGTTGGAATCGGCTATCGCCAGCGGGTTATTGAGCGTGATGCCGGCAGCGCCCGGCTCAAGCTTTGCATCCGCGGGCGGCTGCGCGATCACTTTCGCCGGCGACCAGCTTTTGCCGCCGTCCACGCTTCGCCGCATCATGATGTCGATCGGCACCCAATCGCCCTTGGCGCTGCGGCGCGCCTCGCAATAGGCGAGCAATGTACCCCTTGATGTGATCACCAGCCCGGGAATTCGGAAGGTCGCATAACCCTGCTCGCCGGCCGTAAACAGCGGCGACTTCTCAACCGCGACGTCGTCCGCAAACGCGAAGCGGGCTCCGAGCATCAGCGGAATGATCAGGCACAAACATTGAGTGAGATTCAGGCGCGGCATTCGGGTAACGGTACCGATAGCCATCGTTACTGGCCACAAAAGTTACGCGCGTTATTGGCGGCATCGTCCAATAGAAACGCCTTAGACAGCACTGCCGCTACGCGCGGATTCTTTGCATCCAGGACCCCAGATCGATTTGAATTGTACGTTGGAGCGACTTGGGCGCGACGCGCGTGAGGCTCGTTTTCAAACCTTTCCTCAGGGGCAACATTAGCGTGGCAAATATTCCCGGACGTAAAGATTTACGGTCTATTTCACTCTCATCGATCGCGCCGGGCGGGCGGGTTCCGGTAACCAGCAAAACTGCACAAATCGGGGGGCTTCGGAGAACAAGCACGCGCAAAAAGTGCCCGATGCGAGCGGTGTATGAAACACCAGGCTCAAACATCGGGACGCAATAAGTTTCAATCGTCCAACAATTCGCTGACCGCCAGCGTCGCCAGACGCGGGGCGGCGGGAAGCGATGTTTCGCCCGCCGCCAAGTTGCGGGCCGCGCGCAACAAGAAGCCGCGCGCCAGCAACGCCAACGCGCTGGCGAACGCCGCGCTGGAGGCGCTGGAAGGGCGCGAGCTGATGTCGGCGACGATCGGCGTCGCCAACGGCATCCTCACGCTGCAAGCCGACCCGCAGACCGCCTCGCGCATGATCGTGCGTCTGAGCCACGAAGGGCAGCAGGTCACCGCGACGATCAACGGCCAGGACCAGAGCTTCGATCTGAAGAATCTCAAGGGCGTGCAGATGACCGGCTCGAGCAAGGCCGATGTCATGCGCGTCGATCAGCGCATCACCCTCCCGACCACGCTGAACGGCGGCGCGGGCAATGATCGCATCTACGGCGGCGGCGGCGCGGACCACATCGACGCCGGCGACGGAAAAGATTACGTCAACGGCCACGCCGGCAACGACAATATCAACGGCGGCAACGGGAACGACACGCTTGTCGGCGACGCCGGCAAAGATTATCTCGACGGTGGCGCTGGGAACGACAGCATCTACGGCCGCACCGGCAATGACTCAATCGTCGGCGATGTCGGTATCGATACCCTCTGGGGCGGCATGGGCAACGATACGCTCGACGGCAGCGCCGGCGCCGATGTCATCAACGGACAGGCCGGCCGAAATCGGATTTTGCAGGGCGCAAAGGACCGCGTGCATTTGCGGCGCGGCGATGTCGTCGTCAACACCTCCAATACGAATTCGACTCCGCCGAGCGTGCAGACGCCGCAGACACCGAAGACCGGCGGTTCCAACAACGGTGGATCGACCAACAATCCGACCACCGATCCGCCGCCTGTGATCATCAATAATGGCGGCGGCAATCAAAACAACGGCGGCTCTTCGCAGAATTCCGGGCAGGACAACGGCAACACCAATACTTCGGTAACCGGCCAGACAGCCGACGGCACGCTCGCAAACATCCAGTTCATCGAAGCCACCGGCATGGCGGGCCATTCGGTTCACGTCAACGCCCTGGGCTCGACGCTGGGCACGGGCGACGCGCTTAACGCCGAGTATTCCTGGGACTTCGGCGATCCGGGCAGCCGCTTCAATACGCTCGTTGGGTGGACCGCCGGCCACATCTACGATACGCCCGGAACATACACGGTGACTTTGACGGTAAGCGATTCGGCCGGCCAGACATCGACAACAACGGGCACGGTGACAATCACCGCAGACACGCGCAAGGTCATCTACGTCGATGCCAACGGCTCGGATGCCAACACCGGCGCATCGCCCAGCGCAGCGGTCAAAACGGTTGACCGCGCCAATGAGTTGCTCACTGAAAACTCGACGATCCTGTTTCACAGCGGGCAGTCGTTCGATGTGTCCGACACCCTGAGCATCAATCACAGTAACGTAACCGTCGGTGCCTACGGCAGCGGCAAAGCGCCGACCTTGCGCAAGGTCACCGGCACCGGCTCATCCATTATCATGGTGCAGCCCGGCGCCAACGATGTGTTGATCGAAGGAATCGTCTTCGACTCGATGTGGACCATCGAGAAATTCGGCGATGGCCGCGTCCCGGCCCGCGGAATTTTCGACGCCGGCAACAACTTTGCCGTGCGAAATTGCCAGTTTTACAACGTCGATGATGCGATCAGCACCGCACGCACGACAGGCGTCATCGTGCAGGATAACTATTTCGGC
>DATBDZ010000039.1:0-5113 GCA_036276235.1 Humisphaera sp. | reverse complement strand
GAACGTCATTTCACGCCGACAAAGCGCACAAGTCTGTCGAATACTTTGAGACCGATTTCGAGCGGGAGTGCAAGTCAATAAGTGACGCCGCAGTTCCGTTGTGCCGGCCCGGGTTTACACTTCCCGTGCCGCCTGGAATTGCAGCATCGCGGTATAGAGCGCGATAGCGATCGCCACGGCGCATTGCAGCGGGAATCCGGCCAAGCCCCAGGTGTGCGCGATCACCCACAAATTGAGAACCGCCGCCAGCGCGCTCAAAACCGCTGCGCCGAGCAATAACGTTCGGCTTCTTGCCATAAGAATAATTGCGGCGTCTACCAGCAATACCAGGCAAAAAAAGGTGATGCCGATATCCGACCAGAAGAAGGCGGATTTTGTGTACGGAAGCACCGCGCCGTTTGCGTCGATCGCGTCGAACGCCGACGTATCGTGCGGATGCAGCAGGTACTCGATGAAATGCGGATAAATGATCAGAAGGATCACGGCGATTGCGATGCCGATGAATGCTTCCGGGATGGCCGACCCGCGGCCGGGCTTCCGAACAAGCTGCGCCCCGCACGAATCACAAAACCTTGCTCCAATTCTCAACGGATGTCCGCAAAACGGACAGGGAGCCGTGCGCGGCGATTCGCTTTTGGGCGCTTCCGCTTCCTGCGCCGGCGTGTCCGCGGGCGGCGGGGTGTTCGACTTGGACAGTCGTGGCAATTTCGACAAATCCATGGAGAATGTAATCATGGCAGAAGTGCTCGAACAAATCGAGGGGATGGTCGCGTCGGCACAGGCCGAACTGGCCGCCGTTACGTCGGCGGACCAATTGGAAGCATTCCGCATCAAGTGGCTGGGCGCCAAAGGCATCGTCAAAAGCAGCATGAAATTGCTCGGCCAGGTGCCCAAGGATCTGAAGCCCGCCGTTGGCCAGCGGCTGAATGCCGCGAGTTCTCAAATCACCGCCGACTTCAAAGAGGTCGAACAGAAGATGACCGGCCAAGCCGACGCCGGCCGCGATTTTGTTGACGTGACCGAACCAGGTCGCCGGCCGTCGCTCGGCAACAAGCACATCCTGATGAAGGTCGTCGATGAGCTGACGGATCTTTTCGGCCGCATGGGCTTCGCAATCGCCAGCGGCCCGGAAGTGGAAGATGAGTTCCACAACTTCATCGCGCTGAATATTCCCGAGAGCCATCCCGCGCGCGATCCACTTGATAACTTTTATATCGCGGGGGGGGAGGGTTCAGAGGAAGAAGGGACGAAGAGACGAAGGGACGAAGGGACGAAGGAAAAGTCGGAAGCACTTCCTTCCTCCCTTAGTCCCTCCGTCCCTTCGTCCCTTCGTCCCTCCGTCCCTCCGTCCCTTCCCCCGCAACCCTTACGCCTCCTCCGCACGCAAACCAGCACCGTGCAAATCCGCGTGATGGAAACGCAGCCGCCGCCGATTCGGGTGGTGATTCCGGGGCGGGTCTATCGGCCGGATACGCACGATGCCACGCATCTTTCCATGTTCCATCAGCTTGAGGCATTGGTCGTCGATAAGAACGTGACGATGGTCGATCTGAAAAGCACGATCATGCAATTCATCCACGCCTACTTCGGGCCGAACACGCGCGCCCGATTTCGGCCCAGCTTCTTTCCGTTCACGGAGCCGTCCGCCGAAGTGGATGTCTGGTTTGACGACAAGGGCCGCTGGGTTGAGCTAGGCGGCTGCGGAATGGTTCACCCCAACGTTTTCAAAGCCTGCAAAATCGACCCGGAGCAATACAGCGGCTGGGCCTTCGGCTTCGGCATCGAGCGAATCGCCATGCGAAAGTACGGCATCGACGACATCCGCCATTTTGTCGAAAACGACATCCGATTCCTCAGCCAGTTCTAACTGCCTTCCTGGTGGCCGTTTAGGTCAAAGTCCTATAGCCCCCAGCCCGAATTGCGCCACAATCGGGGAACAAACGCGACCATGCAGGCGTTATTCGAATAGAATAGCCGTTGATACTCAGTCTCAACAGCAGTTGAAACCCAGTCTCAACATGATATACTGACGTGTGTAGAGCATTTTGGAGTTTGCTCATGCAGAAGACGTGCGATTTTTCCGCCTGCAATCATTGCGATTCACCGGAAACCTGCGGCCTCAATCAGCTAGGCATCGGGTGTAAGGGGAGCGTCTTCGCCGTGGGCGGCGACACCGAGCTTCGGCGCCGGCTGTTGGAGATGGGGTTTTGTAACGGCGCGCAGGTCGAAGTCGTCCGCCGCGCCCCACTGGGCGACCCAATCGAATTCCGCCTGCGCGGCTACCACCTGTCGCTCCGCGAAGAACAAGCCCGCCACGTGAAGATTGTCCGCGTTTGAAAAGCCTCATGGTCCTGAATGAAAAATGAAAAATGAAAAATGAAAAATGAAGAGCTGGGTGCATTCGCCCATTTTTCATTTTACATTTTACATTTTTCATTTCGACCAATGCCTTCCTGTTGTGAAACATCCACTGACATCGCATCCCCCGACATCGCATCCGCGACTGGAACGCTGACGATCGCCTTGGCGGGAAACCCCAACAGCGGCAAGACGACCCTCTTCAACGCCCTCACCGGCCTTCGTCAAAAAGTTGCTAACTATCCGGGCGTCACCGTCGAGAAAAAGACCGGCCGCTGCAAGCTCCCTGATGGCCGCTGGGCGGATGTGATCGATTTGCCGGGGACGTACAGCCTCGTCAGCCGCTCGCCGGATGAGCAGGTGGCGATGGAGGTTCTGCGCGGCCTGCGAAAGGATTCGCCGGCGCCGGATATCGTTGTCGTCGTCGTTGATGCCAGCAATCTTCAGCGCAATCTTTATCTGGTCAGCCAGCTCATCGAGCTTGGTCGCCCGCTGGTTGTCGCGCTGAACATGATCGACATCGCGCAACGCCGCGGCTTCAATGTCTCGGCCGAAAAACTGCAAGCCGAGATCGGCGTCCCCGTCATCCCCGTCGTCGGCTACAAGCGCAAAGGCATCGCCGAGCTGAAAGCCGCAATATTGCAGGCCACGATCGCCCCAATCCCCGATTGGCCGCTGCCGCCGGCGATGCGGGAGGAGTTGGTGGTGGTGAGCGGGGCGCTGGGAATCCTTTCGAGCAAGGATGCGGGGAACGGGGGGAATACGAGGATGGAAGATAGAGGATGGAGGATAGCGCGTTCGGAAATCGGTGACGACACTACTCTTGCCGCGCCATCCTCCATCCTCGATCCTCCATCCTCAAATTCTCCCGCAGCACCATCCTCCATCCTCCCTCCTCGATCCTCGTCTTCGATCCCCGCCTCTGCCCGCTACCCCGCCCTAGCCGAGCGCCTCCTCATCGGCGATCGCGCCGGCGACTTACTCGACATCGCCAATCACGAACCCGTCGCCTCGCTCCTGAATTCCGCCACGGCCCGTCTGCATGCTTTAGGCATCGAGCCGATGCAGGCGGATGTCGAGGCGCACTATCTTTGGATCGAAGGCGTCGCCAATCGCGTCACCACGCATCACGACTCGGCAGACTCCAACGTCCTGCAATATGCCCCGCGCAAAACGCTCACGGATCGCGTCGATGCGATCTTCGTTCACAAGGTCTGGGGCCTGCTGATTTTCGCGGCGATCATGAGCGTCCTGTTCATCACGCTCTTCTGGCTCGCCAAGCCGATGATGGATGCGATCCAGAGCGGCATCGCCAGCCTCGGCGTCTTCACGACGCATCGCCTGCCGCAAGGGCCGATCAAAGACCTGCTCAAGGACGGCGTCTTTGCCGGCGTCGGCACCGTCGTCGTCTTCGTCCCGCAGATCGCGCTGCTCTTTTTATTCCTGGCGATTCTCGAAGACACTGGCTATCTCGCCCGCGCCGCTTTCCTGATGGACCGCCTGCTGGCCAAAGTCGGCCTGCACGGGAAGAGCTTCATCCCGCTGCTCAGCAGCTTCGCCTGCGCCATTCCCGGAATCATGGCGACGCGCACCATCGAAAATCGCCGCGAAAGACTCGCCACCATTCTCGTCGCCCCCTTCATGAGCTGCAGCGCGCGGCTTCCGGTTTACACGCTGCTCATCGGCGCGTTCTTCGCCCGCTACGGCGCGGTGAAGCAAGCCGGCATCATGCTCGCCTGTTATGCCTTGGGCATCCTCGCCGCCGCCGGCACGGCCTGGGTCTTCAAACGCACGCTCACCAAAGGGCCCGCGACCAGCTTCATCCTCGAGCTTCCCAGCTACAAGCTGCCGCAAGTTTCGCAAGTCGCGCGGCAAGTGCTCATCAACACCAAAGCCTTCCTCACCAAAGCCGGCACCACCATCTTCTGCCTCAGCGTGATCCTGTGGGCGATGGCGTATTATCCGAGATTGCCGGCGGAGCGCGCTGCGGTTGTCAGCAAGCCGTTTGATGAGCAGGCCGCGATTTTGCAACCGAGTGAACCCGTCGCTGGAGCTGATCGTGCCCCGACACCAACGGTGTGGGCTGTACCCGACGATCACATTGACAGAGTACCGATAGCAGACGTGCTGAAGGAATTGGAGGGCCACAAGGAACACGCCCTCGCGGCCGCGCAATCCGAATACTCCCTCTCCGGCCGCCTCGGCCATCTGATGGAGCCGGCGATCCGGCCGCTGGGCTATGATTGGAAGATCGGCATCGGCCTGGTCAGCGCGTTCGCGGCTCGCGAGGTGTTTGTCAGCTCGATGGGAATCGTCTACAGCGTCGGCGAAGTCGAGGAAGGCAAAACCGCCGACCTCTCAACCGCGATGCAAAACGACCGCTACGCCGGCGGCCCGCGCGCCGGCCAACCGGTCTGGACGCCGCTGGTCGCCATCAGCCTCCTGGTCTGGTTCGTCCTGGCGATGCAATGCATGAGCACCTTCGCCATAGTAAAACGAGAAACCGGCGGCTGGCGCTGGCCCATCTTCATGCTAGTCTACATGAACGCCCTGGCATACGTAGTCGCATTAGCCGTGTACCAAATAGGAACGAGACTCGCAGCGTAATCATTAACCAAGAATCCCGAAACCCGAATCCCCAAATTCCGAATCAATGACCAAGTCCGAATGACAAAATTGTCCGCCACGCCGGTACGAGCTGAAAGCGAGGGCCCGGATCCTCGGAACGCAATCGCAACAGAAAATCGAAATGTCC
>DATBDZ010000038.1:0-29381 GCA_036276235.1 Humisphaera sp. | reverse complement strand
CTCAAGCCTCTTCTGGTCGATCGGCCCATCGGTGAGTTGGCGGATCTTCGACGCCGGCCAGATCCGCGCCAACATCGAAGTGCAAAACGCGCGGCAGGAACAGGCGCTGATCCAATATCGCCAGGCGGTCATCCAGTCATTGGCGGATGTGGAGACGGCGCTGGTCGCTTACGACCGCGAACAGGCCCGCCAGACGTTGCTGAGGTCAGCCGTCGAAGCCAATCGTCATGCGGTTGATCTCGCCAAGCAATTGAACGCCGCGGGTCTGGTGGACTTTCTGAATGTGCTGGCGTCGCAGTTGGCGCTGTACCAATCCGAAGATCAACTTGCGCAAAGCGATCAAGCCGTCGCGACAAATCTGATCGCGCTCTACAAAGCCCTCGGCGGTGGCTGGGAAATAGCCGAGGGCGAACTAACAGCGCGCAGCCGCTCCTCTCCGTGATTGCAGCGTCGATCTATTCGTGGCACGGGCGTCCCGCCCCTGAAGAATCACCACGGAGGCACGGAGACACGGAGGCGCGCTCGAAATTCGATCGGTATTTCGCGAATCTGAAATCAATAAAAACCAAATTAACAATCCCGTTTCGCAGTGTCGTATCGAAGTACAAGCGCGCCTCTGTGCCTCCGTGGTGACTAATCATGGGCGGGACGCCCATTCCGCAGGGAAGACTGCACGGGCCGTGCTTTGACGTAACCGGTCGCCTGTCTCCCACGTAGAAGCTGCAAACCGCAGGAGTGCCCACCTGCAAAATCGGGAAGATTATGCTCAAGTGGATTGGCGCGCTGGATCGCATCTTGAAGGGGGAAGTCACTCGCCTCTCGGCACTTCGCTCTGGAACGATCGACGTTCCGGCCGGCGGGTTGTCTGTCGTTGTCCTCATGCTGGGGATCATCTACGGCGTCTGCATGGGAGTCTTTGCGGTGGTCGGGCGCTGGAAGACGCCGCACGTTCGGATGGGATTTGAGCAGTTGGCCGCCAGCGCGGTGAAAGTTCCCTCGCTGTTCTTTTTGACGCTGCTGATCACCTTTCCATCGCTCTATGTATTCAACGCGCTGGTTGGATCGCGGCTTTCATTCAAGACGGTGCTGCGCCTGCTGATCGCCGTGCTCGGGGTGATGCTCGCCGTGCTGGCATCGTTCGGAACGATCATCGTCTTCTTCTCGGTCTGCACGACCAGCTATCCGTTCATGCTCGTGCTCAACGTAATCATGTTTTCGATTTCGGGTTTGCTGGGGCTGGGATTCCTGTTGCAGACGTTGCATCGCCTGTCGATGGCGCAGGAGTTGAATCTTCGGCCGCAACCGATTTCAGCGCCGCCTGCGCCGGTTGTGACGGTGCCGTCAGCACCTGCGGTGGCCGGGCCGGCCGAGAAATCGGCTGCGGACCCAGCAGCCCCGCAGGCGCCGCCTGCGGCTGCTCCGTCAAATCCAGCGCCGTTGCCTTTGCCAAATCCGAGGCCCTCCGGTGGCGCGCTCGATTGGCTGGATGATCAGGCCGTCAGCCGCAATGTGCGCCTCGTCTTCCGCCTGTGGCTGATTCTGTTTGCCATCGTCGGCGCGCAGATGGGTTGGGTGCTGCGGCCATTTATCGGCAATCCGGCGCTTCCGTTCACGCTGTTCCGCCCACGGCAATCCAACTTCTTCGAGGCGGTCTATCGCGCTCTTCACCATCTGTTCTCCTAATCAGGGTCAAGCGATGAAGACGTTGATCCTAAGAGCTGATGGTCTCCTGCGCGGCAGCTCCCCCGCCATCGCACTGCCGACGCGCCGCCGACATCTGCTGTTGATTCTTGCGATCTTCGGCGGCGCGTATGGCGCTGCGATGGGAACATTCAGCGGCCTGGCCGGCGGCCACTGGCTGCAGATCATTTACTCAGCGTTGAAAGTCCCGCTGCTGCTGGCGGCGACATTTGTTCTGAGCCTGCCGAGCTTCTTCGTGCTCAACACGATTCTCGGCGTGCGCGCCGATTTCGGCGAAGCGCTGCGCGCACTGATCGCGGGACAGGCGGCGTTAACCGTCGTGCTCTGCGCCTTCGCGCCGATCACGCTGCTCTGGTACGCATCCTCATCCGATTACGATCAGGCGATTCTCTTCAACGCGCTGATGTTCGGCGGCGCCAGCTTCGCCGGCCAGCAGGTCCTGCGCCGGCTCTATCGCCCGCTCGTAAAGCGCCATCCGCGTCATCGACAGTTGCTGATCGTCTGGCTGATGATCTACGCCTTCGTCGGCATTCAGATGGGCTGGGTTCTGCGCCCCTTCGTCGGCAACCCCGATGCGGCACCGCAGTTTTTGCGCGCCGAGATGTGGGGCAATGCGTACGTTGTGGTCATCAAGCGCGCCGCGGCGGCATTGCGCTGACCGATGAAGCTGACGATCTTCCATCACCCAGATCGCGCTGAAACCCTCTCCCTATTCTCCCGGCCTCAGGTCACGATCAAAATACGCAGGCGGCTGAATCTCAAACGTCATTTGCTTTCCCGTTTGCGGATGCTCGATCGTCAGTCGCACCGCCGCCAGCAGAATGTGGGCTTCCGCAGACTCCGGGCCATATACGGTATCGCCCACGATTGGAACGCCGCGGCCGCTGAGGTGCGCGCGGATCTGATGCTTGCGGCCGGTGTGCAGCGTCACTTTCAGCACTGACCTTTTTCCCCTCCGCGCGATTGTCTGGTAATCGGTGACGGCGCGCTGCGCTTTGATATTGCGCGTGGCGTGAACGGTGCCATCCGGATGCTCGGTCAGGCGATTCTCAATTCGGCCGGCGGGCGGATTTGGCGCGCCGTGCACGACCGCCAGATACTCGCGCGTCACGCTGTGGTGATAGAACTGGTGCTTGAGGGAGGTGTAGGCAGCATCATTCTTGGAGAAGATCAGCAGGCCCGTCGCGTCACGATCGAGGCGGTGAATCAAGCCGAGGCGTGCTTTGGGATCGCTTGCCTTTAGATAATCGCGAACCTGCGCCAGCAGCGTGGGGCGCGGCTCGCGCGGGACAGTGCTGGTGAGCAAGCCCGCCGGTTTGTTCACGACGAGGACGTCGGCGTCCTCATAAACAATCGCCAGCGAATGCTGTTGTCTGGATGTGTCGGGAGCCACCTCGCGAGGTCGATCGATGACCTGAACATTATCGCGCGGCTCGATGGTCCGCTTGGCATCAAGGGCGCGACTTCCGTTCACGCGAACTCGCCCGGACTTGAGCATCTGCCGCAACGTCGTCCGCGTAGAGGCGGGAAAGCGCCGGGCCAGGAAATCGATCAGCGTAGGGTTCTGCACACTCGAACCGTACCGTGTGTGTGTAAAAAAAGAAAAGGGCTCCGGCCTCACCCACTGACGCGCCGGAACCCTTCGAAAGCTTCCCGTCCTTACCCAGATTGCAGTTATGGGACTCAACTAACCGATTTGCCTCGGCTGCGCCAATTACGAATTTATGCTCGCAAGACTTGTTTTTTGAATAAAAACGAGGATACGACAAGATTTCGCACTCCGAGCCACTCCATATTGTTAATATGGGAGGACTTTGTGGATTCAATCGAAATCTAACATCTGGCCGATCATGTCGAACATGGTTGATCGCTTAATTGCGCGGAGTTTGACCGCGCTCATCGTTTCGATGATCAGCGGCCTTGCGGCAGCCTCGCTCATTATTGGGTATTACGGCCTCATGCAACTGCTGACCGGCCAGATGAGCCGCGGTGGCGTGCTGATTGCCATCAGCCCCCTGCTGATCGGCATCTCATTTCTGCTGATTCGGCATCGCGAAGATCTCACCGATCAAATTCGCTGCTGATTGCCTTATCTCACCATCTCAAACGTAGCCCCCGGCTCGGCGACGACGTTTACCATCACGCCAACCTTCAGCGGGCCGTTGGCCAGATCGTAAATCCGATCATCGAGCGGCAGCTCTACGATGAATTCCCCGCCGGCGTGGATGATCATTTGCCGCTCGTCGATGCTGCGGATGCGGCCCTGAATGGTCTTGGGCGGGCCGAAGATCGGACTGACGAAAAGGCCGCCGCTGGGGACTGTCCAGATCTTTTTGGGGCGGACGCGAATGAGGCCTTTGACGGGGCTATTCAGCGGCCCGGCAAACGCGCGGCTGACCAGATGCATCTCGTAGTTGCTTCCGACCGGCTTGAAGACGATCACGCCGTCTTTGGCCGCCGAGACTTTGCCGCTGCTGGGGATCAGAGTCATTGTCGCCATGTCGCTCCAGTCAAATCGTTGATGTTGCGGAGGGAGAATATAGCGATGGGGAGGGAAATGGGTAGAGGACTAACTCAATCCGCCGGCACGCAACGGTCTTTCGCCCACTCCTGCAACTCGGCGAGCTTCTCCGCCATCGTGATTGACAGCGGCGGGGAGTTTTTCAGAGCGGAGACAATATGCTTTGTGCCCAGCTCCGCGCCTTCGGCGAAGGCGTCGTGCAAGCCGCTGATGATCGCCTGCTCGATTTCCGCGCCGCTGAATCCCGCCGACGTCTCGGCGATGCTCGCCACGTCGAACTGCCTCGGATCGCGCTTGCGCTTCTTCAGATGAATGCAGAGGATTTCGGTGCGGGCCTCGAGGTTGGGCAGATCGATAAAAAAGATCTCGTCGAAGCGCCCCTTGCGTAGCAGCTCGGCGGGCAATGCTTCAATGTCGTTTGCAGTTGCGATTAAAAAGACCGGCGAGTGATGCTCCTGCATCCAGGTGAGCAGCGTCCCGAACATCCGTTTGGAAAGCCCGCCATCCGTGCTGAGGCTCGCGGCGGAGGCGAATCCCTTTTCGATCTCGTCGATCCAGAGAACGACCGGCGCCATGCGCTCCGTTTGCGCCAGCGCCTCGCGCAGGCGGCGTTCGGATTCGCCGATGTAGCGATCATAGAGCGCGCCGGCGTCGAGCCGCAACAGCGGCCGCTGCCACGCGGTGGCGACTGCTTTGGCCGAAAGACTTTTTCCCGCGCCTTGAATTCCCAGCATGAGAATTCCGCGCGGCGGCGTAATGCCAAACGCCACCGCCGCCTCCGACATGCACTTGTGCCGCTGGAGCAGCCAGCGTTTGAGGTGGCTCAACCCGCCGATCTCGCTTAGATCGACCGGCGCTTCGACATAATCGAGAATGCCGTCGGCGGCGATCGCCTGGCGCTTCTGCGCGAGGATGCGGTTGATGTCGCTGGAATCGAGCCGATGATCGACGCAGACACTATCGACGATCACGTGCCGCGCCTGTCGGCGAGTGAGACCGCGCAGATTGCGGACGATTGTCTGCGATTCCTCGCGCGTCAGGTGCACATCAATGCGATGCTGCTCGTTCAAGTGGCGCAGCGTCGCGCGAATGAGCTCCTGCAATTCCGCCTCATCCGGCAGCGAAGGAACAAACCGCGTGGCCAGCGAAGCGATGATCGGCGGCAATGTCTGCGCCTGATCGACCATGATGATCTGCCCGCCGCTGGACGCCATCGCAGTGACGGCTTCGCGCAGCGATCGCATCGTGCGCTCATCCTTCAGATGCCCCGCCAAATCCAGCAGCACGTAAACAGCCGGCGGCCGCCGCTCGTGCGCGAGCATATAAAGAAGCGCCGCCGGATTGTCCGTGTCGGGCATCAGGGCACTGTTGGCGAGCAGCCCCTCGCGCAGGCCTTCGGTCACCGTCCACGTCCATAGCTCCGTTTGCAGATTGACCGCCAACTCGCGGATCAAGAGCAGAACGTATTCTTCTTCAAATGTCTGAACCGTGACCAACGGATGACGGCTAAGCAAGATCTGATGAAGATTCTCGCGGTCGGTCATTAGAACTTATTTTCGACCCCCTTCGCGGGAATGCAACTGCATCCACCGAAATGCGCGGCGCGCCCGAGAATCCCGGATGGATCACCACGGAGGCACGGAGACACGGAGGCGCGCTCGTAATTCGAAGCGTGTTCTCGCGAGGTGCGCGTTCAATTCAAAAAAACAATTCAAGTCAGTTCAATTTGCAAGTGACTGATCGGACTACGAGCGCGCCTCCGTGTCTCCGTGCCTCCGTGGTGAATAATCACGGGCGGGACGCCCGTGCCACGGTTCTCGCGTTCGTCCAGCCGCAACACTATCAGACGCTGACGCCGGAAATACGCGTACGATAATTCGCCCACATCTTCCGAAATGCCCCTTCCACATCGCGCGCAAATCCGGGGCCGTCCATGAGCGGCGATTGCAACATCCGCTGCCGCAGCTTCGCGCGAAGATCGGCGAGGCGTCGCAGGTCGCCGGTTAATCGGGCCGCGATCTGAACATATTCCTCCGGTCTGCGCGCCACGAGCTCCGCCAGCCCGACGTTCGAGAGGATGCTCAACCCGGATCGCGAAACGGAAATCTCTCCCGCCAGCGAGATGACCGGCACGCCCATCCACAGTGCATCGCACGTGGTCGTGCCGCCGCCGTGAGGATACGGATCGAGGGCGATGTCGATCCGCCGATAGTGCTGGAAGTATTGAGCCGGCAGCGCGCGGCCGACGAATTGCAGTCGCTCCGCTTCCAAGCCACTTTGCACAAACCGCTCGACGATCTTCTGGCGGTGACTTCCTTCCGGGCAGTACAGGATCAGCCGCGAGGCTGGCGTCGCACGGAGAATCTCATACCACGCAGACCAGATCGGCGGCGTTACTTTGTAATAGCTGTTGAGGCATCCGAATGTGACGTAACCGTTTCGCGCCGCCGGCAGCGGGCTGACCTCCCCCGCTTCCTCCGGCGCGGGATAGCACCAATACGAGCGCGGCAAATGGATCGATTTCTCGCCGTAATGCGGCGTCGGCGCGTCCATTGGATCCAGATACGGATCGGTCAGCCGATAGTCCATCGCCCCAAGACCCGTCGTTCCGCAGTATGCGAGATAGGTCACCTGCACCGGTGCCGGTTTGCAGGCAAATGTCAGCAACCTGCTTCCATCCGTGTGCATCGTCAGATCAACAAGAATGTCGATCCCATCGGCGCGAATTTGCTCGGCGAGTTGCGCATCGGAAAGCCCTCGCGTTTCACGCCACAGATCGGCGCAGGCGCGCTGCCGGGCGGTCATCGCATCAGTCACAAACGTGTCCGAATAGCAGGCGATCTCGAACTTCGCGCGATCGTGATTGCTCATTAGCGGCAGCAGAAACCGCCCCACCGGATGATGCCGGAAGTTCGCCGAGACGTATCCGACGCGCAGCTTGCGATTGGGCGCGCGATCATTTGTTGCCGGTGGCATTTGACCAGCCAGCGGCTGCGCATACCGCGCATTCCAGTGCACAAGCTCCTGGCTGATGGCGGGCATGTCATAGCCGGGATGAAAGTGCATCGTGTAAACGAGATTGCTGTGTGCCGTCGGCGTCTTGCCGTCCGCGGCAATCGCCTTTCGATAGCACTCAATTGCCTGATCCAGATCGCCCTGTTCCTTGAAGAGATTTCCGAGGCTGTTCAATGCTTCGCCGTATTGCGGCCGCTGCGCTAAAGCGCGGCGATATTCCTCCGCGGCACGGTCGAGCGAACCGGTGCCGTGCAGCAGATGCGCGAGATTGAAATGGGCTTCGGGAAAATCAGGATGATGCGCAATGGCCTGCTCATACGCTTTAACCGCGCGAGCATACTGATGCTTCTCCTGCAACACGTTTCCAAAATTCAACCACGCCGACGCATTGCGCGGCTGAAGTGCGAGTAATTCGCCAAAAGCGGCAATCGCCTGATCGAGTTGTCCGATCTGCTTGTGCAGATTGCCGATGTTGTTGAGTACCTGCGGATAAGCCGGCCGCAGCGCCAGTGCGTGGCGATACGACTCCATCGCCGCTTCCAATTGCCGATCCTGCTGCAGCGCATGACCAAGATTGAAATGGACTTCGGGAATGCTGGGATTCAGCTCAATCGCGCGCTGGTAAGCGACAATTGCCTCCGGCAAGCGCCCGGCCCACGCCAGCGCCAGACCCAGATTCGCGCAAAGCGCCGGCGACGGTGAAATCGTGACAGCGCGCTGAAAGTGTTGGATTGCCGTGGCGTATCTCTGGCCGCGAAGGGCAAGCAATGCCAGTTGTGAAATCGATTCGATGTGATCGGGCTGGATCGAAAGGATTTGTCCGAATGCTTCTTCCGCTTCCGCCGCGCGTCCCAGGCGGACATGCGTGCCAGCGGATTCAAAAGTTTGCTGAAGTTCCGCCGGCGTCATCTCCTGCAATTTTACGAAATGTTCGCCCCCGCGACGAATGGTGCCGCGCCATATTCATAGGCTCCCAAATCTGGATCGGTGCCGACATAACCGTTCGTGAACGGAGACATCACCATGCCCGCGTCGATCGCGGGTGAAGCCGATTGCAGTTGGTAGTTCGCCGCGGCCTTGTTTATGAACATGGGAGATGCCGTCGATTGCAGGTTATCGGTCACCATCGCATTCGCGCCGAACTTGGCCGTGTGGGTGAAGATGTTGTTGCAGATTTTGCTGCCCGACCAGTTCCAGGTTCCGTTGATCATGATGCTGAACTGCGTGGCATCCAGCGTGTTGTTAAAGATGCGATCGTTTTGCGAATCAAATGTGATCTTCAGCGAATCGTTGACGTTCCAGATGACGTTGCGATCGATCGTGAAGTCGTGGGAGTAATCGTCGAGCTGAACTCCGCTGCCGCCGTAACCGCCGGTGATGACGTTGTAGATCAGGTTGCAGGCGATCTCGCCGCCCGCGCCGCTTTGGCGGATGGAATAGATGCCGCCGCAGTCGGTCGTCTGCAGGCCGACATCATGAATAGTGTTGTAAAGGATCTTCGGTCCGGTGGCGCGAATGAGAATCCCGTTTTGCCCCGCGAACGCGATCGTGTTGTGATCGATCTGCGCGCCCGTCGAATAAACGCGCACCGGGGCGGCGTCGGTGCCGCTGTAGTCGGTATTGGTAATGACGCAATTGGTGACGCGGGCATTGGGCCCGCCCATGAAGACTCCATCGCCGGCGCTTCCGTCAATTCGACTATTCTCGATCAGATCATTGGCCCCGTTGAGGCCAATTCCCGTGCTCGCGTTTGGCGCGTGCCCGGTCGGCTGCACCATGAAATGTGTGAGATATCGCGCGTTCATCGCATTGATAATCAGATGGCCCGTGCTCGCGTCGGAGTCAATTGTCGCCGCGAAAATGTTGATCCGATTGAGCGTGATATAAGCGCGGCTGGCCAGCTCGAACGCGAGCTGCCGATGCTTTGCCGTGATATTGTGCTTCGATGGATCGATGCCCACCGGCGGAATAAAGGAGACCTTGCCGCTCGTCGGATCGCGATACCATTCGCTCGGCGCATCGAGCAGCGCCGGATTGTTGAAGAGGAAATAGCGATTGCCGGCGGTTGGGATGTCGTAGTTGCCAAACCCTGTCGAGCGCGTGTAGGAAAATGTAAGCCATCCAGGGCCGGATGCGGTGACGGTGCCCGTCTGAATAAACCACGCCTGACCCGCGCCGAACTGGATGTACGTCCCCTTCCAGAAATTCGCGGCTTGCGTGAGCGCCGGATCGGTAATCGTCGCGGAAGTGTTCGTCGCCGTCACTGATTTGAAGACGGATGTCGCCGGCTTTGAGATATCGCCGCTGGGATTGGGCCAGCGCGCCTCGTTCATCATCTGGCCGTCCACGAAAATCTGATTGTTTCCTTCGCCCAGATCCCATGCTTGCGTGGCGGTGTAAGTCGATCCGCCCGCCGATGACCATCCGGTGATCGGGTCCGCGCCGCTGACAGTGACGACTTCATTGTTGTAAGCGCTAAAGGTGATCGGCGCGCCGGCGACGCCGGAATGTGCCGGTGTAACCGTCTCGCGATAGGTTCCACCGCGAATAAAAACGGTATCGCCCGCGCCGGCGAGATTGGCCGCGTGTTGGATCGTCTTAAATGGCAAGGCGAGCGTTCCCGGATTGGCATCGTTGCCGCTCCCGGCGACATACCAACTTGTGGAAAGTAAAACCCGCCCTTCGATCGCCTCGACGCACGCCGCATTACATCGAGACTTTCGCTTTGCGACACGCCCTGCTTTCATCGTTGACTCCCGGGTGCAAGACTTCTGCGAAATACCGGCCGCCATGGATTGATGGCATCTTCTACCGTCGCGTAAATCCACAGCAAAACTTCACCGCGGGTTTCAACACATTGCGGCACTTATCGGACTGTATCGGCGCGCAAACGTCCGCGCGTTGAGTGCATTTGTCTTCCCTCCTGTTGCGAAGCGAGGGCAAGAATGACGGTTCGTCCGAACCGTTTTTCGCCCTCACCTCGCCTCGAATGCGATTCGCGTGCCACGGCCCTCGCGACAAAAGCAATGAAATGAACTTTTCGTGGGGCCATTGATTCCTATAATCCGCGAGCTTTCCCTGGAGCATTGAAGATGGAGCAAAGATTGTTGCGGCTGGGCCACTCACCTGACCCCGATGATGCGTTCATGTTTTACGGACTGGCCAGGGAGCTGATCCCCACCGGCCGCTGGCGTTTTGAGCACGTATTGCAGGACATTCAGACGCTCAATCAGCGCGCGATGAAAGGCGAGCTGGAGATTACCGCGATCTCGATCCATGCCTATCCCTATGTAGCCGATCGATACGCTCTCACCAGTTGCGGTAGCAGCATGGGAGACAACTACGGCCCGATGGTCGTTTGCCGCGCCGATCGCAAAGGAGATTTTGGCGGCGGCCGGGTCCCCAACCTCAAAGGAAAGAAGATCGCGATCCCCGGCAAGCTCACGACCGCCTTCCTCTCGTTGCAGCTCGCCTTGGGAAAGGCCGGCGTCGATTACGACTACGAAGTAGTGATGTTTGATGAGATTCCAAAATACGTAGCGGATGGCAAAGCCGACGCCGGTCTGCTGATTCACGAAGGCCAGCTCACCTATGCCCAGCAAGGCCTGCATCTTCTATTGGACATGGGCGTCTGGTGGCATGAGAAGACCGCCCTGCCGCTTCCGCTGGGCGGCAACTGCATCCGCAAAGACCTGGGTGCCGAGGCAATGCAGGAAGTCACCGATATCCTCAAGAAATCAATCCAATTCAGCCTCGACAATCGCCCGGCGGCCGTCGAGTACGCGCTGCAATTCGGCCGCGATCTCGATCGCAATCTCGCCGACCGCTTCGTCGGCATGTATGTCAACCACTGGACGCTCGACTACGGCCCACGCGGGCGCGAAGCGATCTCGCAATTGTTGAAGGAAGGTGCGAAAGCCGGACTGGTGCCGGATGCCGGGGAGATTCAATATGTCGTCGCGGGGGATTGAGTGATCTTTACTTCACTTCAGCAACCAACAATGTTCGATCATCCGTCGGCGCGCGTCCGCCGGTGAATTCTTCTACCGACGCCAGAATCGCATCGAGGACTTTCTGCGGTGAGCCGCAGGTTTGCTTGAGGACCTCATCGAGCCGGTCGGTTTCGAAAAGATTGTCGGCGTTGTTGCGGGCTTCGGTAATGCCGTCGGTGTAGAGGACCAGCGTATCGCCCACCTTCAGTAACTCGCGGCGTTCTTGAAATTCCACGTCGGCGTCGATGCCCAGCGGAAGATCCCCGACATCTCCAAGTGACTTGATCTTCGTTCCGCGGCGCAGGAGGCGCGGCGGATTGTGGCCGGCGCGGGCGTAGGTGAGCGAACGATCTGCCGGGTCGTACACGCCGTAAAACGCCGTCACGAATGTTCCCGTGCTGACGGTGTATCGCTCGGTCAGCGTGCGATTCAGGAAATTCAGAAGCTGTGCCGGCGGCACGCCGCTGCCGGGATGAAGATGCGAGATGGCGTGCGTGATGGCCATCATCACGGCGGCGGGCGTTCCATGGCCGCTCACGTCGGCGATCAACATTCCCCAGCGGCCATCCGAGAGCGAGAAGAAATCGTAATAGTCCCCGCCGGCGCGAGTCGAAGTTTGATACCAGGCGGCCAATTCCAAACCCGGAATCTGCGGCAAGTCCGATGGAAGCAGCGCGCGCTGCATGTCGCCGACCACGCGCATCTCCTTGTCCAGCGTGTCATATAAGACCTTCAGCTCCTTGCGCATCACCAGATTAAGCGTCGCGCGGCCCCACAGATTCGATTGCCACACGTAAATCGGATAGCGATCGATGCGGAAGGTGGCCGGATCATGCAGCAGCATCGCGTTCATGTTGATGACGGCGCCATCCTCATAGGTTGGCAGCGTGACCAGCATTTGAAATCCGCGCAGGTATTCAATCGCAGGATCATCGTCGGAAACGCGCGATGGAAGATCGTCGATGATGATCGGCTCGGTGGCGCTGAGCAGCTCATCGAGCAGGCCACCGCTGAGCAGCGGCAACTGATCGCGCTGCTTCCAGGGATCGATCGATTGCTTAAATCTGGTGCTGCGGGTGATGCGAAATTGCGGCGGCTCCAAGCCGCGCCGGCTCAGGGCGATCCACCCGTCGCTTTGCAGGAAACCTTCGCGCAGGCGCTTGCCGTACATCAGCGCCGCCTGCTGCGGATCGGTCTGCGTGCTCAGATCGCGCATCAGGTTTGTGACGAAGTCGAGCTCCTTCTTCCATTCCGGCGGCTGGGCCATGTGTCACCGTTGATGATCAAATGCTCGTAGGGCGGGGTTTATCCCGCCGTTTTCTTCCAGCGCCACTTGCGCGGGAAGCAAGGGCGAACACAAGGTTCGCTCCTACAAAGAAACGATCCGTCGCCATAACGGCGGGCCGAGAATCAAAAGTCCCACCGCCACCGACGCGATCGACGCGATCAATACCATGCCGGCTGCCAGGTCCTTCGAATGTTTCGCCAGCGGATGCACCTGCGGCGAAGCAAGATCGATCGCCATCTCGATCGCGGTGTTGAGCCCTTCGAGGATCAGCACCAGGGCGATCGTGAATGTCAGCACGGCCCACTGCACGCGATCAATGTGCAGCCACGCCCCCAATGCACAGGCGATCGCGCCGATCGCCAATTCAATCCGCGCGTTGCGCTGGGTGCGCAGCAGATAATAGATGCCGGCAAACGCAAAGTAGAACGAAAGAAGAAATTTAGCGGACCGGCCTGGTTTGGCTTGATCCGGCTGCTGGGGATTCATTGCGGTGGGATTGTCGATTGGCAGCCCGACTTTGCAAGGATCGCCACAGCGAATCCAGCGTCGAGCAGCACCATACCCAACCGGTTTGCAAAGCTTAGAAAATCTGTGTCGGCAGAGTGCTTACGACGGTGTTGTTGGCCTGATTGTTATCTCCAATCACAGACGACGGGCTAAGGACGCTGACGATGAAAAAGGTGCCGGTGGTCTGCCGATTGGCGGGAACCGTGAGACCGGTTGCTTTTCCCGTTCCGGCCAAAATTTTGAAGTGCTTGGGGCGCGTCTGGGCCAGCAACGTTCCATTCTGCACGGTTCCGTCGGTGGAGGCATAGACCGACAGGCTGATGTTGCCGTTGAAGTCGATGTTTCCGTTGTTGGTGATGACCAGGCTGATCGATCCCGGGGTTGCACGATCGAAGATATAGATCGGCTGAGCACCGTAAGAGATTGACAGATCGATCAAAGGCTGGGTAATGGCGGTGGCCGCCGCGGGAACGGCGGCGTCGTTGGCCGCGTTTTCATCGCTCTGCGAACTGATCACCTGGGCGATCAGGAAATAGCTGCCGCTGGGAAGCGTCGCCGGCACAGTCAATTGCACTTTGAGCTTCTTGGATTGCCCCGGCTTAAGCTTCATATTCTTGCCGAGCAAGACGCTGACGATTGTGTCCCCCGTCGGACTGAAAACATTATCAGTCGAGGCATAGATGTTTACGCCGACCGCGCCGTTAATCAGCGATGTGCCGGCGTTGGTGACGCTCACTTGAAGCGGCTTTTGCTTCTCGCCGCCGACCAAGGCCGCCGGCGGAGCGGTGAGCAGCGCGATGGACAAATCTGCTCCGTTCAACCCAAAAGTCGTGGAGACTTGGCCTCCGGTGCCCACCACGATGGATGCGCTGCCGCCAACCGGCGTCGTGATCGTCGAGCCAACGGCCGGCTGAACGCGGACGAGATAAGTCGCCGGCGGCAAGCCGTTAAACTCGTAGCTCCCGCTTCCAAAGCTTGTTGCCAGCAGATCGCCGGCATCGAAGACAGAGTCATTGTTGTTGTCGAGGTAGACGGTTCGATTATCCAGGCCAATTTCGCCGGGATCCTGGATGCCATTGGCGTTGGTATCTCCGAAGACCGTCGCGTCGATAGTTCCGCTGCCGATCTCGGCGAAATCCAGACCGTTCAGCGCATCGCCGGCCAGGAAATCAATGGTGATCGGCGGGGCGAGAAGGGCGGAGAACTGAAGGCCCGGTGAAGGAACGCAATCGATGGTGAAGATTCCCGCCGGAACCAGCAGCAGGTAGTTGCCGCTGGTGTCGGTGCTGGCGATTTCGTCGCCGGCGTCTGCCACACCATCGACGTTGACGTCCACAAACACGGTCTGGGCCGCCAGCGGCACATCGCCGGTATCAAAGAGGCCGTTCTGGTTGTTGTCCAGAAAGACCTGGCCGGAAATAGAGGCGGCCGTCGAGGGGAAAGGATTTTGGACAATATCAGCCGGGGTGGCGCTCAGCAGTTGGCGAGGCTCCATCGCCTCCACCATCGGTCGCGCTGTCGAACGAACCTGGCGACGGGGAGTGCGGTGGGGCAAAGCGGGTACAAACCGACGCATGGAACCTCCGTAATCACAGGTGCAAAATCGACGATGATGGATACCGGTGTCCGCCAAACGCCGGTCCATGCAATGACCGGCGGCTTCTCATGTTAGATAATGCCCGGCTCGCCTGCAAGCAGTTGTGATCCACGTGTCAGGGGTGGAATGGGTTTCAGGTTTCGGGTTTCGGGTTTCAGGTGAAAGACCAGGGATCGTTTCAGGTTTCGGGTTTCAAGTTTCGGGAAAAATGCAGGCATTTCACCTGAAACCTGAAACTCGAAACCTGAAACCCATTTAGGTACGATAACCAACGATTGGCAAAGGAGTGCCGGGTGCCGGGAGAGACTGATCTTCACAAGACGTTGAAAAAGGAAGCCTGCCGCTGGCTGTTTCGGATGGGGTATCGGTGCATCGCCGCCGAGGTGCGGGTCAAGCCGCTGGGGATCATCGACGCCGTCGGCACGGGAATCTTCCGCCCCTATCACAACTATCTTTTCATCCAGCGTGAATTGCCGCAGGTCTGCTTCGTCGAGTGCAAGGCTTCGCGCTCCGACTTTCTTCGCGATTGCAGCGAAGAGGGACAGATGAGCCTTTGTCTGCTGGAGCGCGAGCGCAATCTTCGCTCGCGCCGCCGGCGCAAGGGCTACATGCCGTTGCGCCAGGCCCTGGGGCTCGGCAAATTCGCCGCCTGCCTTCTTCAGCCGATGGCGAACATCCATTTCGTCCTCGCGCCAACCGGCATCATCCAAAAGAAGGACCTGCCGCCCCGCTGGGGCCTGCTGACGTATGGCGATGGCGGCGTCAACGTCACCGTCCGCCCCGAATGGCAGGAATTCGCCAGGATCGAGTACGTCGAATCGGCGATCGCCCGCACCCTCACCGGCGACATCTACCGAGCCGACGACCGCGCCATCGGCTCAATCAACCGGGAAATCTTCGCGCAGCAATCGGCACTGGCCGAGCGCATCCGCGCGATCAAGCCGCAGGTCGTTCTCGCGCCAACGCCGGCTGCGAGGAATCGATAGGCCTAAAGCCTCACGCACCCGCTGTCGCGCGGGTGGAAATGCAGCGTTGTGTCGGATTTGACCTTTGGTATATTATTTCCACCGCACGTTTTGGAGGGGTATTTGAACGACTGATGTACATCGTCTTCAATGAGGTGGCGGATGATCGCTCACACATTTCGTCGGCGCGTTGGATTATTTCTTGCAATCGTAATTGCTGCACATCTGCCGCTGGTCGCGCGTGGCGCACCCAAGGAGATGGTCAAGCCGGATTTGGTGCTCCGCGGGCACACCGACGGGATCATGGCGCTGGCGTTCTCCAACGATGGCAAATATCTCGCTTCCGCCGGCCACGACAATGCCGCCCGCCTTTGGGACGCCCAAAGCGGAAAGATGTTGCACGTCTTTGAAGGGCACACCGACGCGGTGTATGGCGTCTCTTTTTCTCCCGATGGGAAATGGCTGGCCACCTGCAGCACGGACAAGACGATCAAGGTCTGGGACATGTCCAATTTTGATCAGATTGCGCAGCTCGAAGGGCACTCATTTCTGGTTCGCAATGTCGCGTTTTTGCCCGACGGCCGGCTGCTGAGCGCGGGCGGAGATGGTCTGCGGCTATGGGATGTGAAAACCGAAAAACTGCTGTGGCGATCCCATACCACTCCGGGCGCGGTGGCGATCCACTGCATGACCGTATCCGCCGACGGGAAGTATTGCGCCTACTCAATACAATTTGGCTACACATGTGTCTGGGATCTGGTTGCCCGCAAGCAGATCGCCGAAGTCGGGCTGGCCAAGTTCATGCCGACGGCGATCGGCCTGTCTCCGGACGGGCATTCGCTGTTTGCCCTTGGGCTGCGCGGAACGCAGGCGCAGCGCGATCAGCACTTCGAAAAACTCGATTTGCAAACCAACACGCGCACGGAATTGCTGGATGAAGCGAGCTTCTGCGCGGGCTTCGCGATTACGCCCGACGGCCGTTTCGCGGCAGGTGTGCCGTCGCAGCAGCCAACTGTGCTCTGGGACGCCACGACCTGGAAGCCGCTTGCTACGCTGGATTTTTCCGCGAGGCAACCTGATCCGGCCCGGGCTGTTGCCATTTCGCCCGACGGCCGAAGGATCGCGGTGGCCAGCACCGGTAGTGCGGGAAGCGGTCAATGGGTCAAGGGCAGATCAAATGTCATCGCGCTTTATTCCAATCCGGCGCTTCGCGACAAGCCGCAGGTTGGGCCTGTGGCGGGCAGCATTTCCTGGGAGGAGATACCTGCCGTTGTGAAGCGCAGGTCTGGACCACAAGTTCCTTTAAAAGACTATTTGAATTATCAGGATCATCTCCAGGGTCGCGCTTTTGCCACTAACGATAATTTCGATGTAATTTTCTCGCCGCACAGCCTCTTGCTCCACCGCGCGCGCGGCGTGCTCGAAGAACTGACCGGCGGCTCCGACGCCGCGATTTCCGACGCCGCCTGGGATGGAAAGCAGATGTGGGTCTGCGATCTGAACGATGGGATCATACTGTTTGACCCGGTCAGCGGCAGCGAGCTTGCGCGGCTCGGGACCAAGCAGGGGCTTCCGCAGGAAATGCGTTCGCTGCGCGTTCATGTGCTGTCGGCAGGAAAGGTCATCGCAATCGCCGCCGACAAGACAGGAACGGGCTGGTGCGGCGTTCTCACGCGCGACCCGGCTCGCTCCGATGCGCTTCGACTTCAGACGCTGGTTGAACAAGGCGCCAAGCCGCAAGGCTGGCCGGGTGAGACATTCCGCCCGGAGTGGATCACCGAGCCGCCGCATGCGGAGGGACAACATCGTACAGTTCTGATCTCTTGCGCGTTCGATCGTGCCTGGCCCATCCTGAAGATCGATGCGGAAACACTTTCGCTGTCGATTTTCAACATCATGCCGCCCGTCGCACCGGGCCAGCCGGCGCGGCCCTCGCAGCATCGTGCCGAAGGGATTGATCCGGGAATCTGGCTTAGCGCCGATACGTATGTGGCGGCCAACAATCAGTCGATTCGTCGTATGAAAATGGGCACGGACTTTTTTGACGCTGTCGATACCAAGCGGCTTTTCCTGAGTTATGAGGGAGGCCCCGATGGGCCGGTCATTGAGCAGGATGGCACGCTTTACTGGGTCGGAAAATCCTGGGCGAAAATCAATCCGGTGACGCTTCGCGTTCAGGAATTGGGGCCAGGTCTGCGAATCGATGGCGAACTGGCCGGCCCGGGCGTGCATCAGTTTAAGTCGGCGATTCTCGGCTTGGCCGCGATCAGCGCCGAAACCGGCTGCTTCTACAAATTCAGCGTGGACAGTGCTCACCCCGCGCCGATTCGCGCGACACTCGATGTTCCGCGCGGCCAGCCTATCCCCGACAATGGATCTGTGGAATTTGAAGGCAGCAAGGCAAACTTTTTTGCCGGCGAGGCGGCCCTGACCATCGAAGGAAACCATGTCCTGGAAATCCAGTCATCCCCCAGATGGAGGATTCCACTGGCCGAGCGGGAGAAGCAGATAAAAACAATTCGCGCGCGGCTGGGCAGCGCCGTCTCGCTGGGTCTAAACGTCACCAATTCACAAAGCGTCGCCCTCAGCCGCGCTTACAGCGAGGCCTCTCGCAGAATCGCGCCAGACTCGGCGAAGCTGCTTGGTCTCTACTCGACGTATCAAAGCGCCTCGGGCGCAGCCAAGGAGCGTGCCGCTAACGATATTTTGGCCGAAGTGCGGGCCTTTGGGGAAAAGAAGAGCGCAGCGCAGAAGACGCAGCTTGCCGCGATTCAGGCGGCTCTCACGCCTGAGCAATGGGACAAGGTCGCTCCCAAATGAGGTAGCGTGTCATTGATCTGTCGTGCCCGCGGTCGCTAGCCGATGGGCCTTGTTCCGCAGATATTTGAAAGTCGCGTCGCTTCCAAAAACGCTGATGACCGGATGATCGCCGATCTTTTGAAATTCGCGGTCGGCGACATCCCAATGCCCGCATTGGCCCGCGACTTTGGCGTATTCGCAGCGCCTCTTGATGTCTTCAGGAAAGTTAATCAACCCGCCTTCAAAGGCCGACTGAATATCCGCCCAGACTTGCGGCTGCAGAAAGTACGCGCCGCGGTCCCCCGAGCGATCGGCCACGCGCTCATGCGCGCTGACGATGATCATCGCCACACCTCCGCGCCAGTTCTGGCTTTGCCGGCATTGGTGCCCGAATTCCATTATCTCCTCGATACCGGCATCCGTGTATTGCAAATAGTCCAGTTTCAGCTCGTAGGGCCGAAGATCATCCGGATCGGCGGCGACAGCGCGATCAAACCAGACATCCAGCGCCGGGTCTTTGCGCTGCGTGTACTGGACGATCACCATCAGGGTGCGAAGAACAAACCTCGCCGCGCGGCCATCGGCCGGATCACGCTGATAGGCGGTGTCGGCAATTTGCACTGCAGAGTGCACGATCCTTTCAAATTCGGTCAGTGCGGCGTCATCAAACTGATTGCCGCGGACCTTGACTCCCCGGAACGTGATGGCGCTGTTAAATGTCTCTCGCGCGCGGAACAGCAGCGGTCCGACGGCGTCGGGCGCCAGAGTTTCGTACAGGCGGAAAAAACTTTTCCAATCCGGCTTTCCAAGAAATCCGGGCCCGGCGCGATCCAGCCCATCCAGCCGCTCGTCAATTTCCTCTGGAGGGAAACCGGGAGTCGCCAGCGCCTGGGCCATCAAATCCGCAAGAAGTTGAACGTCCTCCGAAACGACAAACCTGAACGCCGCCACATAGCTCGCCCAGAGATGAAACTTGAGCGCCACCGGATAATTTGCGGTGCAACATCCGTAAAACAATGCATCATCTCCGCGCCGGGGGCGGGATGAGGCGCCCTGCATATGGCCGTCCGCCAACCGATGTAGTGCGCGGATCATGGGTTCGTCGCAGCCGGCCTGCTCGGCGCGCTCGAACGCGGCAATGGCCTGATCGTGCAAGTCGGCCGGCGCGTTGAGCGGATCGATGCGGATCGCCAGATACTGATCGATGGCCGCATGAGCGAACGCATCGTACTTCGGATTTGTGTGCCCGCTGTTGCGATAAGCGTTGTGAAAAAGATTCGAGCGCCACGTATCGCGGCTGGCGCGACGCTGTTCGACGATCGCACGGGGGCGGATGAAAGTGAGCGCTTTCTCCAATCGCTTGCGGGTTTCCGGCGGCAGGTCCTCGCGTTTCGCCGCCGCCTCGGCGACGTCGAGCGCGCCGGCGCCCAATCCGTTGATTCGCAAGGTTGCCGACACGCGAATGTCCGGGTCGGCGTCGTCGAGTTGGTCGATCAGTTTGATCGTCTGGGCGCGCTCGCTTGCCGACTGCGTGGTCACCGAAGGCTGCGTCTGGGCCGCCGATAGACTGACAAATGTCAGGGCGGTTCCTGCGAAAAAGAGTGAGATGAAGGAGGTCGCGCGACCGCGCATTAACCAGCGAACTCGTAACGGCGTTTTGTGTTTCACGTGGCACTCCCTTCTTAACGCTCTCGCGCCGGTCGTGTCGCTGGAACTGTCGTCGCTCCCGTCGCGCCGCGGCGGCCTGTTAGCGGGGGCGGGCGATTCAGGCCCGGCTGCGTTGCCGCCGCCTGGACCCGCGGGGAGTTGTTGAAGCTGAAGGCTGGCATCTTCATCCGGTCGAATCCAGCCAGATGTACGAGGTCTTCGGGGGCGCGGCTGGCGTTGCTGGTTTTGAAGTAGCGCCACGGGCCGTCGCCGTAGATTTCATTGAGGAGTGCGGCCAAAGCCGGATCTTTTTTCTTCACGTCGTCGCGGTTTGCAGCGCCGCCGGTGTTGCGCGGATTGGCCCAGCCAAACCAGCACTGCGCCCCTTCGGCCCAATACTCCTGCTCATTGGTGGCGGCGTAGCTGGTGCCGTAGCCGCCTGTGGCCATCGCCTGTTTGTACGCATCGCGAAGCTTCTCATACCACGCCGGCTGCGCGCGGCGCATCGCGCTGGCAACCGTATGGGAGAATTCATGGATCGTGATGTTCTCGGCAGAATAAGGATCGCCGCGCAGGTTCAGCAGATTCTCCTCAGCGCAAGTCGCGAGCGGCAAACCGCCCAGCCCGCGCGAACGACGATCATTGAAGGCGGCATTGGCCATCATCCGCGCGTTCTGATTTTCCGGAATATCCATCGTGTATTCGGTGACGGCGATGATGCCGATCCGCACCTTCGCCTTCACCAGCGCATCGAGCGCGACCGTGCGGCCATCGAGCATGTGGTGGATTGTCCATGCGCACTCGCGGAACGCGAAGTCGGAAACATTCTGCGAGCCGACGATCGGAATGCCGTCGATCATCGCGGACTTTTTGTAGAAGGGATTGAGGCGGTATTCGGTCCGAAGTTGCTCCGGAATCGGGTCGACGCTCACCATCCAGGGTGGATCGCCGGATGAGGCGCGCGGGGCCGGTGCATTCTGCGCGAACAGCATCGAAGTCAGAAGCATCAGTGCGGTTGGGATCGTGAGTGCGGTCCATCGGGCCTTGGTTCGCATAGACATGGCGGCTCCGTTTAAGAGGCGAGGCCAATGGCAGATCATAATCGCATTCGTCTCGCGTGAAAATGTCGCCGCTCCGTGTAGGGTGGGTGTAGCGCGTGACAATTTCGGCGACGAGTCCCGTCCCCTCCTCCGGTACTCCGGGGGAGGGTTAAGGGTGGGGGTCTCTTGCGAGCAGCGCCCGTTCTACACAACCCCCACCCCAGCCCTCCCCCGGACTACCGGAGGAGGGAGAAATACAGCCGCATAAAGTGTCACGCACCCGGGTGGGTGTACTCGACGACCATTTCTCACTCGTGGTGGTTGAGTACACCCACCCTACAATTTCCTGTCCATCGAGCTCCAATCGCGCGAACCCCCTCCCTACCCTTCCCTGGTGCCGAGGAACGGAATGAGACAGACCCGACAGACGTTCGGTGCTTTCGACGTTTGCCCTCGCTGTCTGCCCTATCCCCAAATGTCCGCCGTCGTCTATACTGCGCTTGCAATGAGTATCGAGACAGAAGTTACAACCAAACCGCTCGGGTCGTCGCGCGATCTTGCCGCTGTCGAGCAACTCTCAGCGGCGTATCAGACGATGGCCGCCGAGCTGGGGAAGGTCATCGTCGGGCAGCAGGATGTGGTTGAGCAGGTGCTGACGGCCATGTTTTGCCGCGGGCATGTGCTGCTGGTTGGCGTGCCGGGGTTGGCCAAGACGCTGCTGGTTCAGACGATCAGCGATGTGCTGCATCTGACGTTTAAACGCATTCAGTTCACGCCCGATCTGATGCCATCGGATATCACCGGCACGGATGTGCTGGAAGAGGATCACACCACCGGCCGGCGCATTTTTCGGTTCATGAAGGGGCCGCTCTTTGCCAACATCGTGCTGGCGGACGAAGTGAATCGCACGCCGCCCAAAACGCAGGCGGCACTGCTCGAGGCGATGCAGGAGCACAAGGTCACCATCGGCGAGACGACCTACGATCTTCCCGAGCCGTTCTTTGTATTGGCGACGCAAAATCCGATCGAGCAGGAAGGCACTTATCCTCTGCCCGAGGCGCAGCTCGATCGCTTTATGTTTATGACGCTGGTGCGATACCCCTCTGCCGCCGATGAGATTCAGATCATGAAGCAGGCGACGAGCGACTACCGCGCGCAGCTCGGCCGCCTGCTGGATGGGCCGGCCATCCTGAATCTGCAAGCGCTGGTGCGGCGAGTGCCCGTCGCCGAGCATGTGCTGGTCTTCGCCCGCGATCTGGTCCGCGCGACACGACCAAACGAGCCCGGCACGCCCGCGTTCATCAATGAGCTAGTGCAATGGGGTGCCGGCCCGCGCGCCAGCATCTATTTGGTGTTGGCCGGCAAAGCCCGCGCCATTCTGCATGGCCGCGTGCATGTAACGACCGAAGACATCGTAAAAGTCGCCCATCCGGTTCTCCGGCATCGCATCCTGACCAACTTCAGCGCCGAAGCCGCGGGGATGAATAGCGATCGGATAGTTGACCAACTGCTAAAGGAAACGGTTAAGTGAGTTACGGCCTGCGATTGCGGCGATGTACTGATTATCCTTCAACAACATCGAAGCAATAAAATGTCATGCTGAGGTACTCCGAAGCATCTGGCTCATTCGCGAAGGCCGGCCAGATGCTTCGGAGTACCTCAGCATGACACCGTTCAGGGTCATTACATGGGTCGCTCCGTACTTCACGAATCGAGTATTGAAAACCGCAAATGCAATCGCTTCTCGACCCCCATTCCCTGCTGAAGATCGGTCGCCTCGAGCTGGTGGCGCGGCAGGTGATGGATGGATACATTCACGGAATGCATCGATCGCCGCATCTGGGGTTTGCGCTGGATTTTGCGCAACATCGCCAATATTCGCCCGGTGATGATCTCAAGCGGCTTGATTGGCGCGTCTACGCCAAGAGCGAGCGGTACTACATCAAGCAATACGAAGTCTCGACGAATCTGAGGGCGCATATTGTGCTCGATGCCAGCGGATCGATGGCGTACCAGGGTGCCGCCGACCCACTTAGCAAATTCCGCTACGCCCAATTCGTGGCGGCGTGTCTCGGTTACTTAATCCTGAATCAGCAGGACGCGGCGGGCTTGATCACCTTCGACAAATCGATGCGGCAATTCATCCCCGCGCGATCGGCGCCGTCGCAGCTCATGCGGATCGTGCAGACGCTGGAGGAGAGTCAGCCGCAAGAGGAATCGGGCATTGCGCCTGTGCTCCACGCGGTGGCCGAGCGCATCGATCGGCGCGGATTGGTCATCATCATCTCCGATCTCATTGACGACCCGGCGGCACTGATCGAATCGCTGCATCATCTCCGCCACATGCGGCACGAAGTGATCCTGATGCAGGTGATGGCAAACGACGAGCTGGAATTTCCTTTCAAGCGCTGGAGCCTTTTCGAAAACCTCGAACGACTCGGCCAACGCCTGCGCCTCGATCCCGCGCTCGCACGGCAAACTTATCTGCGGAACCTGGACAAGCACCAGAAATCAATCCGCGACGCCGCCAGCCGATTGCATCTGAGCCATGTATTGCTCAACACCAGCCAGCCGTTCGATGAGGCGCTGACGATGTATATTGGGAGAAGGTGAGAGTTGTTGGTGGTGGGTTGTTGGTGGTGGGTTGTCGTAACCCGCAAGTACCTTCTCCAACCAACAACAAACAACCCACAACCAACAACTACAGACAACTGACCACTGACAACTTATTCTCCCCAAAGATGACCTTCCTGATGGGCTGGCCACTGCTGCTGAGCGGGATTCTCCTGGCGAGCATTCCGATCGTGATTCATTTGCTGCATCGGCAGCGCACGACGCCGATCCATTGGGGCGCGATGCGGTTTCTGCTGGAATCGCAACTCCAAGCGCGACGCCGAAGGCGAGTCGATCAATGGCTGCTGCTGGCGGTGCGCGTTGCCGCCCTGCTGCTGCTCGCCTGGGCGCTGGCGCGGCCAATCGTGAGCAATGGAATCACATCCAAGCTCGGCACCGAAGCGCCGACCGACGTGGCGTTTGTCCTCGATCATTCGCTGTCGATGAGCCGCGTCGTTGGCGATCAAACGCTTTTCGACCAGGCGGCTGCGATCGTTGAAGAATCGGCGCGAACGCTCGGTCACGGCGACACGCTATCCATCATTCTCGCCGAGCATGAGCCGCGCGCACTATCGGCGGCTCCCGCGCCAGCGGGCGATGCAGTGAAACTGTGTCAGTCGCTGCGGCAGCTTAAGCCCGGCATGACCGATTGCTCGATGCTGCAAGCCATCGGCGTCGCGCGGCAAATGCTTTCGCATGGCTCCAACGCGCGCAAGCTCGTCCTCGTCCTCTCCGATCAGCAGCGCGCCAACTGGCAAATCGGAGACCCGGGCGCATGGCGTGCCGCGACCGGCACCGGCACCGCTTCGGACAACGGGCGCGCCAGCACCTACAACATCGCGCTTCAACCGCCCAAATCCGCCGCGAATGTTTCCGTTGGTGCGATCACAGTCGAGCCGAATCTGGTCGGCATCAATCGCCCGTCGCAGATTTTGGCCGCGATCTCGAATCAGGGATCGACTGATTTCACGGCACTGGCGATTCACATGGCGATCGATGGCCGCGAGTCGGCGACGCCGATGCAGATTCCTTCGCTGCCCGTTGGGCAATCGGTGACCGTTCGCTTCGATCACACATTTGCCGCGGCGGGTTCGCACTGGGTGAAGATTTGGACGGACGCGATTGATGCCCTGCCCGCGGACAACTCCGCCGTGGCGGCAATCAATGTCTGGCAACGACTTCCGGTGCTCATTGTTGACGGCCAACTGACGCGCGCCGGGAATTTCCAATCGGCGCAGTTCCTGGCGGCGGCGATGCAGCCGCTCGATCCGGCGCGGGCGCAATCCGCGCTGATTCAACCGACGATCGTCAGCGTCGCCGACAGCTCGTCGGCCAATCTCGATGACTACTTCGCGATCGTCATCAACGATGTCGCCGAGCTTCCGCCGGACATCGAGCAGCGGTTGGCCGACTACACAAGCGCCGGTCACGGCGTTTGGATTATCCTCGGCCCGCGCACGCGCGCCGATTTCATCACCGACGCGTTAGGCCCGCAGCGAACACGCCTGGCGAAGCTCGGGATGACAGATGCCTCGCCGCAATCGGCCTCCAGCCCCCCTGCCGTCGAGATTCGATCGCCATCCAATCCAATGGTCGCTCTGATCGCATCCTCGGATCGCAACGCGCTGGCCGGAGCCGCGACCGTGAAATGGTGGCGGCTAAAGCCCGAGGATGGCGACGATCAGATTATTCTGGCCACCGCTGATGGCGATCCGCTGGTGCTGGAGCATCCCGTCGGCAACAACGGCGGCCGCGCCGTCATCTGGGCCACCAGCGCCGATGGAAGCTGGAACAACTGGAACGTCATGCCTAATTTTGTGCCGCTGGTGAACGAGACGATCTATCACCTGTGCGCGCCAATCCTGCGCGGCCAAAAGAACGGCAGCATCAACGCCGGCTCAGCGATCCTCTGGAGCGGCCCGCCAAAGCCCGCGTTGCAATCCGCCGATGTGACGCTTCCCGATGGCTCAATCGATCGCGACCGCAAACCGGATTTCCGCAGCGGGCAATGGGAATTCCAATATCCGAACACGTTTCAGCCGGGCCTGTATCAGGTGAAATTCCGGTCGGCCGGAGCGATGCCGCCGGTTTATTTTGCTGTCGGGATCGATCCGCGCGAGCTGGAGCCGACTGTCCTCTCAGACGCGGATCAGCGATGGCTGACATACAATGCTTCGATTCAAACAATCAGCACGGACCAGATCGCGGCAGCAATCGCGCGCCAGCCCGGTGCCGGCGAAATCTGGAAATGGCTCGCGGGGTTCCTGTTACTGAGCCTCCTCGTTGAAACGGCTTTGACGTGGCAAATGATGGGAAGGCAAAGAACGCGAACCGAAGCGGCGCCAGCACGGAACCGCGTGGCGGCATGAGATGTAGGGTGGGTGTACTCGCCCACCACGAGCGACGAATGCGTAACGTGGAGACTGCTAAGACTGTTAAGGTGACATCCACCTTTTAAAAAGGTGGATGTCACCTTAACAGCCTTTGTCGCACTGTCGCACACAATGTTGAGCACGATCGATCAACTTCTTCTTCTTGCGCAGGCCGTTGAGCTACATAAAACCCTGCGCATCGATCCGGCGATCAGCGCATGGCTGTTAGCGCCCGGCCTCCTGATTGCCGGCGCAATGATCCTCCTTCTCTACCAAGCGCAGAACAGAATCGCGGCTCGTCGGCTCGTCTCGATTCTGACGGGGATTCGTCTCGCCCTGATCGGGCTCACATTCGTCCTGCTGATTCGCCCCCTCTGGGTTTGGCGGCAAACGTCAAACGATCCGCCGACGCTTTGGTTGCTGATCGATCGAAGCGGGTCGATGGCGCAGAAGGATGTTCAATCTTCGCCGATCGAGCGGCTGCGCCGGGCTAATGCGCTCGAGTTACTGCCGTCAAAAGTTCATCCCGAAAGTATCGATCGCACTGTGGCAAATCTGACGTTGCTGCGCGATGAGCTACAAGCGATTCGCGCCGGTACCGCGTCATTCAATGCAGAGCGAGGCGAGAAGTTCAAGGCATGGGTGTCGCGCCTTGATGTCTTGGGAGACTCGTTGTCAAAATCGGCCGATCTGCAAGATGGGATTCGTACCCTCGCAAAGACCGCGCGCTCGGCGGCTGATGCCGCCTCTTGGCAGCGCGTAGCCTCATCGCTCGACAATCTCATCGCGCGATCGCAAAGCGCGGCCGACGACGCTGACAACGGCTATCTCCTTCGCTCCGGCAGCGATGATTCAATCCGCGCCATACTTGCAGACACCAGCGTGCCGCGCCGCGCTGATCTTGTCATCCGAACACTCAGCACGCCGGCAACGATACGCAACCTGCTGATGGCACATCGCGTCAGGGTCGTCGCCTTTGGTGCCGACGCGAAGCCGGTTGAAACGGAATTACAGGAAGCCATCAAGGCCGCCGCCGAGCCAATTGAATCGGCGACAGATCTGGCCGGTGCACTGCGATATGTGAGCGGCCAGATCGGCAGTGACGAGACGGATGCATCGCTGCTGATTATGAGCGATGGCCGCGCCAACACCGGCGGCGACGCCGCCGACGCGGCGCGGCAGCTTGCGACACGGGGCGTTCGTGTTTTCACCGCCGCCGTCGGATCGCGCCGGCTTTCTCCGGATGCGGCGATCGAATCGCTCGACGCTCCGGATTGGGTTTACAGAGACGACACCGTTCGCATCGCGGCGGCAATCCGCTTGGATGCGCTCGCGGGCAAATCGGCCACCGTTGAACTGCGACGCGGGACGGAGTTGATTGATACGCAGAAGATTTCCGCCACCACGCAGCAGCGTCTTGAGACACTCGTTTTCACCGACAAGCCGCCATCGCCGGACGTTTACTCTTATGAGGTCAGAATCCTTCCGGTTCCGGGCGAGGCGGTGCTCGATAATAACAGCCGCGCCGCACGCGTGATGGTGAAGAATGACAAGCTGGAGGCGCTGGTGGTCGATCAGCAGCCGCGCTGGGAGTATCGATATCTGGCGAATTATTTGAAGCGGGACAGCCGCGTGCATCTTCAGACGATTCTGCTTGATCCGGCGCAGGTAGATCGCATCACGCCGCCCGCGCCGATGAAAGCCTCGCCGACGAATCCGAAGGAGGAGGCGCAGATTCTCCCGCAAACGCCGGCGGAGTGGTCGGCGTTTGATCTTGTGGTGATTGGCGATGTGCCGCCGGAGTTTCTCACTGGTGAGGCGCAGGCGAATCTCGCCCGCGCCGTGCGCGATCGCGGGACGACACTGGTGACGATCGCCGGGCCGCTGAACATGCCGGCGCGGTTTGTAGGCAGCGCATTGGCCGATATTCTACCGATCGAATCGAGCAGCAATTGGAGCGGCAGTGAGCTATCGGATCATGCGCACAACGGTTTCGCCATTGTCCCCGCTCCCGAAGGCGCAGCGTCCATTCTGAGCCAATTCGCGATCGATCCGGCAACCAACGCCAAGCTCTGGTCGGCGATTCCCGCCTGGTATTGGCACAGTCCGCAAACGCAGGCGAAACCCGCCGCCAGCGTGCTGTGGCGAATTGCCGAACAGGCCCGAAGCGCGAGCAACCCAAAAGACAAAGCTGATCTTCTGGCGAGCGCCCGGAAACGCGCCTTGCTGGCGACGATGCCGCTCGGCTTGGGCCGTGTCATCTATCTGGCCAGCGATTCCACCTGGCGGCTGCGCGACGTGGCGGGGGAAAACCTGCACGAGCGGTTCTGGGGACAGATGATCCGCTGGGTCGCCGGCAGCGATATGCCCGCCGGCGGAAAACTTGTCCGATTTGGCGTCGATAAGCCGCGCGCGATCGCCGGCGAGGCGATTCATATCTCAGCACGTCTTCTGTCAAATGAATTTACGCCGATGGCGGGAGAAAAAGTCGCCGCCGTCGTCCACAGCGCCGGCCAAGACGTTGCCCGGGTGCAGCTCGAAGATTCTGGCGAAACCCCGGGGCTTTATCACGCGCAGCTTCAGAATCTGCCGGCCGGATGGTACGAGCTCTCGCTGGAGGGAACGGCAATCGACAGACTCATGTCGGCGGATCCAACCGCATCGCGACGGCCGCTTGCATTTGATGTCATCGCGCCATCCACTATCGAACGCCAAAATGTCAATCCCGATCGTGCCGCGCTGGCACGAGTCGCCAGCGAAGGCAACGGCTTGGCGGTTGACGCCGAGTATCTGGATCTGCTGGCCGATTACGTTCCGCGCACGCCGCACGAGCAGACGGTGACAAGGCAGCTTGGCTTGTTCGCCGACCCCAATGACCGCTTCACGCGGGCGGCACATTGGGGCTTCCTGGCGTTGTTCGTCGCGCTGATCACCGCCGAGTGGGTGTTACGAAAGATCGGCGGGCTGGTGTAAGATCGGGGGCATCTGATTCTCGGGAGAACGGTCCTGTAGGGGTGGGTGTACCCGCCCGCCATTTGCCGCTCGTGGTGGGCGATTACACCCACCCTGCAAAGCGCTGCTGCCACGCCCGCGAGGAGAAATCCCATAGCCTGTTTACGAAGGCGCAGGTATAAATTAGCGTGGTTCGGGCAGCTTGATCGAGCGTGCTATGAACTTCATCTCTGGCTCCCCTATCTGGCAAAGGCTTCGGCGGCGTGTTGACTTGCGGCACCACGCGCGAGCCTCTCAATGCTCCGAGTCTTCACCTGCGTGTGCACACGCGAACCACGACGTCGGCGGGCAGTGCCCGCCCTACCAATTAGT
>DATBDZ010000037.1:0-23881 GCA_036276235.1 Humisphaera sp. | reverse complement strand
GGTTAGCCGCGACGCGCAGCGGAGCGAGTCTCCAAGCGCGGCTCCCCGTCGTTCTTCCATTCTCAACACTGACCCGACAGCAAGTCATAGCGATTTACGCGCGACCGCCGAAAATTCTTTTGCTGTAAACCTCGCGGCGGAAGAGGTTTGGCCGCGACGAAAGATTTTCGGATTTTTATAACTTTTGGTTCGGTTTTGTCAGCGCGACAAGTTGACAAGTATCGAACCATCAAGCACTTGCGCGATGAAAAATTGGGGGAGGGGTCATAATTTGCAACTCGTGATGCGGCAGTAGGTTACAACCGAAAATGGAAACTTTTTGCTATATAGTAGAGGCGTTGTTTGTTGTGGGTTGCCCGTGGTCCGTTGTCCGTCGCTGGGCACCAAGTTCTGACTACTGACCTCTGCCTACCCATTCCCCTTAAGACATTATATATAATGTATGGTTTTAGTTCATATAGCCGAGAGGTAGCTGTTTGCGGACCCGGGAGCCGCGCGACTCGGGCTCGCGCGACTAAATTCTCCCCAGGAGTCGCGCCTAGTGGCGCGGCGCCCCACTGGCGGTTCACCATCCCCCTTATCGGTGTTCATCGGTGGCTGAAGACGTGCTGGATTTCCCCAATGAAACATGAAACAGGAGCACATGAAACAGAATGATTTAAAATTTGATTCACTTTGTTTCATCGGCGGACAAGGCGGCCGGACGCGGTCCTCAAAACATGGAATCCGAAACGCCTCCCGATCTTCGCGCCTTCGCGCCTCTGCGTGCGACTTCAATCCTTTGAATGCAACACGAAGGCGTTGCAATGCAACGAAATGATGAAAAATTTGATGCAAAACATTGCATGGTTGGAGGGACGGAGGGACAAAGGGCGCAGATTCTCTCCACGCTCGAAACCCGAAACCCGAAACTTCTAAGCCCCTCCAACCCTCTGGCCCGCCGGACGGCTGGCCAGTAGACTTGGAGGCTCCGATTCCTGGGGAAGATCAGCTCTTTGCGGAGGATTCACATGCGCGGCTTCATTTCATCAATCTTGCTCGGGCTTGTCTGCATCACGCTCATCGGCGCCGATGAGCCCAAGGCACCCGTCATCCGGCCGGCGACTCCTGCCGATGCGAAGAACTTTTTTAACGGCAAGGATCTCACCGGCTGGTGGGGAGACATGACGCTCTTTCATGTCGAGAACGGCGAGATCGTCGGCAAGACCGACAAGGGGATCAAGCGAAACGAGTTTCTCAAGAGTGCCGTCTCGGTCGGCGATTTTCGGTTGGTCTGCAAGATCAAGCTCGTGCCCAACGAAGCCAACAGCGGCATCCAATTTCATAGCGTCGTCTTCGAGGGCAATGAAATGTCCGGCCCGCAGGCGGACGCCGGCAAAGGGTGGTGGGGAAAATTGTATGGCGAAAATCTCAAATGGCACGGAAAGACCGGGGTGCTCATCAGCGAAAAATCGGGCGAGGAATTCCTCAAGCCAAACGACTGGAACACCTACGAGGTCCTCGCGGTGGGGACGAAGATAAGGACCGCAATCAACGGGCATCTCACGACGGACATCGACGACGCGGAGATTCCCAGGGAAGGGATGTTCGGCCTGCAAGTGCACGCCGGCGGGCCGACGGAAGTGCGGTTCAAGGATTTTGAGCTGGAGCTGAATCCGAAGTTTGAGATGAAGACGGTGAAATAGGGCCGAAAACCCACAACTTTTCGCGTTTTACGTCCAGGACCTCCGTCGCGTGGTGCCGCGTGGCGTAGCGGATCAGCGGAGATTCGGGATCTCCTTCAATGCCCGCGAGGACGGCGGCGGCGGGACGTCTTCGCAGCTCCGCCGAGAGCATTCCCTCGCCCAAAATGTGCAGCGCGGGTTGATCGTCAGTGGGAATCATCGGCGCGATGCGGCCGACAAATGGGCCGGTGGTGAACTCTTCATAGATATCGCATCCCCCTTCCAGCGGAATGATCGGATGGAGCGTGAGCACGCGGCCGCCGCCAGATAGTTGGCGGACTTGCTGGCCGAAATGATGCGCCTGGAGCGGCGCCCACGCCGCCGGCGACCAGTTGCGCTGCGCCGGCACAAACTGCGGCGGCGCGATGGCGACGGCGATTGCCGCGATGATTGCCGGCATCCGTAGTGTGCGTGTCGAACGCTCATCCCGGGCAATGGCCGCCAGCTCGTAGACGATCCAGAGCACGATGAACGGGATGATCGCGTAGAAGTATTGCTCAAACGCCGGATCGGGGGCGAACGATCCGATCAACAGGTAGAGGATGAGCATCGGCAGAAACCTGCGCTCGAAACGAAAAGCGACGGCTTTCGATCGCGCTGCCTGACGGAGCGTGGCGACCAACAACATCAGCAGGATCAGCGCGCCGGGCTGGAAGAGGACGTTGGTCCAGACGAAGTGCAATCGTGCGAGCGTTCCGGTTCCGTATTTGTCGCCGCCGCTGATGCGGAAGGCGGTATTCAGAAGTGGATACTGGAAGTTTCCGAAGATGAACTGGCACGAGGCGAGAAAGAACATCCAAAAGACGGGCAGAAGCCCGGCGATCAAACCAGATGCGAATGCGATGATCCGCCTGAGAGTGCGCCGGCGCTTTGATTTGAAATAGAGTCGCGGATCAATCGAAGATTCTTCGCGCCCAAACATCACGAAGAATGCCGGGACCACGGTTACAAACGTGAGGCGAGTGCCGACGGCCAATCCCAGGAGCAAACCGACGGCTGCCATCCAAGCTGACGATCGCGCTCGGCGGCGAGCGGCGCACGCGGCGACAAATGCGAGAAGCACAAGAAGGACGCCGGCATCGTGATTCCAGGCGCGGGCACTGGTCTGCGCGAAAAGTGGATTGGCCATGAAAAGCAATCCGGCGCCGGCGCCGGCGCCGAACCGAATGGCAAACGCATGTTGGCCGAACGCCTTCATCGCCAATGCAAAGACGGCGAGCACGGCGGCCAATGCACAAGCCGCGGAAAAGAGCCGCGCGGTCAGCAGCAGGTAACTGAAGCGTTTGAACAGCAGGCCATAGACGAACACGAGGTTCGGCGTATGGAAGTAGGGATAATCGCGATACGGAAGCAGCGATCGCCGGGCCAGCAGCGCCCCGCTGGCGACGAACTGATGTTCGTCATGATCCAGCGCCTTACCGAGGACAAGCAATAGAATTGCCGCGCCGGCGAAAAGGAAGAATGCAGCAGCCGCGGCCTTCTGAAGTAAATGTCGCGATGCCGGGGTTTTTCGGAACGTCATGGAGATGCGCAATCCCGGCCAGGCGGTGAGATACCCATCGGTGACGCGTTTTACAGAATGGATTGAGCCAGCGGCAATTCACCTGAACAGGTGATGGCGTGGAATCAGACGGCGCTTCCGGCGAAATGCATCTCCAGAATCTGCGCGCGCTCCTGAGAAAGCGGGAATCGTTAACGTCAGCCTCGTCTTGGAAACAGGCGGCGAAGGTCGCGGGCGCCGTGGATGATGTGCGCCAGTTGGATGCCGTCTTTCATGGGTCGATAGAACAGCAAGTAATTGCCAACTGGATATGTTCGCAGTGAACGTGCCAAATCGCTCCGCTCTTTACCGGCCCGCGGATACTCGGCGAGGAAGCGGAGCGCGTGCTCAATGTCATCGATCAAACGATCTGCGGCCGGTGAATTGTCTTGAGCGATGTAATGCCAAATCTCGGCGGCTTCGCGCACAGCGCGTTTTGATTTGATGATGGCGGGCATGCCGGGCTACGCGCCCTTTCGCTTGGCCATCGATTTTCGGCGCGATGCGGCGAGAAGTTTGCGTCCCATTGCCTTGACCTCCTCGGCGTCCCACGGCGTTCCTTCGCCACGATCGAGCTCTGCGAGGCTCTCGGCGATCTCGGCGCGTAACTCAACGGCACTTGCGCGCTGGTATTCCATCAGGTGGCGCAGCGCCTCGCTCACGACAGCATTTTCGTTGGCGTATCGCCCGTTTCGCACCTGGCTCTCAACGAACTTTTGAAGACTTGGGCGCAGAGATACTTTCATTGCTACTCCTGCCGCGAGATTATATCGGTGCTTGGGCAGAAGTGGCAATCGCGCAGAGGCGATAACGACGCGTCAGATCGAGCCCGCATCGCTCGTTCTCCCCGCGAAATGCAGCATCTCCAGAATCTGCGCTCGTTGCTGGAGAAACCGCGAATCGTTGCGTTGGCGAGGGCGCGGCAGATCGACATCGATGATCCGCTCGATGCGCGCGGGGCGGGGGGACATGATGACGATGCGGTCGCTCATGTAGATTGCTTCGTCGATATCGTGGGTCACCAGCAGCATCGTGGTGCCGCGCGATTCCCAGAGGCGCAGGACCTCATCCTGCATGCGCATGCGCGTGAAGGCGTCGAGCGCGCCCAGCGGCTCATCGAGCAGCAGGACCTTGGGATGATTGATCAGTGCGCGGGCGAGGGCGGCACGTTGGGCCATGCCACCGGAGAGCTGATGCGGAAATGAATCGCCGAACCCTTCGAGGCCGACGAGCTTCATGAATTCGTCCACTTCGTGGCGTTTTTCGGACAGCACGCCGCGCGCCAGCAAGCCCGCCTGGATATTGCGGCGGATGGTGAGCCAGGGGAAAAGATTGGGATCCTGAAAGACCAGCCCGCGCTGGGCGCTGGGGCCGGTGATCGGCTCATCGCCGACCCATAGCTCGCCGCTGGTGGGTGCATCGAGGCCGGCGATGAGACGGAGGAGTGTCGATTTTCCGCAGCCGCTGGGGCCGACGAGCGAAACCAATTCGCCGGCCGCAAGCGAAAGTGTGACGCCTTCCAGGGCGCGCAATTCTGAGCCATCCGTCGCGGTGAATGTCTTGCTGACATTCCGCGCGCGCAGGGAAGATGCCTCGGAGATAATTGGCTCGGCGGCGCTCACCACTTGATGACTCCCTTTTGCCACACGAGGATCCGATCGCGCACTTTGAACAGCAGCGTCATGATCGTCGAGAAGAACAGCGCCATGATCACCAGGGCGGCGAAGACTTTCGTGTAATCGGAATAGTTGCGTGCCCAGTCGATGTACCAGCCAAGCCCCGAGCGAACACCGGTGGATTCGGCGACAAGCAGCGTCAGGAACGACGCGCCGAGGCCCATGAATAACCCGATGAAGATGCTCGGCATTGCCGCGGGAATCGCCACGCGGAAGATCAAATACGCGCGACCCGCGCCGAGGGTGCGGGCGACGTCGAGATATGAAGCGCGCGTGTTGGAAACGCCCGATGCCGTCAGCATGGTTACGGGAAACCAGACGGTCAATGCGATCAGTGCGATCCCCGAGAGGCCGGATCGCGGGAAGATGACCAGCGCCATCGGTATCCACGCGGTGGCGGGGATCGGCCCGACGATCTTGAGAATCGGCATTCCCCAATAGCGCACGCGCGAAGACCAGCCCATGGTAACGCCGCTGATGAGCCCGCAGATGACTCCGACCGCGTAGCCGCGCATCAGAAGATAGAGGGAACTCAATGTGCTCTGGAACAGCATGCCGTGATTTTCAGGACGGTGGTCATCCAGAAGCGTCTGGAGAACCAACTCGGGCGGCGGGAAATACATGATCGGCAGAAGCGCCGCCTTGAGCGTGATGATCTCCCACCCGGCCAGAGCCAGAATCGCGGCCGCCAGAAGCGGCGCGCCGTTTTGCAGCCAATTCCGAAACTTCGGCCAGAAAAACTGCACGACAAGGGCCACTAGCCCCGCGATCAGCACGGCGGCAAGAAGCGTCGGATAGGAATGAGTCACCGGCGAAAGCGCATGATCCGCCAACTGATAATGTGAAAGCAGCGCGATCCCCGCGGCGGCGGGAATCGCGATCATCGCGGCACCGTGGCGCAAGCTCGGCGGCGCGTTTCTCGACGGCGCCTTTTGCGCGGGGGCGCGCTGGGCGATTTCCTGGGGCCGAATCGGAATGTCCAATCCCTGCTGCGTCATATCTTCAATGTCCGGTTTCCTCGTGGCAGCAGGCGGGTTTGATCTGTGAGAGAACGGATTCGGAGAAGGTGAGGAACTTCTGATCCGCCGGCACCTGCCCGCCGGCCACCTGCTCCACCTTCAAGCTTTCCAGCCATTGATCGTTGACGCCATCCAGATGCGCGAAGGCTCGGACGACGAGCGTCGGCACATCGGTTCGCGGATTGAGCATTCCCGCCTTGCGCATTTCAGCGGCGGCGGAATTCACTGCCGCCTCCGCGCCGGAAACACTGGGGATGTAATGCAGATGCGAAAGCGCCAAGGCATTGAGCTCGGGGTTGGCACCGATGTATTTCTTCTCGACCGAGAGCTTGGCCGCCGCGAGCGGATTGGCATCGACCCACTTGGCCGCCTTCAGCAGCGCGCGGGTTCCGGCGGCGGCGGCCTTGGGATTGGCCCGCAGAAACGCGCCGTTCACAATCACCGCGCAGCAATATTCTTTATCGTAAGGAGGATCGGTCGCCTGGTCGGCGATATTTCGCACGATCCCCTGCTCGAGCATGAGCGTGCCGATCGGCTCGGAATCCGCCACCGCATCCACCAGCCCCCGCTCCATCGCCAGTTGCAAATCGCCGGCGGGAAAAACACGCCAGTCGATCTCCTTGCCCGGATCGATGCCATGCGCCCCAAGCACCCGATTGGCAAAAACAAAGGGCGGCGTTCCCATCCCCGGGACGCCGATCCGTTTGTTGCGAAGATCTTCGACGGTGTGGATATTTCCCTTGGCATACGCCTGCACGCGCAGGCAGCCGCGATGGATGCCGCCGGTGAATTTCACGTCCATCCCCTGCTCGATCGGCTTGAGGAAATACATCACCAGATGATGCGTGATATCAAAGCCGCCCAGCGCCAGCACATCCTTGTATTCGGCCCATTGGCAGCGAACCAATTCCGGCTCGAGGCCTTCCTCCTGGAAGTAGCCTTTCTCGTATGCTGTGAAAATCGGTGCTTCGCAGGAGATGCCGATGTAGCCGATGCGGATTTTGGTGCGGCCATTGGACGCGACCGCGGCGACGTCGGTTTTTTTGCAGCCGGAGTTGGCGAGCGTCGCAAGCATTGTGGCTACAAGCAAAGTTTTGAAGTTTATCGACATACGCCCTTCAGCCTCAATCGCATCGCGCGCTCATGCCCAGTCGCCATGTGGATGCGCCGCGTATTCTCCCTCTCCCCTGTACTCAGGGGAGAGGGTTGGGGTGAGGGGAGCGACGCGCCGATCGGCGAGGTACGCTCACTGGCGCATCGCCGTCCCCTCACCCTACCCTCTCCCCTGAGTACAGGGGAAAGGGTTCTGAAAGCGACCCAGCTCTCAAGAAGCGGCGGGCAGTGCCCGCCCTACGAAATAGGTCGCCCGTAGGGCGGGCACTGCCCGCCGCTTCTTCGCATCATCGCCAATCGCTCGTCTCCAACTCATGTGGCTCGCGCGCTTTTCTTAGCAGCTCGACCAGCGTTTTGATTTCGCGCGAATCCAGATGCCCCAGCTGCCGCGTGTGGCACTCCCTGACCTCATCGGCCAGGCGGTCCAGCAGGGCCAGCCCGGCTTCGGTGATGCCGATGTTCACCACGCGGCGGTTATCGGCTGGTCGGTCGCGTACCACAAAGCCGCGCTCGTGCAGCTTGTCCAATAATCGGGTGATGTCTGGCGCGCGGGAAACGAGGCGTGCCGCCAGGCTCAAAGTCGGGACGCTGCCCGGATGGGCCGCGCGCAGCAGGCGCAATGTGTTGTATTGTTGAGCGGTGAGATCGTGCCGGCCAAACAGCTCATCTTCCAGCAGGCGCAGCCGGTCATACGTCCGCCAGAGGTTAAGAAACGCCTCCTGCTGCGGCGAATCAAAATGCTTCCCCCGCTTGCGCCCGGCGGCGATTGAAGTCATGGGTTCATAATACCCGTTCAAACAACTGTTGTCCAGACGATTCTTGCGCGCGGGGATTCCAACAATGGCTCCCGATGCGGTACATTCCCGTCATGCGAATCACTCTTTTGCTTTGCGGATTCATGATGCTGGCGATCGGCCTGAGCGGCTGCGTCGAGGATGGCAGCCGTCAGCAGATTGCCGATGATCTTTCCAAATCCGAATCGCAGGTCTTTCCCGATCAGGCGGTTTGGATGGGTGATGAGGGCGGATACCACTACGTTCGCGTGCGCAGCATTTATTCCTACTGCGGCGATACCGATTACCGCATCCCGGTGAAGGATTGGGCGTTGGCCGACCCGTTTCCGCGGACAGACAACGCCAGCCAATGGCGGAACGTGCAGTGGGAGGACAGCGGGATATTCCACCAATCCAGATTCGCGTATGTCCTGTACAACTCGCGCGAGAAACTGGACGCCGCCGATGCACAGATGTTGCAAAAGCAATCTTCCACACCAACCACCGAGCCGATGACGGCGCCGAGCGGGCCGACGACACAGCCGGCATCGCAGCCGTAGAAGAGCAGTCGAGTTGCGGACGCTCATCGCGCGGGAAGCGGATCCGGCCCTTCCGGACACGGCTATCACGAAGTATTGAAACGTGAGGACGTGAAACGTGAAGACGTGAAACGTGAAGACGTGAAACGTGACGGTGATCCACCAAACCGTCACGTTTCACGTCTTCACGTTTCAGAACCTGTCCGTGGCCCGATTGAACGTGCATAACTTGCAGCACGTATAAGAACTCCGAACTGTCTTGGATCACGCATGTTGAATTGCGGGAGCCGGGAATTACGCGGGGGCATTGCCGGTTGAAGGGTCTGAGTGTGCGTGAAGGGCAATCCCTTCGCTTTTCAATTGAACCGCTGGCGGCGGGCTGCTATTTTCGGCATCAGAGGAGCGAGGAGGGTGTATGGGTTCGTTTCGGCGTCGGCCGCCCCGGCCGCCGCTCAGGACAGATGCCCTTCGCGCCGCGGCCCACTCGATCGCCGAGCGGCTTGAGGCCCGGGTTTTTCTTTCCGCCAACAATTCTGGTCCGATTGCACCGTACGTTCCGCCCGGCCACAACCTGGCGGCAACCAGCGGCCTGCTTTCGCCCCCCGCCGCCGGCGCGCCGCTGGATGTGGCGATGGCGTATCTCCGCGCGCATGTCAGCGATCTGGGAATCACGACAGCGGATCTGAGCAGCCCGCTGGTCACCAATCAGTACACCGATTCGGATACCGGCGAAACGCACATCTATCTTCAACAGCGCATCGGCGCACTGGCCGTTGAAGATGCCGACATCTCGATCAGCCTTACGCGCGACAATCAGGTCATCACGGCGGCGAGCAATTTCATCGCCAATGCCGCGGGGTTGATCTCGACAGCACATACGTCAGCGCAAGGGGCACTGACGGCGAGCCAGGCGCTGGTCGATGCTGCGCCGGATTTGGGATTGGATTTGAACGCGGCACCGTCGGTCGCGACTGAGAGTCAGTCAGCTCCCGCGATAACCGTCGGACCATCGACGATCACAACGCTGGTTTCGCCGGATGCGTCGCTCGATCCGATCCCCGCGAAACAGGTTTATATTCCAACGCCCACTGGCCTGCGTCTGGGCTGGGATATGCTCCTTCGCACGCCCGATGGCGAGCATTGGTATGACGCCCGGATCGACGGACATACCGGCGCGCTTCTGGGCGCGGTTGATTTTGCCCATCCGTTGTTGCCGGATGACGGGAGCGCCGGCAGCGCTGCACCGGCGGCTGATACGCCTTCCGATGATTCATCACCCGCATCCGATCTCACGAATTCGACGGAGTCATACGACGTCTATCCGTTGCCGCTCAAGAATCCTGATGACGGTTCGAGGCAGATCGTGACGAACCCCGCCGACCCGACGTTCTCCCCATTCGGCTGGCTCGACACCAACGGCCAGGCAGGCGCGGATTCGACGACCACCAGCGGCAACAACGTCGATGCGTACATTGATGCGGTCAACACGAATCTGCCGTCATTTCAGCCGGACGGCGGGCCTTCGCTCTCTTTCGACTCGCCGCTGGATCTTTCTCAGAATCCCGCTTCATACATGTCTGCGGCGGTGACGCAGCTCTTTTATCTGACCAATTCGGTCCACGACATCTATGCTCATTATGGCTTCACTGAAGCCGCCGGCAATTTTCAGAATATCAACTACAGCGGGCAGGGAATTGGGGGCGATGCGCTGCAAGCGCAATCGCAGGACGGCGGCGATGTCGATAACTCCAACTTTTTCACGCCGCCGGACGGCCAGTCGCCGATCATGCAGATGTATCTGTGGGACAAAACTTCCCCGCAGCGCGACGCCGATTTCGACAGCACGGTGGTCATCCATGAGTACACGCACGGCCTGACGACGCGGCTCACAGGTGGCGCCGCGAGCAGTTCGGGCCTGGAGACGTTGCAGAGCTCCGGATTGGCCGAAGGCTGGAGCGACTGGTTCGCATTGATGCTCACGGAGAAGCCGACCGACGCCGCCGATGGCGCTTACGGTGTGGGGAATTACATCCTGGGCCAGGGTCCCGGCGGACCGGGCGTCCGCCAGAATCCGTACAGCTTTGACATGGGGATCGATCCGCTCACGTTCGCCGATTTCGGCACGAGTGCGGGCGTCGAGGCGCACTCGGTTGGCACCATCTGGGGCTCGGCGCTCTGGGACCTGAACCGGCTGCTGATTCAAAAGTATGGGTATAGCCCGAGCATTTCGCAGGGTTACAACGCAGCCGTCCCCGGCGAGAACGGCGGCAACAATCTGGCGATCAAGCTGGTGATGGACGCGCTGAAGTTGCAGCCGACCAGTCCCTCGTTCACCGATGCGCGCGACGCGATTCTTGCCGCCGATCGGGCGTTGGACGGCGGCAAAAATGCGCTGGAGATCTGGACGGCCTTCGCCCGCCGCGGGCTGGGCTTCAGTGCGGTGGATGACAGTCCGGTATCCAAGTCGTTGACGCCCGCCTTCGATCTGCCGCCGGGCTTGCGGGGCACGCGCGTTGTTGCTCAAACTCCAAGCGGCACGAGCACCGCGCCGGTCGGATCGATCAATCTCACCTTCAACGCCGCGATGGATCCGACAAGCTTTTCCATTGCCAATGATGTCGTCAGCTTCACCGATCCGGGCAATAGTGATTTGCGATCGCAGATTTCCGGCTTCAGTTGGCTCAATGGAAACACGACGCTGGAAATCGATTTCACGCCGCCGACTGTGAATGGCCAGTACGCGATGACGCTCGCCCCCTTCATTCTGACGGCCGGCTCAGAGGCGCCGCTGGATCAGAATCTGAACGGCATTTCCGGTGAGTTCCCCGCGGATAATTATGCCGCAACATTTGGATACACTAGCAACCAGCTTGCGGTGACGACGGCATCGCCCGCGGCGGGTGCGATCGTCGCAATGCCGATGACGACGCTGGATGTGACGTTCAGCGGGCCGGTGAGTCCCAATTCGATCGACCCATTTGTCCTGGTTCCCAGTCGCGGCTCGATTGTCAGTGCGAGCTTATTGAACGCAACGACAGTGCGATATCAGCTTGCGGGCTTGAACAGCGAAGGGCCGCTGACGATTACGTTGCCGACGGGCGCGGTGAAGGATGCCGACGGAAACGACTCGGCGGCGTTTAGCGAATCGCTTGCGGTCGATATTGTCTCGACACCATTTCCATCGCCATTTTTCGCGGAGATTCCTGCCGCCCCGCTCATTTGGGAACGGACGACGACTGGTACAATTGCTCCTGCCGGCGACAGTGACAGCTTCACTTTGAATCTCGACGCCGGCCAGACGCTGAGCGCGCTGGTTTCCGCTGCTGATGGTTCGGAGCTGCGGCCAAAGATCGATCTGCTCGATGGATCGAATCAGCTCATCGCCTCCGCTTCGGCCGGCGCGGCGGGACAGCCGGCGATTCTTCAAACGGGCGCGATCGTTACCGGCGGAATCTACACGCTGCGGGTTTCAAGCCTCGCCGGCACGCTCGGCAATTATTCGATCCGCGCGATTCTCAACGCGGCAGTCGTGACGCAAAATGCCGGCGGGCCTGCCGGCAACTCGATCGCCGCCGCGCAAAACATCAATGGCAGCTTTGTCTCACTCGGCAAGGGCGCGACGCGCGGCACGGTGCTGGGCCAGCTTGATGAAAACGGCACTGTCATCGCGGCGGATGATTTTTCGCAGGGAACACTCGGCCCAGCGTGGAGCACCTTCTCTTCTGACGCCCAGCTCGGCGAAGTCTTTCTTCAGACCGTCGCCAATCACAACTATCTGGTGATGGATCACAACGACCCAACCGGATCGACGTTCAACCTGAATGAGGCGATTTGGACGGTCGATCTTTCCGGCCGTTCGCAGGCGACGCTCACTTTTCAGCAGACCAGCTTCGGCGATGAGCAGGAGGCGATTCCCGCCGACTTCACCGGGCATTTTGACGGTGATGGCGTTTCCATCAGCGACGACAACGTGCACTGGCATCGCGTCTGGGATGGGCAGACCGCCGACATGCAGGGGTTGCTGGGAACCGTGTCGATCAACCTCGCGGCCGCCGCGGCGCAGGCGGGGATGAACCTGGGGCCGAATTTCAAAATCAAGTTTCAGCAGTACGACAATTATCCCACGCCGATCGATGGCCGCGCGTATGCGGATGTGCGGATTATTTCGCCCGATTCGCCGGGCGATTTCTACAGCTTCAGCGCCACTGCCGGCGATTCGATCAGCGCGCAGGTCGTCGGCCAGGATGTCAGCGGCGGCGAGCAACTGAGCCTCTACGACCCGGCGGGAAATCTTCTGGCGGCCGGCGTCAGCGGCGCATCCAACGCCGACGTGATGATCAATGATCTGATCGCGCCGACGAACGGAACCTATTACGCGCGCGTGTGGGGCGATAACGGTGCGCATTATCTGCTGACGATCGCGCGAGATGCCGAGCTGCAGACTCAACCGAATGACGCGACGCCGCCGCCGCTGCACTCAATCGCAATGAACGGCAAGCGAATGGTCCTTGGGCATTTTGATCGCGGCGCTTCGGCAAATCGTTACAGCATTTACCTTGCCGCGGGCCAGACGATCTCTCTTGCGACCGCGACGCCGGGCGATGGCGCGGGCGAGCCGGTGAATCTGCTTGCGACTCGGCTTCGCCTGCTCGACCCATCCGCGAGTTTGGCGGCCAATGGCACCGTCGCCGCGGACGGCCGCAACTCCCTCCTGACATTTACGCCAACTCAGCCGGGCATTTACACGATTGAGATTGATACGCTCGCCAACTCCCCCGGCGGAGACTATGTGCTGAGCGTCACCGGCGGCACTCCTGCACCGACCGAGCTCGCCGCGACAATCACCTATCCCGCCGATGGGCGCCTGCTGAATATCCTCTCAAAGATCGATATCGCTCTGTCGCAGCCGGTGCTCTTCAGCACAGTTTTACCCGGTGCGCTAACCGTCGATGGAATTGCGGCCGCGTCGGTGCGCATGCTCGATGGTCAGACACTCGAGTTCGTGCCTGCTCAGGCGCTGGCGGATGGTCCGCACGCGATCGCGCTTGCCGCCGGCGCTTTCCGCGATCTGTATGGCGATCCGGTCGGCGCCGCTTCGAGCAGCATCGTCATTCAATCCGGTGGGCCGCGCATTCTTACTTCTTCGATCGTCGAGGGCGCGACCGTTCCTCAGGGAGATCTGACGGTCACGATCACCTTCAGCCGGCCGATGACAACCGCCGGGCTGAATACCTCGGCGATCGCCCTCTTCGGATCATTACAAAACACAACGGTTTTCCCGGGCAATTTTGGTTTTGACGCCAGCGGCACCGTATTGACCGCGACATTCACCAATGTTCCCGATGACAACTACACACTGACGCTCACCAGCGGCGCGGGTGGATTTCAAGACGCCGCCGGCAATGCGCTGGACGGCGAGCCGCATTGGCCGCTCGGCCCCACCGGCAGCGGTGATGGAAATCCGGGCGGCGATTTCTTCGTCGATTTCACCGTCGATACCATCAACGGCCATTTCCCCACGCCGCTGCAAAAGCAGCCGCCCGTCGGAAGCCTGGTCTACACCGGCACAACCGGCAGCGCCATCAATACGCCGGGTGACATCGATCCATACGCCATCACCCTCGCCGCCGGCGAATCGATCACGGCGATTGTACAACCGACTTCAAACTGGCAGCCGCGCATCACGATCCTCGGGCCCAATGGCGCGACGATGGGCACGGCACTCTCGTCCGGGGACGGAACGGATGTGATTCTCGAATCCGTTTTTGCGCCGGTCAGTGGAACGTACACCCTCGTGGTGGCCAGCGCTGATGCCGCCGGGCTCTATTCGCTGCAAGTCGCGCTCAACGCGCTGGTGGAGACCGAACTACTCGGGGTTTCGAACGACACACCGGCGAGCGCGCAGCCGCTGGACGGCGGCTTCATTCCGATCGACCCGTTCCGAAGCGCCGATCGGGTAGCGGTTCTGGGGACCACTGATGCAACGTCCGGCCGACCGGATTTTTATTCCATGAAATTACAGGCCGGCGATCATGCGACGATCGCCGTCACGTCGATCACCTCGGGCGCGATGACATTGTTGCTGGAGGATGCGGACGGCCACCTGTTGGCGATCGGCTCGCCGGACCAAGCAAGCTCCGGCTTTGCCGCCGCCGTCAATGATTTTGTCGCGCCCGCAAGCGGCGAGTACGTGATCGAAGTTATTGGTCCCCCGCGCAACTTTTATAATCTGCAGGTCGTGAGAAATGCGCGCTTCGCGACAGGGCCCAATGGTTTACCCGCCACTGCCGTCGATCTTTCATCGGTGGGCATCGCGGTCGGAAATGTCGGCGGATCGCTCGACGATTCGTTCGATTTTTACAGCGTCGCGGCCAGTGCGGGTAACGTGCTGATGATCCGCACCGATACGCCCGGCGGGCCGCCCGGAGAGTTTGAAAGCTTCCTCGATCCAAAACTCACTCTGTTCGATTCGACGGGCAAAGTCATCACCAGCGACGACAATTCCGGCCCCGATCGGCGCAATGCCGAGATCGTCTATATCGTCCCCGCCGGCGGCAGTGGCGTTTACTACATTCGCATTGAGGCTTCGCGCGGCTCAGGTGAATATTCTCTGGTCGTGGACGGCGCTTCCGCCCCGCCGCTGGGCGCGCCCGATCTGCTGCCCGCAACTGACTCGGGGATTTCGTCCAATGACGACGTCACGAATTTCAACAACAGTTCCACGGCCAGGGCACTGAAGTTCACGGTTCCGAACACGACCGCCGGCGCGAGCGTGGATCTTTTCGCCAACGGCATCCAGATTGGCCACGCCACCGCGATCGGGACGAGCACGACGATCAGTACCGACGGAAAAACGGCCCTACCCGACGGCATCTACAACATCATCGCGCGGCAGACGATCGGGGCTAATACGCTGCCTGATTCCCCGGCCCTACAGATCAGGATCCTCACCCACGCGCCGCCCGCGCCCGGCGCGCCGACGCTTGATCCGAGCAGCGATAAGGGGATTAGCTCGACCGACAACCTGACATCCGTCGCGTCGCCGCTGGTCGATATTCCAACCCCTCTTTTCTGGCGGATGTTCCGCAACGGCACGCTGATCGGATCTACCGCGCACGGCGCGACATTCAAATCAGCGGCATTGGCGACTGGCGTTTACAAATTCGCGGTCCAAGCTGTCGACATCGCGGGGAATATCTCAGCACTCGGCTCTCCGCTCACGATCACGATGGATGCAACATTGCCCAAGGCGATTGCCGTCAGCGCGCCGCCGATCACGGTGCCCGGCGGGAAGACTTATGATTTTTCCGTCACCTTTGGCGACAACATCGCCGTCGATGCAACGAGTCTCGGCGATAAGGATGTCATCGTCACCGGCCCGTTCGGATTCAGACAGTCGGCGAAGCTCATCTCGGTATCTGTGAACGGCGCATCAGTGACGGGTCATTATCAGATTGCCGCCCCGCTCTCGGGATGGACGGGCGTTTTTTCGGGCACGTACACGATCGCGCTGCAAGCCGCCCAAGTGTTGGACACGGCCGGCAACGCCGCCGCGGCGGCGAATGTGGGGACGTTCAAAGTGTCGCTGCCGATTGTGACACCGCCCGCGCCGGTGCTCGCGGCGGCCAGCGATCGCGGCATCTCCGACACCGATGATCTGACCAATCTGAATAACTCCACGCCCGCCGCCGCGCTGCAATTCGTTGTCTTCGATACGGCCGCGGGTGGAACGGTCAGCGTTTATTCGGATGGCATTCTCATCGGCTCAACCATCGCCAAGGGGACAACAACAACGGTCACGACCAACGGCAAGACCAAGCTTCTCAACGGCGCGCATAACATCACCGCGCGCATCACGCCGCCCGGCGGCACGCCGACCGCGCCATCCGCGCCGCTGCGGATCAGGATCTTGCATCTGGATATCGCCGCGCCCCCGCCGCCGATGCTGGAGGCGGCCAGCGATAGCGGCATCAGCGACCATGATGGAATCACCAACATCGTCCGGCCGGTCTTCGATGTGACCGCGCCTTCCTACTATCGAGTCACCGCCAACGGCAAGGCCCTGGGTAATGGCTTTATCCTGGGCAATCACTTCAACACCGATGATCTCCCCGACGGCGCATTTGATTTGCGGCTCATTTCCCAGGATATCGCCGGCAACAAATCGGCCCCCAGCCGCCCGCTGCATATTGTGATCGACACGAAGCCGCCACGGATCGTTCCCCCCGGCGCGCTGGACACTTCCTTCGGCAAGTTCGGCGTGGCAACGACCGCTGCCGCCGGCAACGATCAGATTATCGCCCAGGCGATTCAGCCGGATGGGAAGATTCTGGTTGCGGGGCTGGGTGTGAACCCGGCCAACAGCGCGACGATGATCAAGCTCGCCCGCTTTACCCGCGCCGGCGTTTTGGACAATACTTTTGGGACAAAGGGGATCGCTTACATCAGCCTCGCCACAACGGGATCCTTCGCATTCAATACAATCGCAATACAACCGGATGGCCGGATCCTGCTCGGCGGAACAGTGGCCGGGCGATTTGCCGTCACGCGGCTGCTTTCCAACGGCACGCTCGATTCATCCTTTGCCAACCAAGGGCACGCACTGATCTCTCTGCCGGCAGGAAATTCGGCACTCAACGCATTGCTGCTGCAATCGGATGGAGAGATCATCGCCGCCGGCCAGATCGCCGGGAACTTCGGGATGTTGCGGCTCAGCTCCGCCGGAGCTCTCGATAAGACTTTTGGAATCGTCGTTACCCAATTCCCCGGCGCATCGTCGTCGATTGCGTCGGTCGCATTTACCGCCGGCAACCGGATCATCGCGGGCGGCACGACGTCCGGCGGCGTTTTCGCCTTGGCGCGCTACAGCGGCGGCGGCGTTCTCGATCTATCGTTCGGATTATCCGGCCTGGTGACGACCTTCGCCGGATTCTCGCCGCAGGCGCGGCGGCTGGTCATTCAGCCCGATGGCAAAATCCTCCTGGCCGGAACCATCGGCAATCGTCAGACCTTCATCGGCGTGGCGCGCTACAACGCCGACGGATCGGCGGATATGACCTTCGGCGCGGGCGGCTTCGCGCAGCAGGCGCTGGCGGGCAACGCGATCGTGACCGACATGCTGCTCGATTCGAACGGAAGAATCGTCGTCGCCGGCAATGAGCAGAATGCCGCCGGCCTGCAGGGATTCGTTTTCTGTTTCGTCTCCAATGGCCGGCCTGACCCGCAATTTGGAACAGACGGCGCTGCGCTCGTCGCGCTGGCCGACACAACGTTCACGGCGGGCGCGCTCTCCCGCCAATCGGATGGAAATTACATTGTCGGCGGATCCATGCCGGGCAAAGACGCCAACGCCGATTTCGCGCTGGTGCGCATCCTCGGCTCCGGGACGACGCTCACGCTCGATCCGTCCACCGACACCGGCAGCAATAACACGGACGGAATTACCAACACCGCCGCGCCGATTTACGATCTGCTCGGCCGCGGCAGCTCGTTTTATCGCATCTACGTGGATGGCGCGCTCTTCAGCGGCTCATACGAAACGGCGGCCAAGCTCGCGCTGCCGGCACAGGGAATCGTCACTTTCACGCTGGTCGATGCCGCCGGCAATGAATCCGCGCCCATGTCGGCTTCGCCGGTGCTCTTCGATTCGTTTCCGCCATTCGTCGAACAGTTCACCACCAACACCTTTGTCAGCTCTGCGACAAACGCCTGTTTTATCCGCGTGACATACGATGATTCGGCGCTGGATGATTCGACCTTCGACGGCGGCGATCTGCTCCTGATCGGCCCCGACGGCAGCAGCGTGAGCGCGCAAGTCGTCAGCCCCTCGACGCTCTTATCGCAGCGTTCCGTCGTCCTCTATCGCTTCACCCCGCCCGGCGGCGCGTTCGACGGGACCAACAACGGCATCTACAACATCTGGCTCGCCGCCAACCAGGTCGGCGACCTCGCCGGAAACGTAATGGCGATGCAGCGCGTGGTTTCGATTCTGGTCGATATCACGTAAAACGGCATCGATGCCGCTGAAGAAAACGGTCCCGCCGCAAACCCGAACCAGCGGCGTCTTCTTGCACGTCACATCTCTGCCGAGCCGCTTCGGCATCGGCGATCTTGGGCGGGCGGCGCGGGCCTGGATTGATCGGCTTTCGCAGGCGAAGCAAACCTGGTGGCAGTTTCTGCCGCTCAATCCGGCGGGGGCGGGGAATTCGCCTTACCATGCACTGTCGGCGTTTGCCGGCGATCCAAATCTGATCTCGCCGGAGGATCTGGCGGCAGATGGATTGCTTCATCTGGAGGATCTCGAAGCCGAAACCTTTCCCGATGATCGCGTCGATTTTGCGCGCGTGACGCAATTCAAGAATCGCCTCTGGCTTCTGGCGGCACAGCGATTTTTCGCGGCGTCAAGCCCAATACGCGCACAGTTCGATCAATTCGTCGCGGAGAATCTGAACTGGCTCGGCGATTTCGCACTCTTCATGGCGATTAAGGAATCGCGCGGCACCGAAGCCTGGCATAAATGGGAGCCGGGCCTGGAGCTGCGCGATCCGGGCGCGCTCGATCGCGCGCGGCACCTGCTCGCCGCCGAGATTCGGCGACATGAGCTGATTCAATTTCTCTTCTTCCGGCAGTTGCGCGCGCTCAAGCAGTATGCGAACAAGCACTGGGTCAAATTGCTGGGCGACCTGCCGATCTTCGTCTCCGACAACTCGGCGGATGTGTGGGCCAATCCGGATTTGTTTCTGCTGGATGAAGATCGGCGGCCCAAATTTGTCGCGGGGGTTCCGCCGGACTATTTCTCCAAGACCGGCCAGCGCTGGGGGAGCCCGCATTACAACTGGCCCGCGATGGAGCGCGACGACTTCGCCTGGTGGCGGGCGCGGATCGGGCAGTTGCTCGGCTATGTCGATCGCGTCCGTATCGATCATTTCCGCGGCTTCTCCGCCGCCTGGCAAATCGCCGCCAGCAGCCCCACCGCGGAAAAGGGACGATGGGTCAAAGCGCCGGGGCTGAAATTATTTCGCGGCGTTCAGCGCGACATCGGCGCGCTGCCCTTTATCGCCGAGGATCTGGGGCTGATCACGCCCGGCGTGCGACGGCTGCGCGGTCGCCTGGGATTACCCGGCATGCGCGTGCTGCAATTCGGATTCAACGGAGATCCGGCCAACCAATTTCTTCAGCACAATTTCGTCACCAATTGCGCGGCCTATACATCCACTCATGACACTGACACCGCCGCCGGCTGGTACGCGGCCCTGGGAAAAGAGGACGGCGACTTCTTCCGGCGCTACACGAATACCGATGCCAAGGAGGCGGCATGGACGCTCATTCGCCTGGCGTGGTCGTCGGTGGCGGACACTGCGATGACAACGCTGCAAGATGTGCTCGGCCTTGGCTCCGAATCACGCCTCAATACCCCGGGCATCGCCCGCGGCAACTGGGCGTGGCGCGTGCGGACTGCGGATCTCGCTCAGGAACGATTTGATCGGCTGCGCGAATTAACGGACGTATTCGGGCGAGCGCCGAAGGCGGCCGAAGAGAATGAGCCGTCGCATGGGTGATTTCGTTTTGGGTTAGCGTTCCGTGGTATGCGGCCCGGGGGGTTTGGGTGCCACAGGTCGGCGTACTCGCAGACCTGTGCTTCTCTTTCAGGACAGGCACAGGTCTCGGAGTACCGCGACCTGTGGCACCCGACAAGAAGAACCTTCAATCTGACCGCTGCCGTATGATCAGAAGCGAAAAAAAGAAACCGCCGATAATGTCCAACGCACAGTTCCATGCTCCAACTGTCCCCCCGCGCCGATAAGATATTCGTAGTCAACGCGGAAGGGAAAACATTGACAGCGCTTCAGGGAAAACGAGTAACCGTCGCCGGCCTGGGGCACTTTGGCGGGCAGGTGGCGGTGGCGCGATGGCTCATCGAGCGCGGCGCAAGCGTGCTCGTGACCGATCGCGCGCCGGCGGAAAAACTTGCCGACTCCATCAAACAGCTCGAGGGTCTGCCGATTGAATTTCGATTGGGCGAGCATCGAATGGACGATTTCAAGAACGCCGACTTGATCGTCGCCAGCCCGGCGGTGCCGCCGACGAACGAGTATCTCGTCGCAGCAAGAAACGCCGGCGTACCCATTACCACCGAAATCCGTCTGCTGGTCGAACGCTGTCCCGCGACTGTCATCGGCGTCACCGGCACTAAGGGGAAATCCACCACGACCGCCATGCTCGGACGAATGCTCGGCCAGCGTTTCACGACGTGGGTCGGCGGCAACATCGGTGGCTCGCTGCTGCCGGAGTTGGAGAAGATCGACAAGACGCATCTGGTCGTGCTCGAGCTATCGAGTTACATGCTTGATTATCTGGGCGCGATGCAGTGGTCGCCGCATGTCAGCCTTGTGACGCTCATCGCCGCCGATCACCTCGAATGGCACGGCTCGCATTCGGCTTACGTGAACGCCAAGGCGAACATCGTCCGCTATCAGCGGCCCGATGATGTGGCAGTGCTCAACGGCGAAGACCCCGGCGCGCGGGCGATGATGTCGCAGACCTCGGCGCGCGTTGTTTTGTATGGCCTCGAACGCTCCAAGCCGTTCGATCTGCTGTTGCCCGGCCGGCACAATCAGCTCAACGCACAAGGCGCGTTCTGCGCCGCCGAGGCTTTGGGCATCACCTTTGAAGATGCGCAGGCGGCAATGCGCGATTTCGCGGGCCTGCCACATCGGCTGCAATTGGTGCGCGAGCACAATGGCGTTCAGTATTACAATGACTCGATTGCCACGATCCCCGAGTCGGCGATCGCCGCCCTGGAATCATTTCCATCCAAGCGCGTGATCCAAATCGTCGGCGGATATGACCATCATCTTCCGATCACCGGGATGTGTGCCGCCCTGACCGAACGGGCCAAGGCAGTCTTGTGCATCGGCGCCAGCGGGAACGCGATCGCCGACACGCTCGCCGATTCCACCCACAACGCCGCCGCTGCCGTTTATCGCTGCGGTGATCTCGCAACGGCAGTGAGTCTCGCGCACCGAATCGCCGTTCCCGGCGACATCGTCCTGCTCAGCACCGGCTACAAAAGCTACGATCAATTCGCCAACTTCGAGCAGCGCGGGGATGCGTTTATGTCGCTGGTTCGCGAGCTGCCGTGAGAATCGCTCCGTCGCTCCAACGGCGGGCCCAATCCGCGGTGGCGCGGCGAAGGGCCCGTTCGTCAAACGACGCCCACCTGCGCCGCTCTACCGCGGCGTGGCTGTGGTGCGCACCGATTCTGTTGGTGTCGATGTAGACTTCCAGTGACCTGCCGCAGACGCAGTGTATAATCCCGGTGGTCTGCTGTTGGGTGAAAGGTTTGGGTCTATGACTCACCGCGCGAAAAGTCCGTTTCCGGGAATGGACCCCTATCTCGAAATGCATTGGTCGGACGTTCATCAGCGCATGTGCACGTACGCTTCAGACCAGTTGCAGCAACAACTTGGCGGCGATTTAGTTGCACGCCTTGGAGAGCGGCTGGTCATTGAATCGCTGACGGATCCGCATCGATCCATTTATCCCGATGTGCGCGTTGTGGAATTCGGCCTTGGCGACGTTGAGCTTTCCGCGGCGGCCGGGGGCGCTGCCGTCGCCGAGCCGATGGTGGTCGAAGTCGAAAGCGAAACTGAGCCTCAGGCATTTATCGAAGTCATCGAGCCCGATTCCGGCCACCTCATCACGGTCGTGGAAATCATTTCTCCATCCAACAAATTCGGCGATGGGCGCCGGCAATACGAGCGAAAGCAGCAAGAGCTGAACGCCGCGCAGGTAAGCCTGGTGGAAATCGACCTGATTCGCACGGGCCCGCGCATTTTCCTGTTGCCCGAAGTTCAAATGCCGCCGAAGGCCCGAACGACCTACGGCGTTTGCGTTTTCCGCGGCTGGCGTCCCCGCAAATTCGAGGTGTATCCCATCCGCCTGCAGGATCGCTTGCCGACAATTCGCATTCCACTGCGGCAAACCGATCCGGACATTGTTCTGGATCTGCAATATTTGATCGAGCAGTCCTACCACAACGGCGGCTATGGCCGCACGAATTACCAAAACCCGTGCACCCCCGCGTTGCAAGGCGAAGACGCCGCGTGGGCTGGGGAGTTACTCGCCAAACGATAATGAGCGATGCGATTCTCGCGGATGGAGGATAACGCGGAACACGGGCAGGTTTCCTCTATTCTCGATCCTCAATCTTTCATCCTCGTTGTTCCTTCGTGGTTCTTTGTACTCCCTGCGTTTGCCCCCTTACCCCCAGTCCGTACAATCCGCGCGGATGTTTCGTCATGTTCCTAATGCGCTCACCGCGGGCCGGCTGTTGCTGGCGGGGGTTTTCTTTGCGATGCTCGGCTACTACCAGTACGAAGGGCGCGGGGATCCCTGGTATCTCAATGTCGCGTTCACGATTTATCTCGTGGCGTTGATCACCGATTTTCTGGATGGGTATCTGGCGCGTAAATGGAAGGTCGAGGGGGCCTTTGGGCGGGTGGTCGATCCGTTTGTGGATAAGGTGCTGGTGATCGGCAGCTTCATTTTTTTCGCCGGCAAGACGTTCATCATTCCGGATTTTGGGATGGCTGGGGGATCGGCGAACAATCTGGTCGTGAAGACGATCACTGGCGTTACGCCCTGGATGGTGGTCATCATTCTTGCCCGCGAGCTGCTGGTGACCAGCTTTCGCGGGATGAGCGAGGGAAGCGGGCAGAACTTCGGTGCCGTAATGGGGGGAAAGGTGAAGATGGTTTTTCAGTCGGTAACGATTCTGGTCATTCTCGTTTATGTCAATTACCTGCAACGGCTGAAAGACCGCGGCTGGGAGGAATACGCGCGGCATTTCCGCGATTTCTGCATCTGGGCGACCATTCTTATCACCGTCTGGAGCGGCCTTACATACGTGCAGCGGGCGATCATCTTTTATCGCAAGGCGATCATCGCCAGCGGCGGCGATGATTGAAGCGGGCGAATTGCGGGGGGCACGTTAGCCGATAATCCCCTGTAGCGCGATCGCCGGCTCGAAGCATCGCGCTGGCGGCTTGTACAACCGGAGCAACCTTTGTCAGATATCTTTCTCTCGTTCATCCTGGGAATCGTCGAGGGGCTCACCGAATTCCTTCCTGTCAGCTCAACGGCGCACCTGCGCATCTGCGAGGCGCTGTTTCATATCAACATGCAGAGCGGCTATTGGAAGATGTACTCCATCGTCATTCAGCTTGGCGCGATCCTCTGCCTGCCGATCTATTTTCGCGAACGGATCATGAAGTTTCTCTCGACGTTTCCGCGCGGCGAAAACAACGATCGCACGATCCTGAACCATCCGGTAACGCTGGTAGGCGTCGCGTTTGTCGTAACGGCAATTCCATCATGGAAGCTTCACGGGCTGGTACACAAACACCTGGAAAGCCTGTGGATTATGGGTGGAGCGCTGCTGATCGGCGGCGTGGTGATGTGGGTCGTCGATAACTTCTTCGGCTGGGTGCCTTCAG
>DATBDZ010000036.1:0-25900 GCA_036276235.1 Humisphaera sp. | reverse complement strand
CAATTCCGATGCGCTGGCGGCATTTAACCGCGCCGCCAACGCATGGTCCTCGCAGATCACCAGCGCCTTTCCGGTGAACATTGTCATCGATGCCGACATGGTGAATCTTGGGGCCACCAATGTCATCGGGCAGACATCTTTCACCGGCGGTGCCGCTCTGAATCAGCCGTACAATCTGGTTCGCAACGCGATGGCGGCTCGCGCGGGACGCCCGGGCGATGCGGTGCTCGGGTCATTGCCGACACAGGCGCAGGTGGCGGCGCATGTTCCTGATGGATTTGTTTCCAACAATCAGCCGATCAGTTACTCGCTGGACACGCAGCACATCGGCATCCTGCGAGCCAACCAAAAAGCTCTCGGAATCCTTAGCCCCAGCGATCCGAGCTACAACTCGCCCGATGCCATCATCCAGTTCAACACGCTCTTCAACTTCGATTATCGCGGCAACGTCGTCGATCCATCGAAGATGGATTTTCAGACGGTGGCCACACATGAGATCGGGCATGTCCTCGGGTTCACTTCCGACGTGGATGACTTTGATTTTTCGGTGAGCAGCGCGCAAAGCCTCAGTGATGACCTGACGACGCTGGATATGTTCCGCTTCAATGCCAACGAGCTTCCGACGGCGGCAAATTTCGCCACCGCCGCGCGCGAGCTGCGGCCGGGGCAGGCTTCTTTCACCTATGACCTGACCCACAAGTATGCCATGTCCACCGGCGCCCTCAACGGCGACGGCCACCAAGCCAGCCACTGGCAGGACGACGAAGATTTCACCGGCAGCGGCCAGCTCATCGGCATCATGGACCCCACGCTAAACTTCGGCACGATTGAAACGATTCATGATTCTGATCTCCGGGCGATGGAGCTGATGGGCTACGACACGGTGCCGGAGCCGGGCTGCCTGGCGCTGGTTGGATTTGCTACCATTGCGCTGCTAAAACGACGTCGAAGAGTTTCGGTGCGCGCAAATTAAAGACATTTTTCGACGCTGACCGAGTCCCTCCACGCCCAGGCAGAGCGGCGCCGCAATAGCCTGCTTCGCCGGATGGACCTGACGCCCGGCCGCCTCGGATCTCCAGGCGCGGTATTAATCCGCTCACCCGCGCAATCGTTCCAAATCCTCAAAAAACCCCGGATATGTCTTGTTCACACAAGCCGGATCGGCGATGCGAACACCCGCTGACTTCGTCGCGGCCAGCGCGAAGCTCATCGCCATGCGGTGATCGTCGTAAGTCGCGATCGTCGCCGGGCGCGGGCCCTTTTCTGGCGGGAAAATCGTCAGATCATCTCCTTCGATCCGAACTTCCGCGCCCAGCTTTTGCAGTTCCGTCGCCAGGGCGGCGATGCGATCGGTTTCCTTTACGCGCAGGGTGTGCAGGCCGCGGATCGTGGTTTCTTCCTTGGCGAATAGCGCCGCGACCGCGAGCGTTTGCGCCGTGTCCGGCATCGGGCCGAGGTTGACGTCGATGCCTTCGAAAATATCGGTTCCCGTCACCGTTATCTGGTCTGTTCCAACGCTGACCTCCGCCCCCATACGTTTGAGGACGTGCGCGAAGCCGACATCTCCCTGCAAGCTGTGCTTGCCAAGGCCGTTGATTGTGATGGTCGAACCCGGATGAATCGCAGCCGCGGCAAGGAAATACGTCGCGTTGCTGGCGTCAGGCTCGACGCGATACTTCGTGGCGGCGTAGTGGCCCTGTGGGATGAAAATGCGCGTCGGCTCCTGGGTTTTGGGATCGCGCAGGAGTTCTGGAGTGACGCCGAATTGGTCCATCAGGCGCATGGTCATCGCGACGTAGGGCCAGCTAGTTTGGGGGCTTTCGAGATAGACCGCCACTTCATGCCGCGCGTATGGGGCGGCTTGCAGCACCGCCGACAGAAACTGCGAGGATGTGGAAGTTCCAAATCGGCAAAGCCCGCCCGCCAGACGATCCGCCAGCACCTGCACCGGCGCAAAACCTTCGGACATCGCATATTCGATTCTTGCTCCAAGATTATGCAGCAGCTCGACCAGCGGCCCGATCGGCCGCTGCCGCATGCGGGGGATACCGTCGAGGTTGTAGGTTCCCTTGCCGAGTGTGCAGAGCGCCGTGAGGAAGCGGATGGTGGTGCCGCTATTGCCGCAAAACAGTTCGGCGGCGGTCTCTGGAACCTTCCCCGCGCGGCCCGTGATGCGAACGGTATTCGTCTGCCGATCAATCTCCGGAGAAAATCCAAGCTTGCCAAGGCATTCAAGCATGACCAGCGTGTCATCGGCGAAGAGCACATTCGTCAGCTCGCTGACGCCGTCGCCCAGCGCTGCAAGAACGAGCGCGCGGTTCGTGAGGCTCTTGGAGCCTGGCGGAGACATCGTCGCCGTGAACGGGTTGGTGAAAGGTTCGATGATCTGTTCGTCCATCGCCTTTAGATTATGTATAAATTGCGGCTGATGAGAACATGTCAATTATGTGGGACGCCTGTGTGCATGGATGCAGGCGCATTATTCTTTTCTCCCTCCCTCGGTACTCCGGGGGAGGGCTGGGGTGGGGGTTATGTCGAGACGACGCATCTTGTGCGAACGGCCCCCACCCTAACCCTCCCCCGGAGTACCGGAGGAGGGAACGAGCGCGGTCGGAGCGGCGGGATAAATTCCGCCCTACATTTGCTTCTTGTTTTGGGGATTCTTCTGTGCTGCGGGACGTATGCCTCGGCGGCCGAAAGAGAAACTCCCGTCACCGGCAGCCGCTTTGTCGGGCTTGATCCGTTTGACAAATTGATGACCGACTTCGTGAAGGAGCATGATGTTCCAGGGGCTTCGCTGGCCGTTACGCGCAATGGGCATCTTGTTTACGCGCGCGGATTTGGCTTTGCCGATCGCGAGCATCATCAGGCGGTGCAGCCGCAATCGCTATTTCGGATCGCCAGCATCTCCAAGCCGTTCACGTCGGCGGCGATCATGCAGCTTGTCGAGAAGGGAAAACTTCGCCTCGACGATCATCCGTTTGAGCTGCTGCACCTGACGCCGCATCTTGCTTCAGGCGGCCACGAAGACCCGCGGCTGAACAAGATCACCATCCTTCAACTCCTTCAGCACACCGGCGGGTTCGATCGCGATAAGTCGTTCGATCCGATGTTTCGCCCGATCATCATCGCCCACGCGCTGGGCGTGACTCCGCCGGCCCAGCAGCGGCCGATCATCCGCTACATGATGGGACGAGAGCTCGATTTTGATCCGGGCACGCGCGAGGTGTATTCAAACTTCGGCTACTGCGTGCTCGGCCGCGTCATCGAGCAGGTGTCGGGCGAGCCTTATGAGAAATATGTGCGCGAGCATGTGCTCGCGCCGCTGAATATTTCTTCGATGCGGCTCGGCCACACGCTCGCCAAGGATCGCGCGCCCGGCGAAGTAGTCTACTACGACGAAAAGGATCGCACCGGCGGCAGCGTCTTTCCGCCGCGGCTCGGCGAGGCAGTGCCGCTGCCTTACGGTGCATGGAATATCGAAGCGATGGATTCGCACGGCGGATGGATCGCCTCCGCGGTTGATCTCGTGCGCTTCGCCAGCTCATTTGACGATCCGGCGCATTCGAAAATCCTGTCGCCCAGGAGCATCGAAACGACTTTCGCGCGTCCGCCCGGCGCGGTTGGACAAAATCCGGATGGAAAACCCAAAGCCGTCTATTACGGCTGCGGATGGCAGGTCCGCCACGTCGGCAACGGCAGGATCAACACCTGGCACAATGGTTCACTGGATGGCACATCGACGCTGCTCGTCCGCCGCGCCGATGGCCTGTGCTGGGCCGTCCTTTTTAACACCCGCAAGGATCAGCACGACAAGGAGCTCGCCGGTGAAATAGACGGCCTGGTCCACAAAGCTGCCGACGAAGTGAAGCAGTGGCCGCAAGGAGATCTGTTTGACCGGTATTGATTCGGATTTCGGGGATTCGGATTTCGGATTTCGATGATGGCTGGCATGTCGCGTTAGCGCACGACGACGGCTCCCATTTTGATGACTTCAAAATCCGATCCCTTGATCTCGCCGAGTCGATGCAAACGTGCGTTGTCCCAGCGATCATCCGGCGCGCCGGTGATGAACCAGTCGCTGCCGTTGTCGGCCAGAATCATGCCGTATGTCTTGAGCGCCTTGAGGATGACCTGATCCTCCGGCGGCAGTTTCGAGAGATCGATGCTCGCCTTGAGACGCACGCGCAATCCCATCGGCGGAAGATTTTCTTCGCGATGCGAGCTGGCGTAGTGAGTTGCGGGTGAAACATATGCATGCCGCGTTTTGACCATCGTGAATCTCAGGGCATGGCGAATCTCCCGCCGCTCAACCGCCTCATCGTAGCGCACCAATCCCGGGAGGATCGGCAAGCCCGCCGCGTCGGCGCTGGTCCAGCCGGCGGGACGTTGCGGCAACGTTTTGTTCAAATCGAAAATCGCGCCCGAGCCGGCCTTCCAGGAAACGCCGTCCGGTTGCAGATGCGAATCGAATAATTCGTAGAGCTTGTGATTGTCCTTATCGAGCACGAGCACATGCCGATCGCCGCGCGCCTGTGGGCCGCCTTCAATCGGGGCATCAGGGGGAATCGGATACGGGCCGGCGTCCGAGTCGGCATATCGCATCTGCACATTCACCTTCGCCTGCTTCCCATCAACGACGACGTACGGAATGCCGCTGAGGCCGGGGCCAAAATCCGGATGCAGACCCTTCGCCGGATTCATGGCGGCAATGAGCGCCGCCGAATTGGGATCAACCGGATCGCGCGAAACATCGCGATTCCATGGATCGTCCGGCGGAAAAAGGATGTTGCCGCCAAGGCTGACGTTGGGGCCGGTTTTAATCTTCTCCAGCGGAGTCCGCGCGGGTGCTTGAGCGTCCAGTCGCGACGGAGCGCCTAACGCCAAGATAATGGCCAACATCGCCGCCGATCGTAATTTGAAATTTGCCATTCGTGATCGTTCTCCTCCCCTGGTCGGCCGCAGTATACAGCGACGATTCACCAATTTGTGAAGTCCCTCATTTCGGGTGCCACAGGTCGGCGTACTCGCAGACCTGTGCGTGGTGTGCGAAGACACAGGTCTCGGAGTACCGCGACCTGTGGCACCCGATTGCGAATGCGAGCTGACGCGCCGCTGGTTTTTAAGAAGGGTGTCGCCGAGTCTGCCGCTCAAAAGACCGGGCCGAACTGCGATCATTGCCGTCAATCCACTTGCTCGAAAATTTCTCGCATTTTTCTGCTTTTTTGGGGATCGCGCCCGCTTGCTCGCGCCTTATACCGGCCACGCTTTGCTTCGGCGTTCTTACAAGAGCGCCGCGTGGCCGGTGCGATGAGCGGAGCGCGCCGCGGCCGGAAAGAAAATATCCGAACTTTCGACTCCGCTGAAAGGAGCGTCGAAGAATTGAGTAAGCACATCTCCAGTTCGCGTTCAAGCAGGCTCGCGGTTGCGTGCCGCGCGCGGATTGGTTTTGAGGGGCCGCCGGCGGAGTTTCATCTCGTCTAGTATGACCTCCGCGGTTTGCCTCATGTCGTTGTATCTGTTTTCCCGCATTCTTTTTATCCGTTTGGAGTGTACATGAAGTCTGGTCGTACCATTTCGTTTTGTGACGCCCGAATTCCGACCCGCTCGATGATTGAGAAGCTTGAGGAGCGCGAGCTTCTGTCGGCGGCTCCGCTCGTTCACATCCCAAAGGGGGATACAGTCGCGAGCATCATTCAGGCGTTGGATCATCGCAATAACATCAAGACGCCGTTCATTATCAAGATCACCGGCGTGAGCGTGCAGAACGGCGCGCTGGTCGCGAGCGGGTTGATCGGGAATAACCCGATTACCATCCCGATTACGCTGTCGCTGGAGCCGGCGGCTGCCGCGGCAACCGCCGACGCCGTGACACCGGCTGCCGTCACGCAGGTTTTGAATCTGCACCTGAACCCGATCAACCTTGACGTGCTCGGCCTGGACGTCGTCACCAGCCCGATCTGTCTCGATATCACCGCGACCTCCGGCCCGGGCAATCTGCTGGGCAATCTCTTGACAAGCATCGCAAATCTCCTCAACGGCGGCTCGACGCTCGGCAGCATCCTCGGCGGCCTCACCGGCACACAGTTGACCACGCTGCTGAACGGCCTGACCGGCCTGCTCAATGGCCTGTTCGGCGCGCTCACATCGCCGGCGTCGATCGGCACGCCTGCGGCCACCACAGGCGCCGTCACGAACATCCTCCACCTGTCGCTCGGCCCCGTGAATCTGAACCTTCTGGGCCTCGGCGTGCACGCCGACAACTGCTCCAACGGCCCCATCACGCTAGACGTGAACGCGATCGCCGGCCCCGGCAACCTGCTGGGCAATCTTCTGACATCGCTGGGCAACTCGCTGAATTCGCTGCCGAACCAGGCTTTATCGCAGCGGATTTTGGATAATGTCGTCAGGGATATCTTTGGCCTGCTCTAAGGCGCAGTGATAGAAAAGGGGACGCACATATTTTTAAAATATGTGCGTCCCCTTTATTCTTCCCCTTAAGGTTAGCGCAACAGCGTACTGCCCGGATGGTATATTCCCGTCCATGGATCTCGAAGCTCCCGCCATTCCGCGGATTCTCCGGATCGAGGTTTGCCCGAATTGTGGCTATTCAATTCGCGGATTGCCGGATGCCGGGAAATGCCCCGAGTGTGGGCGCGCTTATGATCAGCTGGAGATCGTGCTTCATGGCTGGGGAAGAGGCAGCCATGAGAATCTAGCAACCGCCAAGCGATCGCGCCTCGTGCGGCTGGTGGCGCTGGGGCTCGGGTTTCAGATATTTACATTCATCTTCACGAGCGCGAGGATGCTGCTGTTTGTCGGGTTCGTGGTGTTGGGCCCGATCGCGTACTTGCTGCTGAAGCGCGGGAAATCCGATCACCCCGGGTTGGTACAGGTCCGGATGAATGCGTTGGGTTGTGTACAATATGATGATCTCACCGGCCCATCGCCAATCCATGAATTATTCTATTCATATGGCTGGGTGATTCCGCCGGTGATCGTGGCATCGCTCGGCGCTCGGCTCTTTATGCCGCATGGAGCGATGGAGGTTTTCCAATTCTTGCTCGCCGTGGCGATTCTGACGCCGATCGAGTTTTTCGTCTGGCGGTCGTGCCGGCGCTTCCGAAAGGCACTGCGACAAGTTCGCAACGGATCGATTGCCGACCTCAATGCAATCTACTCTCCTCCGACAGCGTGGAAGGAAATCGCTGAATTCTCGGTGGATTTGGTTGATGCGGCGCATCATCGCCTCCAAGTTTGGCTCCGCGGCCCAATGTACGGCCATTCGCGCCAGCGGCCTGTCGGGAATGCTGTCGTGGATGCTGAGGTCCAATGCGACGCGGAGCAGGCGCGCCATCTTAGGGAGCAATTGCGGCGTTGGATCGACATTGCCGAGGCTTCGAAGAACGCTCTTACAACTTCGTAATCCCCTCGCGCACGGCGTACCTCGTCAGCTCTGCGACGCTTTTGATGTTTGTCTTTTGCATGATCAGCCGGCGATGGCCTTCCACCGTCTTCACGCTAACGAACAATCGCTTGGCGATCTCGCGCGTGCTGTTTCCCTCGGCGATCAGTTGGAGCACCTCGCGCTCGCGGGCGCTGAGGACGTCGAAGACGCGCGTGCCGGTTTTTTCGGGGGGGACGGGCTTGCCGTCGCCGCGGTCGAGGTAGTCGCCCATCACAACCCGAGCGACGGCGGGGCTGAAGAACGCCTGATTGGATGTCACCGCATTGAGCGCGCGGATCACTTCGTCGAAGGCGGATTCCTTGAGCAGATACCCTGATGCGCCCGCGCGGAGCATCTCGCGGACGAACAGCGGATCCTCGTGCATCGACAGAGCGATGACCTTGGTGGCGGGGGAGCCGCCCTTGATCTGGCGGGTGGCTTCGATGCCGTTGAGATCGGGCATCGCGACGTCCATCAGGACGGCATCGGGCTTCAGCTCGCGCGCCAACTCGACGGCAACGCGGCCGTTGGCGGCTTCGCCAACCACTTCAAAACCCGGATGCTTTTCCAGCATCCCTTTCAAGCCCTGCAACAAAATCTGATGATCGTCGGCCAGCAAAATACGCATGCGATACACCAACACCCAAAAAACAGGCGAAAGTTACGCCTAAAAACAAACAGAGCGCCCACTTTTGGTTGGCACCGCATCAAACATTCGGACGAGCCCGGAACCTAACCCTCAGCAGAGCCTTATCATGCCGTTTTGCCGGTCGTGGGCAAGGGATGAGCAGATCAGGCCGCAGCCATTGTAGGAGGGCGTGCAAATAGTTCTCAATGGGAATGAAACGTGAAAACGTGAAACGTGACGGATGTTCCACTTTTATCACGTCTCACGTCTTCAAGTTCATGATGCTCGAACATCGTCATGCTGAGTGGTCACGTGCCTTGGGTACACCCGCGAAGCATGAAAATCCCCACGGGCACGCTGTCGCGAGCCCATGCCACCCGATTTTGCGATACCAGCCAGAATCGGGTGGCATGGGCTTGCGTTAGCATGCCCGTGGCGATCATAGGGAACCCGCCAACATTTTCAGAGCAGGTACTCCGAAGCATCTGGCCGGCCCGCGCGAGCCGGCCAGATGCTTCGGAGTACCTCAGCATGACGGGTCCCTGTGTGCATGTTCAACAGTCATGGCCGCACAGGGAGGAGTGCGCTGCTTGCGATGATATTTACTCCCGCTTCGCGCATATGCTGAATGGCGGCATCCACATCCCCGGCCTTCAGATTCACTCCACGGCTGGCGTCTTGAATCAGGTGCGTATCGAATCCGAGCGATCGCGCATCGAGCGCGGTGAATTTCACGCAATAATCGGTCGCCAGGCCGGCGATGTACACGCTCGTTGCGCCGCGTTGCTTGAGGTATTCGCCAAGGCCGGTGGCTTTGCGGTGGCAGTTGTCGAAGAAGCCGCTGTAGCTGTCGATCGCCGGGTCGGTTCCTTTTTGGAAGATGCGCGCGATGCGATCGGTTTTCAGCGCCGGCGCGAACGCAGCGCCTGGCGTGTTCTGCACACAATGCACCGGCCACAGAATCTGCGGCAGGCCGTTCAGATCGATCATCTCCCCGACTTCGTGCCCCGGATGATTGGCGGCAAAGCTCCCGTGATTGGCCGGATGCCAATCCTGCGTCGCGACGACCAAGTCGAATTTGGGAATCAGCGCGTTGCAGATGGGAATGATCTGATCACCCTCGGGAACGGCCAGCGCGCCGCCCGGGAGGAAGTCATTTTGGATGTCTACGAGGATGAATGCCGTCATGCGGAATTGTAGGGACGAATTGGCGCAAGGCACGAAGGCACGAAGGCACAAAGGCACGCAGGCACGAAGGGAAAATGCGATAGGGAGTTCTACCCTTCGTGCCTTTGTGCCTACGTGCCTTCGTGCCTTCGTGCCCTTTTCCCTCTTACCTTTTCACCTTACTCGTCCCAATAAACTCCAGCAGATCGGTGAGTTGTTCCTCACCGAGTTGCTCGAGGCCTTCGGGCATGAGCGAGCGATCGGTTGCTTTGAGCACTTCGATGTCGCTGCGCTGGATGACGTAGTGCTTTGCCGCGGCGTCTACCAGCTCGATCGAGGTTTGCGTTTCGGTGAGCATACGGCCGCTGATCACGTCGTCCTTGGTCTTGACGATCCACTGCTTGTAGGTGCCTTCGACCGAGCGATTGGGATCGACGATGTCGATGAGGTTTTCGGCGCGGGCGCGGGCGCCCATGCCGGTGAGATCGGGGCCGATCTGGCCGCCTTTGCCTTCGATGGTGTGGCAGATGGCGCAGTTCTTTTCGAAGACGGCTTTGCCACGCTCGGCGTCGCCGGTCTTCTCGGCGATCGGGAGAAACTTATCGACAATCACCTTGCGGTCGGCGGTGGGCGCGCGGCCGGTGGCGCGCTGCAGTACGCGGGCCTTGTTGGCCAGATCGGCATCCGGGTTGGTCGTCAGCGCCTGCCATTGCTGCGGCTGCAAGTCGCGATTGTCGATCTTGCCGGATTCAACACCCGCCAACAGGTCGCCGGTCCATGCAACGCGGCGGAGCATCAGGTTGAGCGCCGCCCGCTGCGCGGTGGGCGTAAACTGGCCCCACTGCGCGACGACCGATTTGCCGACGGTATCGGTATGGCTATCGGAGAGCGCTTCGAGAACCCCAAGCTGCACATCCGGCGCGGTCTGCGGAGAGATCTGCTTGAGCAATAGATCGATCGAGCCGGCGCTGTCGTCGATGGCGATGAGCCGCCGGGCCGCGTCGGTGCGTTTGGCGGCGTCCAGCTTCGCGTCGCCAATCGACTTGCGAAGCTCGTCGGTCAACGCGACGGCTTCATTCGCAAACAGATCGCTGCGGCCCCACTTGCCCGCCAGCGCGAGCAGACGATCGCGTGCGTTGGCCGGGAGCGATTTCATTACATCCTTGAGCGATGCGACATCGGCATCGGTGAGCTTGGGAGATACGCCCTGCGGCCAATACGCTGCCAGGGAATTGATGACGATGAAGGAGAGCGCGGGGCTCGTGCTCTTGGCGGAAAGCAGTGTCGCCACGACCGATTCGACCGGTGCCCGCCGCGTGTATTGATCCATCACGATGCGAACGACGCGGCCTTCATTCTTGGGCAAGCCGCTGGATTGCATCGAAGTCAGTTCGATGTCATCAAACCAGGCGGTGCCGGTCGCGTCGCCGAAGCCGCCGAACAGGCAGTTGATGCTGACGGTCTTGCGCTCGCCGGTGTTGAAATTTGCCTCGACTTTTGTCCAATCGCTCGTGCCGGTCACGGCTGGCGTGCGCGTGTCGGTGAGATGCACATTCAGCAGCGCGCCCATCGCGCCTTTGATGTTTTCCGTCTTGATCCAGGCGGAGAGGTGATAGTCGGTGTAAGGCTCAACCGGCACATCAACATACATGCTTGCATCCGCGCCCGTGTCAGAGCTGATTTTCAGACTGCGACGGCCGGTATGGCCGGCCTGATCCAGCCCCTCGAACGTAGTGCGACCGGTATAATTGCGGACGCGCCACGACAGAGGGCGCGTGCCGTTCACGGTCTCGAAGGATGGGTTGGGAATCAGATTCACCACTTCGCGCGCGGCGCTATTGGGACTTCCTTCGCCCGGATGCGCCGCGAATGCCGCCTGCAGGAATCCGGCGTCATGCTTGCTGGCGGCGATTGCCGCCGCGTCGAGGATGAAGCGATCTTCGGCGTCTTCCTTGCGCGCCAGACTTGAGAAGACGGCAGTGCCGGCGCGATCGGAGTTGGGCATTTCAGAAAGTGCGAGCAATCCGGACTTGCGAACCTGCGGATTCGCATCGTCCAGCACCTTCTCCGCGATGAGCGCCTCAGCCGATTCCTTCGTGCGCGGGAGCACATCGACCGCCGCCTTGCGAACCGCCGCCGAGGGATGATGCAGCGCCTTCACCACCGCCGCCACAACATCGCCGTGGGCGGCATCGATCGCGCCAAGACCGTTCAGCGCCCAAAGCGCATGAACCGCCGGCGCGTTCAGGCCGATTTCATCCATCGAAGAATCCTCCGTCAGCTTCACCAGTGCGGGCACGGCACTGCTTTCGTTGCGCTCGATCAGCAATCGCTGGCCGTGCATGCGCCACAGCATGTTGGTGCTTTTGAGCGCATCGACAAGCTGCTCGACGGTTGCCTTGGAGAGATCGAGAATCGGCGAAGGTTTTCCCGCGTTATAGATCATCCGATAGATGCGGCCATGGCGCTTGTCGCGGAGCGGCGTTTCATACGCGCCGCCCAGGCCGTTGCGGAAACCCTGCGGAACAGGATTGTGCTGGACGATGTAGTTGTACCAGTCGATTGTCCAGACCATCCCATCAGGGCCGACGGCCGAATCGATCGGCGCCGTCCATTCATCGTCGCTGGTCATCAGGTTGAAGTCGTTGCGGGCGACGTAGCCGCTCCCTTTGGGTTCGTAGACGAATTGTCCGACGAGGTGTCCCGTTGGCTCATTCACAAACGCGATTCGATTCCAATACTCGCGCGGCAAGCTTCTGGCCGTGTAGATTTCCGAGCAGGCACCTGCGGTGTAGCCGCCGAACTGATCGACCTGCCGGACCTTGTCGGTCATCGGATAGAACATGTACGTGTCGGCGATCGGCTCAAAGCGCGGCGTCGTCAAGCCGCGCACCGATTCGTAATAGCGATTCGGGATCGACATGTACCAGGCAGGATTCGCGTTGGCGGTTGAGCCAATGAGTTGGCCGTCCTCGGTGAAGCACAGGCCCCAGGTGTTGTTGGTGGTTGAGCCGAGAAACTCCAGCTTCGAGCCATCGCTCTTGAAGCGATACGCGCCCTGGCCAAACTGCACATGCTGTCCTCCGACGGTTCCGTTGAAGCCGGAGTAGCCGACGGTCCCGTAGATCCAGTTATCGAAGCCGTAGTGCAGATTGCTCGGGCCGGCGTGCGTGTCGCGCGTGCCAAAACCGGTGAACAAAACCTTCTTCACGTCGGCGTGGCCATCACCCTTGGTATCCTTGAGAAACAGCATGTCCGGCGGCTGCGAGACGATCACGCCGCCGTTGGCGAAGACGATGCTCGTGGGAATGCTCAGGCCATCCGCAAAGACAGTGGTCTTCTTCGCTTCTTCGCCGCTGTTGGAATCTTCGACGATCGTGATCTGATCGTGCCCGTGGAATCGCTCCTGCATGTTGTTCGGATAATCGAACGTCTCGGCGACCCACAGCCTGCCGCGCTCATCGAAGGCCATCGTGATCGGCTTCTTCACGGTCGGCTCGGCGACAACGAGCTTCGCCGAAAACCCGCCCGTCAGCGCCATGTGCTTCATCGATTCCTGCGGGCTGACCGGGTCCTGCATCGTGCGGATCGGCTCGCCGACCACGCCCCATTGGCGGCCCTGCACATAATTCGGAATCGGAGCCTCCGACTGACTATAGGTGAACGGCTTGAGCGCCGGCGCGGCGGCGGTTTCCTGCGGCATCGCCCAATCGCCCGCCGCCCAGCGAATCCCCCGCTCCAGCAAATCCTGGAAATCCTTGTTGCCCCATGTCCGTTGATCGTGTCCCCACGCCGTGTAGAAGACGCGACCCTTCCCCTGCGTTCGCGTCCAGGTGTACGGCTCCTTTCGGTCTCCCTCGATGCGATACGCCAGGACCGTGCGGTCCTTCTCGTTGTGCATCTCGTGAACGTAAGTTTCATCCCAGCTTTTGATCGGCTTCAGGCCCTTCTCAATCGGATTGTCGGCGGCCACGATCGTCTCTTCAAAGACGCCCGTATTGTGACTCTTAAATCGCCCGCCGATGATCGCGGTAATCTTCGGCGAGTTGAGGAAGCAATATGAGCCGCAATGGATCGGCGCAAAACCGTGGCCGCTTTCGACGTAATCAATCAGCGCCTTCTCCTGATCCGGCTTGATGTTTATCCAGTTGGCGTACAGCAGCAAAACGTCAAAGCGATTCAGATTCTCGGTATTCAGATCCGCCAAATCCTGCGAATAAGTGAGATCGATCCCGCGCTTGGCGAGCACCGAGTAAATCTGCCGGCAGCGCTCCAGCGGCACATGATGCCCGGTGTCCCCCAGGAACATCACCTTCACCCGCCGCGGCCCCGCGCCATCATCTTTGGCGGCATTCTGCGCGCGGGTAAGCGTGACAAGAGAAACCGCCAGAATCGCCGCCAATCCAATGAGGGCAAAGCCCAACACGGGTTTCTTATGCACCGGGAGTCCTCCGCTGAAGCCGAGTTTCGATATAGAGCAAAGTTTATCGTATCAGTAACCCAGCCGAGCACCAAGGTCCATGAGCTTTCGCGTAGCGATTATGAGTTATTTTACCGGTGGCCACTGACGCTGCTTGCGAGATGCTTCATTTCGGTAAACGGTGTCGCCACGCCGTCAACGAGCTTCAAGCGAGGGGGCGGATTCTCAGTGCGCGTATTCTGCATGTGCGCTTGGAGAATCCGCCCCCTCGCCTAAGGCTCGTTGACGGCGTGGCGACACTAACTCGCGGCCCGATGATCTTCGCAAGGGTCGAGTCGACAGACACCCCTAAGACGACTCGCAGTGGCATTACCGTCTATTCCCCTTTGCTCCGATGCGATTCAAACCAGCAAAAACCTGCGTTATCTCAATAGCCCCAGGGCACATTGGATATCCCCGAAATCGCGCGCTCGCGCCGGTGGATGATCCTGCTACCTTGCCATGAGTCCGTGGGTGTTTCGGCCGATCGGCCAATCGGACTAATGTCGTAAAAAAAAGCTGGAGCTGTCATGTCCACATCGGCGCATCGTTGTCGCGGAGGGCGAGCCGTTATTATTGAATCTCTTGAAAATCGCCGGCTGCTGTCGGCGGGCGCGGTGCTGGGGAGTACCGGCACGCTCACCATCACCGGCACCGCCGGGAAGGACATCATTCGGATTGCGCGGGAAGCCGCCGATGTCTCGAAGCTGGATGTGACGTTGAATGGGACGACGCAAACGTTTGCGCTGGCGTCGGTGCACGGCATTCTCGTTAACGTCGGCGCGGGGAACGACGATGTCGAGGTGATCGAGCTGAGCGCGCCGATCACCATCCCCGTGACGATGTTCGGCGGCGACGGCAATGACACGCTCGTCGGCGGCTCCGGCAACGATTCCCTCCTCGGCCAGGCCGGTGCCGACACGCTCGCCGGCGAAGCCGGCAACGACACGCTCGTCGGCGGCGCGGGGACCGATCAACTCATCGACACCGGCAGCGGCAATACCTTTATCCAGGATAGCCCGCCAGTCCCCACTGGGACCGGTGGGGGATCGACCGGTTCCACCGGCGGCGGATCGACCGGGTCCACCGGCACGGGATCATCCGACGATTCCGGCTCGGACTCCGAGTCTGGCTCGACCGTAACTCCCGCCAAGGCAAAGAAAGCAAAGAAGCCCAAGAAAGTCCATGTCGCCAAGCCGAAAAAAGTAAAGGCGCCGAAAGTGCACAAGCACGCCGCCAAGGCGGCGCACAAGGCCGGCGACTGATTGTGCGATTCATGAACCTTGAATCGCAACCTCCCTCGCCCCTGTACTCAGGGGAGAGGGCTGGGGTGAGGGGACGAACCGTTGATTTGCGAAACGCGCCATATTGCGATTCGCTGTCCCCTCACCCAGCCCTCTCCCCTGAGTACAGGGGAGAGGGTTCTGAGCGCGGCCGCTCGCTCTTCATCAACCCCTGATCGATTCCCCTTCCGATTCTGCTAACATCGCCAGCGGATGTTCATCGGCGTCGAGATTGGCGGGACGAAGCTGCAGGTTGTCGCGGGCGACGGCCGGCGGGGGATCGTGCGCCGCTGGCGCGGGAGCGTGGAGCCGCGCTATGGGGCCGCGGGGATTCGCGAGAAGATCAAAGCCGCCGTCACGGAGATGAAAAAGAAGGAGCCGGGCACACAGGCGATCGGCGTGGGCTTCGGCGGGCCGGTCGATTTTCGCGCGGGGACAATCTGCAAATCGCATCACATCAGCGGCTGGGATGATTTTCCGCTGGCGCAATGGCTCGCCGAAGTCGCGGCCGTGCGCGCCGTCGTTGATAACGATGCGAATGTCGCTGCCTTCGGAGAAGCGGTGCGCGGCGCGGGCGTTGGATGCGATCCGGTGTTCTATGTAACGATGGGGAGCGGCGTCGGCGGGGGCCTGGTCTGCAATGGCGCGATCTATCACGGCGCGCCGCCCGGCGAGTCGGAACTGGGCCATGTACGCCTCGATCGCAGCGGCGCGACGGTCGAATCGCGCTGTTCCGGCTGGGCGGTCGATGCGCGGATCCGTCGCCTGCAATCCGAGCAACCCGACAGCACGCTCGCCCGCCTGATCGGCAACTCCACCGGCGGCGAAGCGAGATTTCTCCCCAAGGCGCTGGCGCAAAATGATCAGGCGGCGTGGGCGGTTCTGCGCGAGCTGGCGGATGATCTGGCCTTTGGCCTTTCGCATGCCGTCCATCTTTTTCATCCGCAGATGATCGTGCTGGGCGGCGGCCTTTCGCTCATGGGCGAACCTTTGGCCACCGCGGTCGCTAATGCTTTGCCGCCTTATGTGATGGGAGCGTTCCATCCGGTTCCGATAATAAAGCTGGCGGCGCTGGGAGAAGACGCGGTTCCGATCGGCGCGCTGGAACTGGCGGCGCGCCTGGTTTCAAATGTCGGTGTAAAATGAAAGGTGCCGCCCTTTGCAGGGGCGAACCTTGTGTTCGCCCTCTGCGTGTCGCGCGAATGATACCGGGCGAACACAAGGTTCGCCCCTACGCGAATCCGCTCGTCTCTGTAGGGGTGAACCTTGTGTTCACCCGCATTGTTCGCGCGAGGAACGCCGGGCGAACACCAGGTTCGCCCCTACAGAGCGCATGTATTTGTAGGGGTGAACCTTGTGTTCACCCTCTTCGGTCGCGCGGCCGGCGCCGGGCGAACACAAGGTTCGCCCCTACGAATCCGTGTGAATGAAAGGACGTAATGCCCACAGCCACCCAATCGCAAATCACGCAATGGATCGATCGCTATCGCCAGGAACAGCAGAAGGCGACTGAATCGATCCCCACGGCCGCCGTCGCGCGGCTGATCGATCGCCTTCGCCATTGCCTGACTGAAGATCGCCAGATCTTTGTCTTCGGCAACGGCGGCAGCGCCTCCAACTCCTCGCACTTCGTCACTGATCTGGGCAAAGGTTCTTCGGATAAAATCGGCGGCACTCGCCGCTTCCGCATCCTCTCGCTCAACGACAACGTGAGCTGGATGACCGCGCTGGGTAACGATTACGCGTATGAAGAAGTGTACGTTCGTCAGCTCATTAACTATGCCAAGCCCGGCGACGCCGTGCTGACGATGAGCGTGAGCGGCAATTCGCCGAATGTCGTCAAGGCTGTCCAATGGGCGAAGGACAATGGCCTCTTCACCGCCGCCCTGGTCGGCGGAAAGCGCGGCAAGCTCGCGGAAATCGCCGATGAAGCGATCGTGATCGATTCACATCATTATGGACGCGTTGAAGATGCGCAGATGACGATCTGCCACATGCTCTGTTACGCGTTCATGGAGATGCCGGAGATTGCGAAATAGAGATTAGACATTGTTGGCCGAGTGCTTACTCCCTCCTCCGGTACTCCGGGGGAGGGCTGGGGTGGGGGTTGTGTAGAAGGAGCGCCCCTCGCGCGAACCCCCACCCTAACCCTCCCCCGGAGTACCGGAGGAGGGGACAATACGCGTCGCCTGAAATATCACACACCGCTGAATCCGTGAGCGTCGTCGGCTATTCCCCTTCGCGCGACTGCTGGTTACGATCCGACCGTGAATTCAGGACGGAGCCTATCGTCGGCCACGGAGCCGGTTCCTGTTGGCGTCATCGGATGCGGGCGAATGGGTCGGCTGCATGCGCGCGTCTTTTCCGAGATGCCGCAGGTAAAGCTGGTGGGCGTTTGCGATGCGAACGCCGACACCGCCGGTAATGTCGCGCAGGATTTTAAGTGCCGCGCGTTTGAGTCGGCTGAAGCGCTGCTGCCGCACGTGAAGGCGGTGACCATCGCCGTCCCGACGGCGTTTCATGCCGATGTCGCGATTCCCTGCCTTAAGGCGAACGTCGCCTGTCTGATCGAAAAGCCGCTGGCGAAAGATGTCGCGACCGCGCGGCTCATCGCCGACGCGGCGGCAAAATCGGGCGCGACGGTCATGGTCGGCCACATCGAGCGCTTCAACCCCGCCGTGCGCGCGATGGATAAGCTGCAGATTCAGCCGGGGTTTATCGAAGTCAATCGCATCAGCCCGATGACCTTCCGCAGCATCGACGTCGGCGTCGTGCTGGACATGATGATCCACGATATCGATATCGTGCTGCGCCTGGCCCGCTCGAAGGTGGCGCGGATCGACGCGGTCGGCGTCAGCGTGATCGGCGAAGTCGAAGACATCTGCAACGCGCGGCTCACCTTCGAGAACGGCTGCGTCGCCAACATCACCGCGTCGCGACTTGCGCTCAAAACAGAACGCCGCCTGCGCCTGTTCAGTTCTGACGCGTATGTGTCGCTGGATTATCAAAAGCGGTATGGCATCGTCGTCCGCCGCAGCGGCAACCTGGACATGATCCGCGACGTCGTAGCAAAGATCCGCCGCGGCGAGATTCAGGATCTTTCCGATCTGAATTTCAAGGAACTGGTGCAGATAGAAGAGCTTCAGATCGACGATATCGAACCGCTGCGCGCGGAGCTGGAATCATTTCTCGAAGCCGTAACAACCGGTGCGCGGCCGACGGTTTCGCTGGAAGATGGATTAGCCGCGGTCGAAACGGCGACGCGGATTGTGGAGTCGATTAAGCCGCAGGCGCTGTAGGATGGTTCGTAGTTCCACACCTCTCGTGCCCTATCACTGACTCACTCAGCTCGAGATGAAATGATCTGCCGGGCCCATTGTGCCTGCTGTGGCGAAAGTGGTGGGACCGGATCGAGGCTGTAATTCGTGTCCAAGTCATAAGACCCCCGCTCGATTACGACGTCGCGTGCGGCTTGTAGATCCAATGGCACATCAGGATCCGAGGGCCGGAGCGGAACTGCGATGATCGGCAACCGATCCGCAAGCTTGATGGGCCACACCTCAGCCTGTCGGCGAAATGCCGATCGCGAGAGGTAGACCTGATAGTCTGATGTCTCCAGGCGGGGAATGTTGGCGGATCGAACGCCGTCGCGCAGCAGATCGATCTCGATCCAGTTAGCGGAACTGGCAAGAACTTCCCGCCGCTTCTTGAGAAAGCTTTCGCGGCCGAAGGAATTGATAATTTTGTTGGTGGGGCTGAGAACCTCGATGACCGTGACCACGCTCCGATCCTTCGCATCGCGCACAACCAGGCTTCCCTCGTGAATCTCGGGCTCAGCGAGTTCGATCACGCGAAGATCGGGAACAATTGCGCGATAGCCCGGGTCATCCTCGCCGGTCACATAGACGCGCTCTTCAAATCGCACCACATATTTTGGCCGGAGCATCGGCGCGAGCTGTTCTGAAATCGCGGCCAGCATGGACGCATGAACGCCGGACCAGATCTCCGGGTCTTCAAGATAAGGGTCCATGCCAGGAAACGGCGATGCCATCGGCCACGCTCCGCTGGAAGTATGCCCGGTTGCATGCGGATCGGCACGAAGGTTGTTTCGTGTTCGATTGCCCGGGATTCTCGAGCACCGTCATGCTGAGGTACTCCGAAGCATCTGGCCCGATCGCGCGAGGAGGCCAGATGCTTCGGAGTACCTCAGCATGACAGTTCTTTGCTACCGTCGGGAATACTTGTCCGCCACGCGTTCTCTTGGAAGCAGTGCTCGGACATCCGCGTAGCGGTCGGACGACTCGACTGAGCTCTCCGAAGACCGAAGGTCCACCGCTCCAGGGGCGATCTCACACCGCGTTCTTCGCAACCGATTGCGTCCCACCTCCCAGCGCCATCTCAGCGACAATCGGCGCCGCGAGAGCCGATGCTGAAAACGCCGCGTCGAGTGAGAGGGCATCGGAGATTTTCGCCGCCAGTTGTTGATCGAAGAATCGCAGCACGACCCGGATTTTGGGGTTATACCTGCGCGCGTCCAGGGCGACTTCAAGGTTGGCGATGTCGTTGTTGGTTGCCACGATGATGGCGCGGGCGTGGGCGATGCCGGCGTCTTTGAGTGCCTGATCGTCGGTCATGTCCTGGACGAGGACGGGGACGCCGATGTTTTTTGCCTGCGTGACCATGCGGCTCTGGCCGTCTTTATCGATGCAGACGACTTCGGTGCCGGCGCGGCGGAGCTGCTCCAGCACGCGATAACCGAGGCGGCCGACGCCGCACAGAATGACGTGATTGCGATAGGTTGAGGCGGTCACAAGCGTCCACTCCTTTTCGCCGCGGCGGCGCGAGATCATGAGAAGCGAAAGTCGCACCACGCCTTCGCCCAGCAGGATGAACCCCGCCAGCGGATAGACGCAGCAGAGCAATTTGAGATACCACTGCAACGGCGGATTATCCAGCGGCTGCGCCACCAGCGCCATCCACCCGCCGTAGATGCAGGTGCTCCAGGAATTGTCGCGATCCTTCCCCGGCGGCGCGTGATGGTAAAGAAGCGCGCCAAGCAATACGGCGATCGTCAGCGCGATCAGCGTGCCGCGGAATTCGATGAGCAGGGCGCGGAAGTAGAGCCAATAGACCAAGAGCCCGCGCCGCCGGCGGGGGAAATCAATCAGCGTCGGGAGGGTTGATTGGGAGTCCGCCATTACATTTCCGTCGCGAAAGTTTGAAGCGCATCATCCGAAGTTTGCGGCGGGTTGCAATGAATCCAAAATGGACCGCCGTGGAGGCAGGCGCTACATTTGCGATGCAATGGCGCCAACGGCTTAAGCTGATGGCTGCGCACGAGTTACAGCGAATCCGCAAAGTGCCGGGCGAGATGAATCCATTATGCGCTACACTAGCGCTACATTGATCCCCAAGTGTAAGTATTGCTCACACTGAGGGTTGCAGAATTTAATAGCAATATTATGATATGCCGCTCAAAAGCGCTACATTGCGCTACAATGCGCTACATTTCTGATCAGATGCGAGCCTCCACGACTCTGTGCTCAAACCAAATCCCGATCCCGCACGCCGATCAGATATAGAATTGAATCCAACCCCAACGTCGAAATCTTGTGACGGGCACTTTGTGCGACGACCGGCTTCGCATGAAATGCGATGCCCAAACCCGCCGCGGCGAGCATGGGCAGATCGTTGGCGCCGTCGCCGACGGCGATTGTTTGTTGCAGCGCGATGTTCTCTGATGCAGCGATTTCCTGGAGCAGTTGCGCCTTGCGCTGGGCGTTGATGATCTGGCCTTTGACGCGGCCGGTCAGTGCTCCGCCCGCGATTTCAAGATCATTCGTGCGGACGAAATCGATGCCGAGGCGGTCCTGCAAGCGCTTGCCGAAGTACGAGAAGCCGCCGGAGATGATGGCGGTCTTGTAGCCGAAGCTTTTGAGCGCGCTCATCAGACGCTCTGCGCCCTCGGTGAATGTCAGTCGGTCGGCGACGCGCGCCAACGTTGATTCAGGAAGGCCCTTGAGCAGCGCGACACGTTGGGTGAGGGATTGATCGAAATCGAGCTCGCCGCGCATGGCGGCTTCGGTGATGGCGGCGACTTTCTCATACGCGCCCGCCTCGCGGGCAAGCTCGTCGATCACCTCATGGCGAATGAGCGTCGAATCCATATCAAACGCCACCAGCCTGCGGATGCGGCGATAGATGTTGTCGCATTGCCAGGCGATGTCGATCGGATGCTCGTGCGTCGTCGCCATCAGGCGGGCTCGCAGCGCATCCTCATCGCGCGGCTGGCCGCGAATGGAAAACTCGACGCAAGCCCGGCGCGGCTGCCCATCATCCACGCGCGGCGGGCGGCCCGATAGCCGCGTGATGATGTCGATATTCAACCCCTGCTCGGCGATGACGGATGACACTGCCGCCAGATGCTCCGCCGCCAATCGGCGGGCCAGCAGCGTGAGAATATAGCGCGGCTTCCCCTGCCGCTGCACCCACGCGTCATACTGCTCATCATCCACCGGCGTAATCCGCAAGCGCAGATTCGCATGATGTGCCGTGAACAGCAGATCCTTCAGCACGGCAGTCGATTCCACCTGTGCCGGAATGCGAACCAGCAGCCCGAGCAAAAGTGTTTTGTGAATGACGGTCTGATTGATGTCCAGAATCTCGATCTTCTGGCGGCCAAGAATGCCGGTAAGCGATGCGGTAATCCCCGGACGATCTTCGCCGGTGACGTGTAACAGGAGGATAGATTCGGTCGGCTCCAAGCGCGCGATTGTATGGAGCGATCGATCGGCGGCAAGGCCGGATGATCGCAGCCGGCAGGATTCGAACCTGCGACCGGTGGATTAGAAATCCACTGCTCTATCCAACTGAGCTACGGCTGCACGTCCTTCTGTTGTCAGTTGATCTGGGTTTGTTGTCAATGCTCTTGTCGCGTTGCCACTTAGCGTGAGCGGGCGTCCGTCTAGGCGACGCGTCTTGTCCCCTCCTCCGGTATTCCGGGGGAGGGTTAGGGTGGGGGCCATTCGCGCGAACGGCGCTCGTTCTACACAACCCCCCACCCCAGCCCTCCCCCGGAGTACCGGAGGAGGGAGAAAACGAGTCGATGTGTCGATCTCAATTTGCCGTTCTCCTTCTCGAACCTTTCGCCTCCGGCTTGGCGGTGAGCGGGTTCTCGGGCCAGGAATGCTTGGGATAGCGCGTTCGCAAATCCTTGCGGACCTGGAAATAGGTGGTCGTCCAGAAGCTGCGCAGATCATCGGTGATTTGAACGGGGCGATAGTTGGGGCCCAGCAGGTGAAGCAGGACGGGCACGCGGCCGGCGGCGATTCTGGGGGTGTCGAGCATGCCGAAAAGTTCCTGCAGGCGGACCGCGAGAACGGGACGCGCGCCTTGATCATAGCGAAGGCGGATTTGGTTGCCGGTGGGGACTTCAATCGATTGCGGCGCTTCGCGCTCAAGCATTCTATCGAGCGGGTAGACGAGCAAGCTTTGCAGGAGCGGGACGAGCGGCACTTGCCGCAGTTCTTCGAGGCTGCGCTTGCCGCGCGAGGCGGATGCGAGAAGCTCGCCTAATTCCTGCGGATCGGCCTTTGGCCACGGATGCTCGGGCATTGATTGGCGCAGAAATTCGAGCCGGGCCAGCCAATGGGTCGCTTCCTCATCAGCCGCGATGATCTGCGCGGCGCGATCTCTGACGGCGGCGGCAAACGCCTGTTCCGCTTCATCGGCGTTCACCGCGATGTTGCGGTCTTCGTGAAGGAGCAGATCGTAGTACCAGGTCTTCGCGACCCCGCTCACTTTCTGGCGATCATCGTCCCAAGACACGATTCTTTCGTGGCGGATGGATGACGGGAAAAGCTCTTCGAGCCACGCCACGTCGATCGCGCTGGCAATGCGGACAATCGCTTCGCGCGTAGCACGGCGTTGATCCTCGCGGGCATCGAGCGCGACAAAAAACTCGGCGGCGGTGACACTCGACTCTTGCCCCAGACGAACCCCGGAGCCACCGACCATGACGGCGGCTGCCGGGTCGGCACCGCGCCGGCGGGCGACTCGGTCCGGATACGCCAGCAGCGGTAGTTTCAAGAGTGTTTGTTCATCAGGCGGCTCATTCTGCTGCCGCCGCTGATCCCGTCGCGGCGCGCGGCGATCGATGCGCTGGCCGATGCGCAGCAGTTCATCGCACACACGAGCCACTTGCCTTGCCGCGCCGATATCGATTTCCAGCGAACGCGCTCGAGCGCCGAAACGATCCTGCTCGGCTTGATGGAGCAGATCGAGCCGAATCAAAAGATCGGAGTTGGATTGCGTCGCCGGGCGGTACATCTGATCGCGATCGAAGGTGGAGCGGGCGATATCCTTCTCCGACAACAGCGCAGCGATGGCCGCGCCGTCCTCCAGCAGATTCTCAGCAGCCGCCGCAAGCAGCAGGCGGCCGAGTCGCGGATGCACGGGAAGCTCCAGGATCTGCCGGCCGATTAGCGTGATCGTTCCGTTCCTTTCGGTCGAGAGCGCGCCGAGCATAGCGAGCAATCGCTCGGCGGATTCCAGTGCGTGATCCGTCGGCGGCTCAAACCAGCCGAACTGGCGCGGGTCGGGCTTGCCCCAAGCGTGGAGCGAGAGGACCGTCGCGCACAGATCGACACGCCGAATCTCCGGCAGCTCGAATTCGCTCATCGCGCGTTCTTCGGCGGCGGTCCACATCCTTAGGCAGCGGCCGGGGGCCGTGCGGCCCGCGCGGCCGGCGCGCTGCGTCGCCGACGCCTTGCTGATCTTCTGCAATTCCAGCCGATCCAGCCCGCGTTGCGGGTCGAAGCCGGCGACGCGCGCCAGGCCGCTGTCGATCACTGTCCGCACACCCTCGATTGTCAACGAAGTTTCCGCGATGTTGGTCGCCAGCACGACCTTCCGCATCGGCGAAGGACGCAGAGCGGCAAATTGCTCGTCGCCGCTCAGGCTTCCGTAAAGCGGAACCAGCAGCAGGTTGTGCTGATTTGCTAAAGATTCCAGCCGACCCTGGCTGCGGCGAATTTCATCGGCGCCCGGAAGGAAGACGAGAATATCGCCGGGGCCTTGAGTAGAAGAATCGCTCGCAAGCGCCTCGGATACGGCATCGGTTACTCGGTCGGGAAGCGTTTCCAGCACGCGCGAATGCGCCGCGTGGCCGTAGGTGATCTCAACCGGAAATGTTCGGCCCTCGGTGCGGATGATCGGGCAATCGCCAAGAAATCGCGACACAGGGGCGGCATCGAGCGTCGCCGACATGACGATCAGAATCAGATCGTCGTGCACGCTCTGCTGCACTTCGCGCAGCAGCGCGATCGAGAGATCGGTATGCAGACTGCGCTCGTGAAATTCATCGAGCACGACGGCGCCGACGCCTTCGAGAAACGGATCGTCCACCAGTCGGCGGGTGAGGATGCCTTCGGTCAAAACGTGCAGCCGCGTCTGTGGGCCTATGCGCTTGTCGAAACGAACGTGGTATCCGACCTGACGGCCGAGTTCCCACCCATTCTCGTCGGCGATGCGCTGTGCCGCCGCTCGCGCCGCGATTCGGCGTGGTTGGAGCATCAGCAGATTCGGATGCTTGGGCGAGAGCAAACCGGCCGCTAATACGGCCGGTGGAACGCGCGTGGTCTTTCCTGCGCCCGGTGGAGCGACGATCACCAGCGAACGGTTGGAGCGCAAGCTCTGGATGATCTGCGGGAGGGAAGAATCGATGGGCAGGGGGGTCATCTTGGATGGACGCCGCTTGCGGCTTCGCGGGTAAGTGTGCGTGCGAACTCGCGAAGCCGCAAGCGGCCGACGGAGGGTCGGTCCAAATACCTCCCCGACTTCGGCGCTACCGCATCCCTTGGAAATACTTTCTTAAGGATACGGCGCTTGCCGAGGTTGATCGCCCGGCAACTCCAGTGCCCCAACCAGATCGCTCAACCGCTCGATACCATGCTTCCGCATGTACCCGGCGATTCCTTCGCAGATTTTCACCGGCGTCGCCGGATCGACGAAGAGGGAGGTGCCGACGGCGATGCCCGTCGAGCCGGCGAGGATGAATTCGATCGCGTCTTCCCAGTATTGGATGCCGCCCATTCCGATAATTTTCACGCCCGCGCTTTTGGCGACCGTGCGATAGACGCGGCTGACCATGTGCAGCGCGATCGGCTTGATCGCCGGGCCGGATAAGCCGCCCGTCACATTCGCGAGGCGCGGGCGGCGTTTGTGGATGTCGATCGCCATCGCGGTGAACGTGTTGACCAGCGAAACCGCATCAGCGCCGCCTTCAATCGTCGCGCGCGCGGTTACCGTCACATCCTCGACATTGGGTGAGAGCTTCACGATCAGCGGCTTGTGCGGCAGCACCTTCTTCACCTGCGCCGTCAGTTCCTTCAGGCGGCCCGGGTGCGTGCCGAACGTCAAGCCATCTTTCACATTCGGGCAGGAGACATTCAGCTCAACGCCGGCCACGCAATCCAGATCGTTCATCGCGGCGCAGGTTTCGACGTAATCGTCGTACGAATGCCCCGCAACATTGACGATGACTGGGCAGGGCATTTTCTTGAGAAGCGGGACTTTTTCCTTGTGAAAGCGATCGAGGCCGACATTGGCCAGACCGATTGCGTTCAGCATTCCCGCACGCACTTCGACGATTCGCGTCGGCTCGTTGCCCGCCCGTTCCTCGCGCGTGATGGATTTGGTGACAAACGCGCCGAGCTTGCCCAGGTCCAGGTAGTCGGCGTACTCAAAGGCATACCCGCACGTCCCCGAGCAGGTCATCGTCGGATTCGCCAGCTTCAGGCCGGCGATGTCTATCGAAAGATCAGGCATGTGCGAGAGTGTAAAGATTGTGCGGCGCGGTTCCAGCGCGCCTCATCGCGGCGGAATGGGCCCATGCAAATCGAATGACTCAACCCGAT
>DATBDZ010000035.1:0-22997 GCA_036276235.1 Humisphaera sp. | reverse complement strand
TGGCCAGCTTCTGGTTTAACGCCGTCGTGCGCGGGGATGTTGCGCCGATCACCATCGGCCGGCGCGTTAATGTGCAGGATGGGGCGATCGTTCATTGCGATACCGGATTTGCGAACGTGATCGAGGACGATGTGACAATCGGCCATCGCGCGATCGTGCACGGCGTCTTCGTCGGCGCGGGAAGCCTGATCGGCATGGGTGCGATTTTGCTCGGCCGCTCGCGAATCGGGCGCGAATGCCTGATCGGCGCCGGCGCGGTGGTGCCGCCCGGCCTGGAAATTCCTGATCGCATGGTTGCAATGGGCGTCCCCGCCAAAATCGTGCGGCCTGTCAGCGAGGAAGACCTGCGCTACCTCAGATGGCTACCACCTCATTATGCAGAGCTAGCGCAAAAGCACGTGAGCGGGGAACTCGGCGCGACGAACCAGGACTAGCGGTCGTCCCGCTACCGACGCATACCCGTGCCCCCAACTCCGCCACGCCGCGGCAGAGCCGGCTGAGTGCAACGAAGCCGCGCCGCCGCGGATGCCGGATGCGCCGCATTTCCGCTCTATCTCGTAAGGGCCTGCGTTCCTTGAACGCGTTCTCCGAAGAACGACCTCGCATTTACCCGGTAAAATGGATTCCAGAATTTGTTGGAACGCGCACCCGGAACCGCGGCGGCGCGGATTCGTTGCACTCATCCGGCTCTGCCGCGGCGTGGGAATGCTGGCGCGAATAATCGTCAACTACTTCCGCGCTCGCTCGAGCTCCGCTCGCGCCCTCAGTCCCTGGTCCTCGAACGTCAGCCCGAAATTCGCGCGGCCGGAGAAATTGAAAATGACGAAGTCTTCCGGCAGTGGCTTGGGTTGGGCGGGGCAGCCGCAGGTGGTGGATTCCATCGTTTGCCATCGGTCGTTCCATGTGTAAGTCCCACCGGCGGGATCGACCAATTTAGTCTGGAAGAAACGCTCGTAAACCTTGAGCGGGTCTTCCTTCGGATAGCGGCGTTTGAATTCATTGAGGATCGGCAGATTGCTCCACGCGCGCTGCTTGATAATCGGCTCGAAGTCCTGGCGCATCGTTCGCCCAAACAGATCGTATATCTTCGCGTCGCTTTGATGGATCAGACTCGAACCGAGAATCGGCTGAGCGGATTCCGGGATTTTCGGCGGTCCGCCGCCGGCGGCTTGCCGCTCGACTTGCCGGTCAATCGCGCGGCGAAGCAGCGCTTCGCTCGGCGTCAATAACCATTGCTCGCCCGTCGCCAGATAATAAAGGGCAGCGTTTTCAATCTCCTTGTTTTGCCCGCGCGCAGTGGCCGATGGACTGATTTTCACATACGCCTGATCCTTGTACGTGAGATTCTCCCACACCGTCATCCCGGGCGCGGACTGATCGATGAAGGCGTGCAGCGCAACGAGGAAGGCCGTCAGCTTGAAACCGCTGGAAACATCAGCGCGCAGCGCCACCGGCAGCCGCACGAGGTTCTTCTCCAGGAATTGATCGGGCTTTTCGGCTTTCATCAGTTCATCCCAGAAGGGATCCGGATCGGCATAGATAGATATCGATTGACCGAGCCATCCGAGCAGGTCGACTTTGACGTTGGGAGCGAACTGCGCGGCGATGCCCGCTGCCTGGCGCATCGGCGCGGATTGCGGGTTGATTGCCAGCGCGATATGCACCAGCGAATCGTGCAGATCCGCGCGGGCCGCCTCGATTTTCGCGCCGCGGGTCAGCTCGATGAACTGCCGGTATTCGGTTCCCGCAATCAGCGGCATGACAGTGAAATCGGCGGCGAGCTTGGTGCCGTGCGCGCCCAGGCGTATCGCGATCGGGTCGAAGCAGTTTCGCCAGTTGCTCTGAAACGTGTCGCGCCAGCGGCCGTACATCGCGGCTTCGTCTTCGCTTACCTGATCGACATTTAATTCAGAGATCGGCGTGAGCGCATCGAGGCGGCCATAGATGGTGGAATTGACGCCGCGCGGCGTCAGCGACAGCGTGCCCAAATCGATCAGGTTCCAATCGCTGGCAGGGGCCGCCCCGCCCAGATCGCCGGCGACAAGCCGATCGAGCAGCTTGGCGTTGAGATCGGCCAACTCCGCGGCCGCCCGCGTGCGACGCGTGTCGGCAATGCGCCAGCGCGGGCCGCACCAGCGGCGAATCGTTGCATCGCTCAGGATAATTAACGCCGACTCCTCGCTGTCGGTGATCTTGTATCGATCGCGGAAGAACGTGTATTCGGCGAGCGTCGCCAGTGCCGGCGTCTTCCCCGCCTGCACATCCGCCAGGCGATTCAACTCCGCCAGCGAATTGCAGATCACCAGTGCATGATCGTTCAGCGCTGCCACGAAACTTTGCAGCGCGTGATCCGGCGATTGCACGCCTTTGTACTGGATCGACCCAGCGGCTCCTTCAATCGACTTCGCGCCCGGCGTCCTCTGCTGCGCCAGCGCGATCTGCGCGGACAGAAGCGATTGCAGCACGTTCAAATTGGAAGGCTCAAAAATGATCGCGACATCGCCGCCGCTGCGGAGGTATGGATCAGAACCGGTGACGGCCAGGCTCTTGATCAATCCTGGCCCGAGCAATCGGCCCAGCCCAGAAAGCGAAAGCCCCAGTTGCCGCTCGTAGCGCTGTCGGGTCTGTGCATCTTCCGTGCGCACGTCAACCATTTGCAGAAACGGCGACGCCGTCCGATCCAGCTCGTCGGCGACGGACAGCATCGACGGAAAATCGTGAAAGAAGATCGCGTGCTGATCGGCGGGAATGCAGTTCGCCAGCGGATCGAGCGCCGGTGCCTTATCTTTGATCAGCGGCTTCCAGTCGATCTCCGCGACAGTAATTCCGGCCAGCGAGCTAATCTCCACCGTCCTGGCACCCGGACGATCCGCGCGCATGGGCGGCAGGCGATCAAGCTGCAGATTCTCCGCCAGCGCCTGATTGCCGCTGAACAGGTCTATGTCGTCGAGGGTCGCGCGCGCGTTGATCGTCAAATTGTCGGCCTCTTTCCGATTGACGAACTTTCCGGCCTCCATCGCGCGTCGCCGGAACCACGCCGCCCCTGCGGCATTGCTTTGCATCTGCCGCGTGTAGCGGGCAAAGGCCACGTTGTAGAAGGCCTGCCGCGCGGCGTCGTTCGCTTCGGTGGCCGGCACCTTGAAGCTTACGGCCACCATTCCCGACCCGTCTTCCTTTGGAAGAAAAATCTGCCCGCTGACATCGCGCTTTGCAGGAAGATGAATCACCAGATGATTGCCGGCTGGCTCCACCCCGTCGGACTCCTGCGAAACCAGCGCCTCACCCGCCCCTTCGAGCACGACATAAGGAGTCATGGCAAGCCACGTCGGCGAGGACAGCACTTCGGATTGAGGTGGCTCGGGAATCTTGCCGGCGGTGATCTGGAGCTTCTCCAGCGGAAGATCAAAAAACGCCTCGTCCGCGAAGGATGACGAGACAAGCAATAATGTGACGAAAAATGATATGCGAAATGGCGCGGCAGTCATGATCGGCCTCCCGTAAGGAGCAACGATCATCGCCGGGCGAGCAAGAAGGCGTCAAGGAGGATCAGGCCAGCTTGCAAAGAATCTCACACCCCTTCTCGATCTTCTCATCAGTCGTTGCGTAGCTGATTCGGAAATGGGTGTCGCGCTCGCTGAAGACGTTGCCGGGGATGATCAGGACGTTGCTCTCGATCGCGCGGGTCACAAATTCGCTGGCGGTCTGGCCGCCGGGGGCTTTGGGGAAAATATAGAACGCGCCTTGCGGCTTCACGATATCAAATTTCCTTGACAACCGATTGACGATAATATCGCGCTTTTTGCGATAGGCTTCCACCGCGCCTTGCATCGGCACATCCAGCGCCTTCAGCGCGGCGTATTGGAAAGCGGAGGGCGCACAGACGAAGGTGTATTGCTGCAGCTTGGTCATCTGCGCGATGACTTCCGCCGGCCCGGCGGCATATCCCAGCCGCCAGCCGGTCATCGCATGGCTCTTGGAGAAGCCGCGCAGGATGAGCGTGTTCTCGTAAAGCTTGGCGGGCGAGGGGAGATGCAATGCTGAATGCTGAATGCTGAATGCTGAATTCTCATTCCGGCCTGAATCCTGAACCCCGAACCCTGAACCCTCATTCCGCTCCGAACCCTGAACCCTGAACCCTGAACCCTGAACCCCCTCATATAGGAACGGCTCGTAGATTTCGTCTGAGACGATCAGCAGGTTGTGCTTGCGGGCGATTTCTACCGCCGCCCTGACTTCCTGCTCGGTCATCACGACGCCCGTGGGGTTGCTCGGCGAATTGAGGATCAGCAGCTTTGTTCTGGGCGTGATGGCCTTTTCGACACGGTCGGCGTGGAAGCGGAAATCTGGGCAGCTGTCAACGATGAGCGGCTTGCCGCCGGCCATCGTGAGCAGGTGCTTGTACATGACGAAGTACGGATCGAGGAAGATCGCTTCGTCGCCGGGGTCGATGGTGGCGAGCATCGCCAGAAGCAGGCCGCCACTTACGCCGCTGGTGATGAGGACGTCGCCGACATCGCGGCCGATTTCTGATGACAGATCCTTGCGGAGGCGTTCGCGCAAGGGGGCGATGCCCTGGGTCTGGGTGTAGCGGTTATTGCCGCCGCGGATCGCCTCGATGGCGGCTTCCTTGGCGATGTCAGGGACATCGAAATCGGGAAGGCCGATCGAGAAGTTGATCGGGTCCTTCATCTTGGCCGCCAGGTCAAAGACCTTGCGGATGCCGGAGGCGTCTACGCCGTGGGCGCGGCTCGAGATGAGTTTTGCGAGGTCGGCCATTTGTGGGATCCGCGCGCCTTCCCGTGAGGTACCCGGACGCGGGGACGCGAAGACACGGGGACGCGGAGAGAAGACACGCGGACCTGAGACCGAATACCGCGCGGGCTTTTTTGCTCCGCGTCCCCGCGTCTCCGCGTCCCCCATCTCCGCGTCGTCTTAATCCGCGGGAGCGCGTCGAATTCTACTTCTTGCCCTTGGCGGCGGGAGCGGCGGCCTTCGCCGGGGCCGCGCCCTTCGCGGCAGGAGCCGCGCCCTTGGCGGCCGGAGCTGCACCCTTGGCCGGGGCGGCGCCCTTCGCACCGGCAGCCGGCCCAGCGCCGGCAGCAGGAGCGGCACCCGGAGCAGCCGCGCCTTCGGCGGTCTCTTCCTTGGCGACCTTCGCCAGCGCCATCTTGCGGTTGGCCACCTTGGGCAGGCCAAACACGCTGCGGCCATCCTGCCACTTTTCCGATTCCTTCATTCTCACGATCCGCTCGTCGCGGGTAAGCACATTGCGATGACGAATCAGCGCGTTGGCGCTCTTTAAGCTGGGGTCCAATGACATGACTGCCTCTTGTTCTGCTGTAATTGCCTCAATAAATCCCGACGCCAACGCGCCAGCGCGGCCGGCAACGCCCAATCCGCGCCATTTTCCGCCAACTTTGGCGGGCCGGGAATCATACCGGCTTGCCGCCGGTTCCTCAATATCAGTGGCGGATGATCTATCGAACCTACATTTGCATATGCGTCGTGAGTGCCTTGGTCGCGATTATATCGGCAGGAAGCTGGGCGGCGCAGAGAATTGGGATTGACGATGTCCACATACCGGGAGAGCCACTCGAACATCTGAATCCGCGGCTTGAGTTTATGCGCAACTCGGTCTGCGGTGTTTACGGCGATCGCGCTCGGCGGGTCCGATGCATGCCGGGCATTCGGGCCATTCCCGTTTCGATGCGGCCTGTTGTGCCAATCCCACTCGACCCGCCAGGGTACATTCCACGCCATCAGGTGTTCGAGGTTAAGTACCGAGCGCTCCTGCTCTTATCGCTTCCTCTACCGTTGCTTTGGCTGGGCTGGAGACGCCTGAAAGGATCGCCGTGCGCGCCGGGTCATTGCGCGATATGCGGATACGATCTTCGCGCCAGCCGCGAGCGATGTCCGGAATGTGGGACCGCCCTACCACTGCGATCCGCGAACGCATGATTCAACATCTCGCAATAAGCGCGCTCGCCGTTGCTCTTCAACCTCGGCGTTCATTTCCAATTCGTAATGCAGAATCTCAACTTTTGTACGACTAACCTGCCTTACGAGTTGCCAGTGGTAGGTGACGTCGTCGTCTTCGGGATCTGATTGGTAAATTCCAACCGACCTTCCGCGACCTAAATCCTTAATGGTCGCCCCGGTTGGAAGACCTGTTTCAAGCAAATCTCGGCACGGGTTTTCAGATGCGGGTACCTCGGCGACGTGAAATCTGACAGACAAGGATGCGCTCTGGTCCGGTGAAAGGAGATAGCAATCTTGCGCCGATCGACGCTCAACAATCCAACCATCGGGCACAGGAATGGCCGCGCTCGCGCAGGGCAACCACCGGCGGCCTGCGTTACGCAATCGCTCCCAGATATTCATCGCGAGTCACCCAGGCCGGTTATGCGGAGCCGGCGGCTTTTTACTTTTCCACATCTTTCCATTAGCATCCGCCCCTCAATTTCGCAGGAGAACATTGTTTATGCCAGAGCCGCTGAAAATGTGGTACGAGAAGGACGCGCCTCTTGATGCCCTGGTGGGCAAGACGGTGGCGGTACTGGGGTATGGATCGCAGGGGCACGCTCACGCCCAGAATCTGCGCGAGAGCGGCGTGAAGGTGATCGTCGCCAATCGCAAGGAGAGCTCCAACGGGAAGCTGGCGATCGAACACGGGTTTGATCCGATGAGCGTCGAGGACGCCGTGCGGCAGGCGGATCTGATCATCGCCACCCTGCCCGATGAAGTGCAGCCGGGCGTTTATCAGAAGAGCATCGCGCCAAATCTCAAAGCCGGAAAAACCTTTGGCGCAACCCACGGCTTCAACATTCATTTCAAGACGATCGTCCCGCCTAAAGAGGTGGATGTGATCATGGTGGCACCCAAGGGACCGGGCCATCTCGTGCGCAGCGAATTTGAGCGCGGGGGCGGCGTGCCTTGCCTCATGGCGGTCTTCCAGGATGCATCGGGCAACGCGCGAAACACGGCGTTGGCCTGGGCTCGCGGCGTCGGCGGAGCCCGCAGCGGCATCATCGAAACCAACTTCAAAGATGAATGCGAAACCGATCTCTTTGGCGAGCAGGCCGTCCTGTGCGGCGGACTTTCCGCGCTCATCAAAGCAGGATTCGAAACCCTTATCGAAGCTGGCTATCCGCCGGAGATGGCCTACTTCGAGTGCGTACACGAAGTGAAGCTGATCGTCGATCTGATCTATCAAGGCGGCTTGGATTACATGCGATATAGCATCTCCAACACCGCCGAGTACGGCGACCTCACCCGCGGCCCGCGCGTCGTCAATGCGCAGACCAAGGCGGAGATGAAAAAGATTCTCGGCGAGATCACCAGCGGACAATTCGCAAAGGAATGGCGCGCCGAATACGAAGGCGGCATGAAAAACTTCAAGCGGCTCTACGAAGCCGACAACAGCCATCCGGTTGAAGTCACCGGCCGGCGGCTGCGAAAGATGATGCCATGGCTCAAGGCGAAGGAGCCGCCGAAGCAGTCGTAGGGAATTGGAGGATGGCGGATTGAGAATGGAGGATGGCGCGGAGCGCGGTAGTCTTTGCCATCCTCCATCCTCGATCTTCAATCCTCAAATTCGTCCCAGCCCGTAGGGCGGGCATTGCCCGCCGCGTCAGTGCAATATGCGAAATCGCGGATTGCGCATCTCGGTGCTGATCTTTGCCGCGCTTTGGTTCGGCGTGTTGTTGCCGGTCCATACGCGTGGGCAGATCGCGCTGCCGGGGGATCAGAGCGCGTGCGAGCAGGCGCATAGCTGCTGCGCGAGCAGCCATGAGGGGCATCCGACCCCGGACGCTCCGCGGAAATCGCATTCCTGCGCGGTCTGTTATCTGATCGCGACGCTCGATCTGCCGGCGCCGATGACGGTCAATGCGCCGCCGCCGACATTGGCGGGCTTGGTCAGGCGCGATACTCCACGGCGAATTGTCAGCCACACACCTCTGCTCACCTGTTCGGAGCGCGGGCCGCCCTTCTCGGTTTAAGTTTGCGAATTCCGTTGGAACTCTCGTGTAGGGTCCGCCTTGGCGGACGTCCTTCACGTGGAGACGCCGATTCCGTCCGCCGAGGCGGACCCTACGGGTCCTGTTCCTGCTGACTTCAGATACCTTGAAGGCGTCATCATTTCCGACGCGCTTTCCTTCAATCACTTCATAAGGGAACCCACCAATGACTCGCATTCGCCCGCGCGCGCATGTTGCCGCGCATCTAATCTGCATCGCATTCGCCTGCGGTTTTGCGCAGGCCCACGGCTATGTTGGCGATCGATTTTTTCCGCCGACCATTTCGACGGATGACCCGTTTGCCGTCGATGAGTTGGCGTTGCCGACGTTATCTTATGTCAAGAACGGGCCGTCGGAAGATGGCCCGGGGAATCACGAATTTGGCGCGGGCTTTGAGTTTGATAAGGAGATCTTTCCGCATTTTGCCCTGGGGGTTTCGGAGACTTATTTCGTGCAGAAGCTGGACCACGGCGACTCGGTGAAGGGGTGGGACAACCTTACATTGACCGCCAAGTACGAAGTGTGGCACAGCCTCCCGCACGAGGCGATCATGGCGGTCGGGCTGGAGGCGGAGATCGGCGGCACCGGGAGCAAAAGCGTTGGCCGCTCGCCCTATACGACGCTGTCGCCGACGTTTTTCTACGGAAAGGGTTTTGGCGACTTGCCCGATCGATTTGGTGCGGTGAGGCCATTTGCGATTACCGGAACGATCGCCCAGACGTTTCCAATCGGCGGCGACGATCCGAATACGCTGGAGTGGGGTATCGCGGTGGAATACAGCCTGAGCTATTTGCAGCAGCGCGTGCGCGATATCGGATTGCCGGCGCCGTTCAAGGACATGACTCCGCTGGTGGAGTTCGCGATGTCCACCGGGGAAAACCGCTCCGAGCGCGGGCTCACCACCGGCACGATCAACCCGGGCGTTCTATGGGACACGCGGCAATTTCAACTGGGCGTCGAGGCGAACATCCCCGTCAACAGCCGCTCAGGATCGCACGTCGGCGTGACGCTGCAAATGTGGATCTTCATCGACGATCTCTTTCCCAAAGTGTTCGGCCATCCGATTTTTGGAGGTGACCGATGAGCAGGATTCTGAGATTTATTTTGATGTGCTCAATCGTGATGATCACATCAGGCGCGCAGATCGTGTCGGCGCACGCGATGCCGGATCACTGTGAGCCGCGCGTGGGATCGACAGTTGATAAGCCGCCGGCGGAAGTGCGCATCTGGTTCAACGAGAAGATCGAGTCCGCGTTCAGCGGGATCGAGGTTTTCGGCGCGGACGGAAAACAGATCGACAAAAAGGATTCGCATGTTGATGCGAAGGAGAACAGGCTGCTGATCGTGTCGGTGGGGACGCTTGCGCCGGGAACCTATCGGGTGGCGTGGCACGTCGTTTCGGTGGACACGCACAAAACGAGCGGCGACTTCAAGTTCACCGTGAAACCTCAATGACGACATTCTTCGTCCTGGTCCGCGCGATTCACATGGCCGCCTGCCTGATGGTCTTTGGGATGTGCGTGTTTGATCGATTCGTGGTGGGTGGCGCGTTGGATGAGCTTGCGCCGCCGGTGCAGGCACTGTGGTCGCGAATCGCCGCGCGGCTACATTTTATTTGTCTGCCGACCATCCTGCTTTCGGGCGCGGCGTGGTTTGCGCTGGTGGTGATCGCGATGAGCGGGTTGTCCCCCGTCGAAGCGTTGCGCCCCCATTTCATTGGGATCGTTCTCGATCAGACACAGTTCGGAGCATTGTGGAAAGTGCGCGGCGGGTTGTGGCTTGTGGCACTGATCTTCATTTTTGTGAAGACAAAGGATCGGGTGCCAGGGCGGCGAGGATTCCCTGTAGGGTGGGTGTACTCGCCCACCATTTCTCGCTCGTGGTGGGCGAGTACACCCACCCTACAAGCGCCTCCACCCGGGATGGGCGATGCCCCTAAAACGCGGCGGGCGGTGCCCGCCCTACGGGCGGTTTCGGCGATGGCGTTCAGCGCCGCGTTACTCGCGAGCCTCGCCTGGTCGGGGCATGGTTCGGTGGGCGACTGGCCGAGCATGCATCTTGCCACGGATGCGATTCATGTGTTGGCCAGCGCAGGGTGGCCGGCAGGATTGCTCCCGCTGCTCATCATTTTGCTGGTAATGCGACGTATCGATTCACCAGAAAAATGGCTGGCGATTGCAATCATTGTTCGGCGGTTTTCGGCGATGAGCCTGATCTGCGTCGCGCTGTTAATCCTGACCGGCATTATTAACAGTTGGATTCTCGTCGGCTCAATTCCCAATCTTTGGCACACCGCGTATGGCTGGGCGCTCCTGGTGAAGATCGTAATGTTTGTTGTCATGCTCGCGATCGGGGCGATCAACCTGTTGGTGCTGAAGCCGCGCTTCGATCGGGCCGCGATCACGGAGAACGCCGACTTTATCGAATCGCATGCCCGTCGCCTTCGGCGGAATGTCGCGTTGGAGCTGGCTTTGGGCACCGGCCTGATGATCGCGGTCGGGCTGCTTGGATTGCTGCCGCCTGCCTTTCAAGCGATTGAATGAGGGTGCAGGTCCGTTTGGGTGCCACAGGTCGCGGCACTCCGAGACCTGTGTCCTTCCCACGAGAGAAGCACAGGTCTGCGAGTACGCCGACCTGTGGCACCCGATCAACCTGTTGCGAACTGTTGCTAGCGCGCGAAACCTCTGGCAAAATCACGACAATGGCCGCAGGGCGGCCAGGGATGACCATTTCCTCTGGTGTGGAGACCAACATGGGCTTGTCGCGCAATTCACCTCGTTCTGAATCGTATTCCACTCGTCCGATGATCGATCGTCTTGAACGCCGCGTCCTGCTCGATGGCACGTCGCTGACGGTGATGCTCGGCGATCAGCCGCAGGATCAGGGGACAGTATTTCACTACCACGATGACGACGGCACGCACATCTACGCTCACTACAGCAAAGGATCGACGACTTTTGAGTTCGAGGGCGCGGGGCTTTACGTCGCCTACATGAAGAAGACCATCTGCATTTACGGAACTCACATCACCTTGAGCAGCCTGGAGATTGACGACGGCGGCCCGACTTCGACGCTCAGTTTCACCGCCAGCGGCGGCGACAAGGTCGGGACCATTGGCCAGATCAGCGCGGGCATAGCTATCGGAAACTTTCTGGCGCCGAGCATGGAGCTGGTCGGGCCCATGTCCGCGACCGACGTCAACACCTTCACGCTCGGGTCGGCGACGGGCGCGACGATCAACTTCGGCGGAATGACACCCATCTCAAAATTCACGGCCGGCAGCCTGATCGATACGACCGTCACATCAACGGTTCCGATCGACACGTTTTCGGTGAAGGACTGGAGCCACGTCAGCCTCACGCCGAGTTTCGGCTACACCGGCACGACGCTCGGCAAGTTCACCGTCGGCGGCGATTACAGCGAAGGGCTCAAGCTCACCGGCGGCAGCGGCGTTGTCCTGCAAGGCGCGATGGTAAAGGGAACACTCGGCGGCAACTGGGATGTCGCCGGCAACTCCTGGTACACGGGGGCGTTCAATGTCGATCCGAATTTCCACCTTATTCAGGGTGGATACAACGAATCGTTCAAATCCAAGGGGAACGCGGGTGGCAGTTACGATGTGGGCTCGTTTGGCCAGTTCTCCGTCGGCGGCGATCTCACGGGCGCCCACTTCAATCTTAATTATCCTTATGTGTCAACCGGCTTTGACATGACCAAATTCACAGTCCGCGGAACGGTCAGCGGGCTTAATTACAACTCGGTCGGCAGCCTCGGCACGCTCAAGTTCGGCAGCCTGCTGGATAGCACGATTGACCTTGGATCTAATTCGCTTGCTCCGCTCACGCTTGCCACGGATGGAGATCTGAACAACCACGCCTGGATGAAAAGCTTTACGGTTTCCAAGACGTTCCAGAACAGCTTCATCTCCGCCTACGATTTCACGACGGTGAAGCTCGGCACGATCATCACGAACAACAATGGCTTGAACTACGGCTTTGCCGGCACGCAATTCGGATCGCTGAGCGGCAAGACGGATCTGGGACAATCGCTGAAGATTAGCAGTCTGCCGGGAGCATTGAGCTATCAGCAACAGCTGGACGACAAGCACATCAATCCCGGCGACTTTAAGATTTCGTTGCTGCAGCAATTCTGATAAGGCCGGGATCAGGCACTTGTGTCGCGCAACCGAGCGTATGGCTAGTGGCCCCGCGCGCCGCCACTTCGGGCGCCACCTTGAGCACCGGCGCTGCGCTGCTGCACGACAACACCACCGCCGGCGTTGCCGCCACCCCCGCTACTGGCGCGGGCGTTACCGCCGCCGGCATTGCCACCACCATTACCGCCGCCCGCGTAACCTCCCCCGCCGCCGCCTGCTGGCGCTGATGGAACCATGATCGGCCCCGGCGCGGGCATTGGCGCGGGCCCCGGCGGCGGAGCCGAGTGGGAAACCGCGCCAGCTTGCGGCGCGCCGCCGGCCGATGGCCCGGGGGACATCGCGCCGGTTTGCGGACCCTGCATGCTGCGAATGACGGTCGGGCCGCTTGCGGTGCCGTCGGACGTATAGACCGCCAGCCCATCACCCGACGTCTGAATGCCATTTCCTACGCCGCGACCGGAGCCGTTGCCAGGTCCTTCCACGGCGCGGAATGACGTGCTCGAAACATGCGTGCGCGAGGGGCCACCGGTCGGCGTATCCGGCCCCTGATGCAGGACCATGCTGTGGGCGCGAATCGTGCCCGGAGGATCGACATTATTGTTGTTCGCAACGGGGTTGTTATGGAGCGGCACTGGAATCGCCGCTGAGTTGGGGCCGGGATAAAGCTTCTGCGTGGGAACAATCGCCTTATTGAACTGGGCGTTGGTCAAATTCCCTGAGACGATCCCGGCGTAATCGATCTGTGTGCTGTTGGTGATTCCGATAGCAGGCTCGGTGAGATTGGCGGCGCTGCCGATACGATGCATCGGCGGACGCGCGATCGGATGAGAAGGATGGGCACCGTGGTCGGCGTGCCAAGCGCCGTTGGAGTGGCCATAGTCGTGATAGTAATGCGAGTGGCCGACGCCACCGATGAAGCTGAATCCGAGCAGCGGCGAGGCATAGTAATACGGATAGCTCCACCCATAATCGAAGCCGCTACCCGAATAGTTGTAGGTGTTGTACGTGTAGACGTTCGACGGGTACGAGAAGTAATAGCGATCGTAGTCGGCGGTAAAATTATCGACTGGAGGATTTGCGTTGTTGCCGCGGAAGGTATCGCCGGGCCATGATGCCCCGGCGGGCGGATTATTTTCGGCGGCGGGCTGCGAAGGGGGCTGGGTGGCCGCGCCTTGTTGCGCCAGCCGTTGCTGCTCGGCGACCATTACATCCGGCATGAGCGTCCCCTTCACCTGCATCGCCAGGCCGTCTTCCATGTGAAACAGCTCATCAGGGATGCCGGTGACCATGAGGCCCGCCAGCGCCTGGCCCTCATGGGCGTCGATGACCTGACCGGTCACGCGTATCACGTTATTGCTGGTGATGAACGAGCCGGTAACGACGTACGCCGCCCCGACGCGCCGCGCCAGCGCCGCCGCGTCTTCGACGGTGCCGACGACCTGATCGAGCGTCACCACGCGATTGGGCGCAATGACCAGCAGATCAGCCACGAGGCTCTGCTGCACCGACTTGCCGATCCACGGCTGCGGATCGGTCGGATTGATCGCCGCGAACGGCAATATCAGGATCTTGCCCGTGCGTCGGATTGTGATGGTTCCCGAGGCCGGTCGTGAGATCGGACTGGCCGGCTGGGTTGGAGTATCGTCGGCAAAAGCCAAGGCGGGTAGGACTGCCACCGCCAGCGCGGCGAGCCTGCCACACACGCTAAATCGGCATCCTTTTTTCATATACTCGATTATAGCAGCACGAGTGCCAACTCGTTGCTCCTTATGCCGAAAGGAATATCCCATGCTTCTGGCTGAAATCAGCATCTGGCCGATGGACAAAGGCGAAAGCGTCGGGCAATACGTGGCCCGCGCCCTGGATATCATCGACCGCAGCGGCCTCGCTTATAAACTCGGCCCCCTGGGCACCTGCATCGAAGGCGAATACGAACAGGTGATGGCGGTGATTCAAAAGTGCCACGAGTCGCTGGCCGCCGACTGCAACCGAATCGCCTGCACGATCAAGATGGATTGGCGGAAGAATAGATCGGGGATGATCGATCACAAGGTCGAGTCAGTGGAGACGAGTTTGGGGAGGAAACTGAAGAAATAGAAGGGTCAGTTCAAATTCCGAAATCCGAATCCCCGAAATTCGAATCAAATCCGAATGACCAAAATCCGAAAGCAGGAAACCACCAAGGACACGAAGAAGGCACTGAGGGCCACGAAGAGGAAACATCGCCGATCCGTCCTTCGTGGTTCTTCGTGCTCCCTTCGTGCACTTCGTGGGTTTCTTAGTTTCGGAATTCGGTCATTCGGAATTCGGGCTTGATTCGGATTTCGGGGATTCGGGCTTCGGAATTCGAGCCCCAATCATGCTCGGAAAGTTTCAAGCGCCCCACTATTCGCAAACCGCGCATCCGGCTTCAGCTCTCCCATCCATAGCAAGATGCATCCCAGGGAGATCACTGGCATCACGCCGTATCCGATGAAGACTGGCACATAGCCTAAATGATCGATCACGCGTCCGGAGATCCAGCCGAAGAGCATTCCGCCGAAGCCGGAGCCCATGCTGGCCAGGCCCCAGATCGAGCCGACCATGTTTTTGGGGAAGACTTCTGCTGGGAAGGCCAGCGCGTTGGCGAGGTAGCCGGTGTAGCCGAGCGTGGCGGTGGAGATGAGGCCGATAGCGACCCACACATTTGAGGTGAAGGCGGCGGGTATCGCCGACGTCATTAGCAGCGCGAACATGCTCACCGACATCTTGCGCGCCCTCGAGATGCTGACGCCGCGCGAGATCAGTAGGCCGGCGACCCAGCCTCCCAGAAAGTTGCCGGCGGCTGCAGTCAGAAAAGGAATCCAGCCGACGTATCCGACTTTTTTCAAATCGAAATGATGTACATCGCTCAGGTATTTGGGGAAAAAGAAAATGTAGAAGTACCAGACGGGATCCATGAAGACTTTGGACAACGTAAAGCTGGCAAGAAATCGGGTGCGGAGCAGTGACCAGGGCGCCGCCGGCCGCGCCCGAACTTCGCGCTGCACGTTGGCCGGAGTGCGATAAATCGCCAGCCAGAGGATCAGCCAGAGGTATCCCAGCGCGCCGATGACCAGGAATGCGGATCTCCAGCCGTATCGCAAAGCAAGCACGACGATGGTTGGCGGCGCGATGACAGCGCCCAGTGCCGCCCCGCTGTTGAAGATGCCCGAAGCCAAGGCGCGTTCGCGCGAGGGGAACCACTCGCTGACGACCTTCACGCCCGCCGGCCAGTTTCCGGCTTCTCCCGCGCCAAGCATAAACCGGCAAGCGCCCAGGCTGATCGGCCCGGCCGCAAAAAAGTGCAGAATCCCTGCCGTGGACCAGACGAACATGCACAGGGCATATCCCAGGCGAGTGCCGACGCGATCGATCAATGGTCCGGAGAGGCCATTGGAGATCGTGTACGCCAGCATGAACGCTGAGATCATGAGCCCATACTTCTCGTTGTTCATGCCAAACGCCCTGCACAAATCGTCGGCGACGACGGAAAGCGTTTGACGATCGAGATAGTTTATCAGCGTCGCGAGAAACGCCATGCTGACCATAAGCCAGCGCAGCGGCGAAAGGCGCGTCGTTGGAGCACGGGATTGATACTCGAGTGACGTGACCACTTGAATTGCATCATGCCTATGAACGAGGAGGGCCTCAAGGGCAGACCCACGCGACAGGGGTCATGCCGAGTGGTCATGCGGCTGCGCCGTACCCGCGAAGCATGAAATCGGAGTTGTAGGGTGGGTGTACTCGCCCACCATGAGCGACGTGGTGGGCGAGTACACCCACCCTACATGAAATCACGACATTTTTCAGAGCAAATACTCGCAATCTCTGGCCCACTCGCGCGAGCCGGCCAGATGCTTCGGAGTACCTCAGCATCACGGTGTGCTCGGTCAAGGGAACTTTTCGTCCATCAGTTTGCGGAGGCGACGCAAAGCTTTGCCGCGATGGCTGATCTGGTGCTTTTGATCTGATGGCAGCTCGGCGGTGGTTTTGCCGAGGCTATCAATGAAGAAGAGCGGATCGTATCCGAAGCCGTTGTGGCCGCGCGGGACGCGGAGGATTCTTCCTTCGACGGTGTCGCGCGCGCTCAGGATGATCTGGCCTTTCGGATCGGAGAGAGCCAGCACGCAGACGAATCGGGCAGTGCGCTGATCGTCGGGGATGTTTTCGATTTGATGAAGCAGGCAGGCGTTGTTGTCGGCGTCGCCGTGGCCGGCGTTGTTGAGTTGTGCCCAGCGCGCGCTATGAACGCCGGGTTTGCCTTGCAGGGCGTCTACTTCAAGGCCGCTGTCGTCGGCCAGGGCCCACATCTTCGCCTGCGTGGCGTAGCCTGCGGCTTTAAGGCTCGCGTTTTCCAGGAACGTGTCGCCGGTTTCTTCAACTTGCTGCAGCTTGCCGACCGACGCCAGATCGTGCCAGTGAAAGCGATCGGCGCCGAGCATCTCGCGGAATTCCTTCGCCTTGGCAGGATTGGCGGTGGCGATCAGGATATCCACTTACCGGCCCTCGATGGAACGAAGCTTGGCCGGTTGCTGCTGCGCCGGTTGCTGCTGCTGGCCCGCCTGCGGAGAGACGATCGCTGCCGCCGCGTCGTAGGCGCCGCTGCGGACGGCATCGCGCGTCGCATCTTCCTTGTTGATCGGCCCCACCGACAATGTGGCCTGATCGTGCGGGACGTAAACCAAAAACGATGGATCGCGAACGGTCGTCCCGTTGGCCATCTTGCCCATGTACTGCCCGTTGCGGAAATGGTACGGGAAGTCGGCGATCGTCTTCTTCATAGATTCGTCGACGATATCCAGTTGCAGGCCTTCGATGAGAACGCGGTTCCCTTCCTTGTCATAGGTAATGGGATTGATGCCAGTTGGAATTTTGTCGGAGAGCACGAGGAGCGGCTGGCTGGGGTCGGCGGTGTGAGCGTCGTCGCGCATGCCTTGCTCGCGCACCGCCGAGCGCGGCCAAGTGCCGACGCAGACGGAGCTGATCGTGTCGCCGTGAAAGTAGTAGGCGGTGTAGCCGGCCTTGCGTAGATCGCCGACCATTTCAACTGCCGCCTGCTTGCGCTCGGGGCTGCCTTGATACGCGCCGATCTGCAGTGACCAGAACGACTCGGCGGGCGCGTTGGCCAGGTTCCATTCCGGTGGCGCTTCGGGGTCCGGGGAATTCACCGGCTCAAACATCGCGGAGGTAAACCGCCGATCGCCCAATCCATCCTTGATGCCCTCGATATAGTGGCGATCGGTCTGAGCCCGCGCCGTTTCCTCCGGATCGTTCTGCGGATCGTTGAAGGTACGGTAGTAGCCGAAGTAGAGCGTGCTTTTGTCTTGCGAATGCAGAACGTGCCAGGCCTGCCGCTTGGTTTCGCTGATGAGTTCCCGCTTGAGCGCGATCGCCCGTTGCACATGATCGGGACCGCGGACATCGCCGCAGTAGATCATGAACTGCGCATCGGCCGGCGGCGCATCGGGATCGGCAGCCTTGGTCACATGCGCCGAGGTGACCGGCGTGGGACCTTTATTTCCGGGAAGATTAGCCGGGGCCGGCGGCGGCGCGTTCATGGCCACGGTTGCGCTGGTGCTCGAGGGTTGAGCATCGCCGCCGCAGGAAACGAGGCCGATGCAAATCCCGAGCAGGATCAATGCGGACAAGATTCTCATGGCTGGTATCTCCGCAAAAACTGAGCGGCGGATTGTAACAGGTTTCGGATACGAATGCTGCGAAATATCGGGCAAAACGCACTGAAACGTGAAGACGTGAAACGTGACATATACGCCGCATTTATCACGTTTCACGTTTTCACGTTTCACTTTGGTTGCGGACAACGCAGCCTCAAACATGGTTTCACCCAAGCGCCTCACTCTGCAACAGCATAATCTGCCGACAACCTGCCACCGCCATATCAAGCATCTGATTCATCTGCTCGCGGCCAAAGCCTTCGCCGTTCTCGGCGGCGGCCTGGGTTTCCACGAATTTACCGCGGGCCGTGAACGCTACGTTCATATCGACCTGGGCGCGGGAATCGTCGTGATAATCCAGATCGAGCCGCACCTGGCCATCGACGATGCCGACGCTGACGGCGGCTAATTGATCGACCAACGCCTCGCGCGGGCGGTAGTACGATGGATCAAACCGCGCGGGGATCGGCTGTGCCGCGCCGGCGGTGAGTGCCGGCGCGATCGCTCCGGGCATCTCGGCGGGAAGCTTTCTTAATGCATCGACCAACGCCACATACGCCCCGCAGATGGCGGCGGTGCGCGTGCCGCCGTCGGCTTGCAGAACCTGGCAATCCAGCGCGATCGTGTGCGGCCCGATGCGGCTGAGGTCGATCGCGGCGCGCAAGGCGCGACCGATCAACCTTTGAATCTCCGTGCCGCGCGAATCCGTATGCCCGATCTTCGGCCACGGCTTGCGCTGCGGCGTCGAGCCGGGGAGCATCACGTATTCTGCCGTGATCCATCCGCCGGGCCGATCATCCTTGAACCAAGGTGGAACCTCGCGCGTGACAGAAGCCGTGCAGAGCAGAATCGTGTTTCCCTGCTGCCACAGCACGGAGCCGGCGGGTGTTTGCGTGAACCCGCGGGTGATGCGGATCGGGCGGAGCTGGTCGGGCGAGCGTCCATCATTGCGCATGACGGCGATGATACCGGTTGAGCCGCAATGCAGGCAAAAACTCACGCCCGCCAACCGGCGGTTCCGATAACTTAGATCATGCAAGAATGGGTTGAAGCAGCGAGGCGGTTGCGAGCGGCACGGACAGCCGAGACGGAGTTTGTCATCCGGGCGATGGTCGATCGTTACATTATCGGACCGTTGCTCCTCGATCGCCTGGCCGACGATCTGCAGAAACAAGAGCAAGCCTCGCGTGCAAAGTTGCAGCGGATAATTCGGGCGGACGATGAAAGAGGAACGAGAGGAACGAGCCAGTAGCCAGGAGCCAGGAGACAGGAGAGGAAAAGCTTCCGATTCTCCTGTCTCCTGTCTCCTGACTCCTGGCTCCTCAGCGCCATGGCCCAAATTACCTCCGGCATCGGCCTGATCAGCGGGATCAACACCACTGACATCATCAATCAGTTGATGGCGGTGGAGTCGCAGCCCAAAACGCTGCTGCAGGGGCACATCGACAGCGCCAACGCGCAGACGCAGGCGTTCACCGATCTTTCCACCAAGCTTCAGAGCCTTCAGCAGATCGGCCAGGCGCTGGAGCGGCCGACCACCTTCACTGCTTCCACCGCCAACAGCAGCGACCAGAATGTGTTGACCGCGACTGCATCGCCCAGTGCAGCCGTCGGAAGCTATCAGTTCCAGGTCGCGCAGATGGTCAGCTCGCAGCAGAGCATCACCAACGGGTACTCATCCACCAATGCGCTGATTGGCGCCGGCACAATCACCGTCTCTCTCGGCGGCGGTGACGTGAAGGCGCAGACCACGCTCGCGCAGCTCAACGGCGGCAACGGGGTACAGCGCGGCACCTTCCGCATTACCGATCGCTCCGGCCATTCGGGTGTCATTGATATCTCCGATGCCGTCACGCTGGATGATGTGGTGAAGAAGATCAACACGTCGCTGGATGTCAGCGTGCGGGCGTCGATCAGCAACAATCATCTGGTTCTCACCGATATCAGCGGGCAAACGACCTCGACACTGAGCGTACAGGACCTGGCCGGCGGCAGCGCGGCGACGAATCTGGGCATCAGCGGCAACGGAGTCGGCAACACCCTCACTGGCACCAACATCGCCGCCATCGGAAACAATACCGCGCTGGCATCGCTCAACGACGGGCGCGGCGTCCGCGGCGCTTCCAACGGCGGCGCCGATTTCCGCGCGACCCTTGCCGACGGAAGCACGGTTGATGTCACCGTAGGCGCCAGCCAATCGGTCGGCGATGTAATCAAAGCGATCAACACCGCCGGCGGAACCAAACTCAACGCCACGCTCAACACCACGACCAATGCGATCGATGTGACTGATCTGACGAGCGGTGCCGGAAGTCTGTCAATCTCCGCGCTGAATAGCTCAACCGCCGCCGCCGATCTGGGGCTGACGCAAACATCGTCCGGCGGCGTGATCCACGGCGGGTCGATCCTCGCCGGGCTCGATACGGTCCTGCTCTCCTCGCTCAAAGGCGGCACCGGTTTGCCGCTGGGCGATATCTCGATTCAGAATCGCAACGGAACGACGAAAACCGTGCATCTTGCCGGCGCAACGACTCTGCAAAATGTGATTGATCGAATCAATCAAGCTGGCGCAAGCGTGACAGCCGGCTTGAACAGCTCCGGCAACGGAATTCAGATTCAGGATACGACCGGCGGCAGCGGAAATCTCGTTATCAGCGATGTGACCTCAACCAGCGCGGCGGCACTTGGTATCGCCGGCACGTTTGACACGAACACGCAAGCCGTCAACGGCGCGAATCTGCACTTTCAATGGATCTCGCAGAATACTCTGCTCTCCGACTACAACGCCGGCAAGGGCGTCAGCCAGGGAAGCTTCAGCATCACCAATTCGGCAGGCGGCTCCACGACGATCGATCTCTCGCAAGGAACCTTCACTACCCTGGGCGATGTGATCAATGCGATCAACGCGACGCACATCGGCGTCACTGCGTCGATCAACACCAATGGCAACGGCCTGCTGCTCACCGACACCGCCGGCGGCGCGGGGCAGATGACCGTTGCCAACATCAACGGCAAAGCCGCCACCGATCTGAACATCCTGGGCACCGCAACCGCCAGCAAAATTGACGGAACATTTGAGAAGACGATCACCGTCACTGCAACCGACACGCTCGCGACCGTGCAGACAGACCTCCAATCGCTCGGCTGGGGCCTCACGGCGAATGTCGTAAATGATGGATCGGGCGTGAACGGATATCACCTGGCGCTGACGTCCACCAACACCGGCCGCGATGGACGGGTCGTCATTGACGGCGGCGCAACATCCCTCTCAGCGCGGAATCTGGTCGAAGGCCAAAACGCCGCGGTCTTCATGGGCAGCGGCGATGCCGCAAGCTCGCTGCTTATCACCAGCAGCACCAACCAGCTCACCGGCGTGATTCCGGGCGTCACCGTCACGCTCAATGGAGTGAGCGATGGGCCGGTGACATTGAATATCTCGCGCGATCCAACCAGCGTCGAAAAACAAATGCAGACGTTCACCGACGGCTTCAACGGCATCGTCGATAGCATCAACACGCTGACGAGCTGGAACACCGCCTCCAACACCGGCGGGCTGCTGCTGGGTGATCCCACGGTTCAGGGCGTGCAGCAGAAGATGTATCAGGTTTTCAACAGCGCGGTGAGCAGCGCCGGAGAATATCGGACGTTGGCCGATGTCGGGCTGACGCTCACCGACGGCGCCAAGATCACCTTCGACTCCGCAAAATTCGAGGCGGCCTTTGCCGCCGATCCCGATGCGGTCAAGAGTCTCTTCACTCAAGCGCAGACCGGCTTGGGCGCGGTGATGGATAAAAGCCTGACGTCATTGGTCGATCCGGTGGATGGAGCGATCACGCTGCAAGATCAGACGTTGCAGAGCAGAATTCAGCAGTATCAGGATCAGATGACCAGCCTCGATGAGCTGCTGGCCGACAAGAAGAACCGGCTCGAGGAGCAGTTTGCCAACATGGAATCAGTGTTGGCCGGACTACAGAGCCAGTCGTCGGCGCTCGGATCGCTCACCAGCATCTCGTCCTCCTCGTCCACCAAGTCCAAATGACCGGTTAACTCCGGCAAGCTGACCTGCCGATACAACAGCAGATTCGCTACTCGCCGCAGGACTTGCAGCACATGAACCCTCAGGCCGCGCAAACTTATCTTCGCACCCGAGTACTGACCGCGACGCCCGAGCAATTGCAGATGATGCTCTACGATGGCGCCCTGCGCTTCGCCGAGCAGGGGCGGCTGGCTTTGGAAAAGAAAGACTACGAAGGAACGTACAACAGCGTTTCGCGCTGCCAGAAGATCATCACGGAAATGACCTGCAGCCTGAAGCACCAGGTCGCCCCCGATTTATGCAAGCGACTGGCGGCCCTCTACAACTACATCTTCCGCAAGCTCATCGAAGCCAGCACCGTCCACAAGATCGAAGCGATCGAAGAGGCAATCAGCCTGCTCAAATTCCAGCGTGAAACCTGGGCAATGCTGCTGGACAAGCTCGCCCGCGAAAAAGCCGCCACTCACGCCAGCAAGCTGGATATGCCTGAGCCCAGCGAGCGGATGGAAGCGATGATTTCGATGCAAGGATAGCCGCCACTTCGGGCGGAAATCCGAATTACCAATCCCCGAAATCCGAATCAATACGAAATCCGAACGACGAAGCGGATGTCACGCGAAGCTGCGAAGTCACGAAGGAAGACTTGAAGACAGCTTCGCATCTTCGTCTCTTCGCGTGACATCTCTCATTCGAATTTGGTAATTCCCAATTGATTCTGCTTTGCTGAAATCCTCAAGAATGCCGAGCTTTCGTAGGGTGTGCTTCAGCACACGCGGTTTGCACGTCGAGCGGCGGCTTCCGCGTGCGCTAAAGCGCACCATACTGCTGAACTCCGCTTCGTCTCTTCGTCTCTTCGCGTGACATTCTGCTTTCGGACGTTGGTCATTCGGATTTGATTCTGATTTCGGACTTATTTCGCCCGCCATCCAAAGAATCTCTCGGCATTGGCGGTTGTCAGATCATCGATCTCCGCCCTGCTCTTTCCCTTCAGCGACGCCACCATGTCTGCCGTGTGAACGACTAGCGCCGGCTCGTTTGTCTTTAGCTTACGCATGGGTTCGGGAACCAGATACGGCGCATCGGTTTCAACC
>DATBDZ010000034.1:0-3311 GCA_036276235.1 Humisphaera sp. | reverse complement strand
CGTGCGGTTGCAGTCACGAGAAAGACCTCTTGTTAAATGGAGCCTATCGATCGGTAATCACAGTGTGAAAATTTGTACGGCAAATTCAGGGCCGGCTACGCAGCGGCCAAAAAGCGAACACGGATTTCCAACGTCTCTTTTCCTCTAGCGAGCGCGGGACGGAGGCAGGCGATTGCGGAAAACAGTGATCGGTTGTGTTTGCCTGGGACATTACCAAATCATGCCATTATCAAATTCTCGCCCGATTCTACGCTGCGGCATTATCCGAAGCCAGTGCTCCGAAAAAAGATTTTATGTTGACGAAAAACAACGCTCTGACGCGAGCGCTCGCGGGTTTTGATGATCGCGGTCATCATCCGGCATAATCCAACCCGCCGCGGCAGTGGATATTTGCGGCACCACACGCCGACTCACGCGCCAAACACCGCGAAATCCGGCGCCGCAGCGGCGTGCGATGCATGCCAGCCGCCTCTGGCACGGGCGTTGATTACAGGTCCCATCGAAAGGCTTTGCCAGGAGTTTTAGACAATGACTTATATCTCCAGTCGGCTTTTCTGGGACAAGAAGTTCAAGATTGCCATCCTTGTGCTGGCGACATTTATTGCGATGTGCTGAAAGCGATTACTTCGCCGCCGCCGCGCCGTTGGCGCCGGCGGCCTCCCCCTTCTTGCGGCGGTCCGCCTCGGCCTCGGGGCTCACTCCGAAAATGTGGAATTGATGCGATAGCGCGGCATATCCATGCTCGCGGCAAATCTCATCGCGCAGCTTCCGCAGCTTCTCACTGTTGAACTCGATCACCCGCCCTGTCTCCACGCAGATCAGATAATCATAGGACTGTCGCCCGGCGATCACCTCGTAATACGACTGCTTGTTGTCGAAAAAAACCTGCCGCAGAATTCCCGCATCCTGGAGATGGCTCAACGTGCGATACGTCGTCGCGCGGCTGGCACGATGGCCAAGCTTCTGCAGTTCGGCCAATAACTTTTCCGCCTCGAACAAGCCCGTTTGCCGCAGGACGGCATCCAGAATCATCGCCCGCTCCGGCGTGAACTTCAGCTTCTGCCCATGCAGATACCGCCGGAAGACAGCGCACACCGGCTCATACGGAAGCGGCTTCTCTTTGGCGATCGTGACTCGGGGCAGATTGGTGAGAATGTGCGCGCCATCGGGCATTTCAATGAGTGTAGCCTTGCAGCATCCCCGATCAACCGATGCGGAGCAGGACGGTTCCGCCGATGTTGTTGATCGTCAGCGCATCATTATTCAGCGGCAGAATCGCCGTCACGTTTCCGCTGGTGACGGTCAGATCCTCCGTGCCGGTTGACGCGAGCGTCAACGTGAACGGCGCTGTGCCGGCGGTTGTGATCACATCGCTGCCGCCATTTCCGACAAAGCTGATCGACCCGATGTTGGCCAGGTTGAACACCTTGCCGGCAGAGATCGCCGCGCCGTTGGTCGCAAACGTCAGCTTTTTGCCGGAAGGGTCGGCCAGGTACGTATCGTTGCCGGTGCTACCAATAATGTTGAGCGAAATTGATCCGCCGATGCTGTCGAGCCAACCCTGGCCGAGCATGACATCACCGGCGCTCTGGTCGATCGTGACGGTATCGGCCGAACCCAGACCGTGAATATCGATGCCGCTGAAGGTCTTGGGGAATTTCCCGGTGGACGTCCCCGTCGTGGGCACATTCAGCCAATAGTCGATATTCGTGTGATCCGCATCCGCTTTCACGTAAATGGTATCAGCGCCGGTGGTGCCATTAATCTGGAAAGGCGGATGAGTGCCGACCGGGCTCCACCACCAGTTGACGATCTGCTGGGTCGAAGCAAGGCTCCCGGTCCCGCCGGTGAAGCCGACGTACGCCGCCTGATCGTGCAAGATGCCGGCGAGATCGATGTTGCTGTAGCTCGTGCTGAATGTATTGGAATTCCCGGTATCGAGAACCGTCTGGCTCAAGACTTTCGTCGAGGCGTTGTAGCTGAGAGCGACGTGGAAGATGTCGGTGTTGCCATTGCCATCGAGCACATGGAAGGCATTCCCCAGGCTCGTCATGGCAAACTTTGTCCCGTTCGTCGCGCCGCCGGTGAAGAGCCCAGTCTGCGTCACGTTTGAGTAGAGATTGAAGATGATCGAGAGGCTGTTGGTGATACCGCCGTATCCGAAATCGCCGCCCGAGCGGCCCACTTGTGTCGGCGAATTTGATTCAATCGTGAACGTCATCCCATCGGCGGACGGATTTGTGAACTGGAAATTAAACTCGGTATAGAAATTCCCGATCGCGCCGCTCCCCAGCGAAAGAAAGGCCGTCCGCGATTCGGAAAGATTCCCGTCGGGAAGTTGAAGGCGGCCATTGCCCAGCAGCTTGGCGCCGTTGAGCGTCAGGTCTGATGCGCCGAAGAATCCGCCGGTGTGATCCACATCGCCGGTGGATTGCATCGCCAGTAAGTTCGATTGCGCGAAAGCCGATGAGCTGCCGGAGAATTGCATCCGCACCTGATACAGATACGTATGTCCGGCGGCGACGGTCGTGTCGATAAAGGTCGTCTGATTGATGCCCGTAGTGCCGACAGTGGCAAACGCCCCGCCGTCGGTCGATCGCTGGATGAGAAACCCGGTTTCACCGCCGGGATTATTTTGCGCCCAGATGAGATGCGCTTCGTTCCCATCCTGGGTTGCGACGACGTTATCCGTCGCCGCGCCGACGGAAATCTGCCAAATCCCGCGTCCATAAGTGCCGGCGGCGAGAATGTTTTGCTGATTGAGCTGAAGGCTATCAACTTGGGTCGTCGGCAGGCCGGTGCCGAGCTGATTCCAAGTTGTTCCCAGGTCCGAGGAGGTAAAGACTCCGGTATCCGTCCCGACATACAGCACGTCATCGGCCGTTCCTGGGCCATTGGCATCGAGCACGATGCTATAGGCCGGAACATCGGCGAGATTGCCGGTGATGCTGGTCCATGTGGTGCCGCCGTTGATCGTGCGGAAGACCTTTGATCCGCCGAACCGGTCGCGCACGGCGTAGACGATCTGGCTGTTGGTGGGATCGACGACGATCTGCTGGATGTGATCGGATCCGCCGGGGATGTTGATCTGCCTCCAGCTTGTGCCGTGATTGACCGTCACATAGGTACCGCCGCCGGCCGATGCGTAAATCGTGTTGACGTCCGAAGGGGCCACCGCAAGCGAGTTGATCGTGCTGCTGGTGTTCCAACCGGCGGTGTTCGGCGTGCTGAGCGGCGTCCAGTTTTCCGCGTTGTCCATGCTCTCGTAGACCCGATTGGTTCCCAGGAGCAATCGATCGAGCCCGCCAAAT
>DATBDZ010000033.1:0-23237 GCA_036276235.1 Humisphaera sp. | reverse complement strand
CCCTCCCCCGGTACTCCGGGGGAGGGCTGGGGAGGGGGTTGTGTAGAAGATGCGCCACTTGTACGAACCCCCTCCCTAACCCTCCCCCGGAGTACCGGGGGAGGGAACATGAAAGTCACCGTCTGTGCACCGGCAGAACCTTATCCGCCCTTCGCTTCGCTCCTTGCTGAGTTGGCCGGACTACCGGCCAATGTCCAGGAGTACCTGGACCACGGGTTGAAACCCCGCGCCACGTGCGGGCATCCGCACGCGCGCAAAGGTATACTTTTGGCCGTCATGCGAACCTGCCAACTGCTGCTGATTCTCTTTTGCTGTGGCATCGCCCACGCCGCTGTCCCCACTTCCGCTCCCGCCGAAGTTTCTGATCGTCAGCGGCTGCATGCTTCAGATCTGGCTCGTCAGGCGCTCGACTTCATTGCTCAGGGCAAATATCCGCAAGCCGAAAAGTCGCTGCGCGAGGCGTTGGAGATCGTCCCGAACAAGGCGACCTGGGTTTACAACCTCGCTTGCGTGTTGTCGCTGCGCGATGAGCCCAATGCCGCGATGGATTGCCTGGAGCAGGCGGCTGATTTGGGCTTTACCGATTTCACGCAAATGGAGCGCGATCCGTATCTGATCACCGTTCGGGCGCTGCCGCGCTATCAGAAGCTGATCGAGCGGAAGGAGCAGATTCGGCATCACGCCGCCGATCTGGCGGTGGAGGAGCTCAAGAACAAGCTGGGGCCTAAATATCTTTACGAGGCGGATGAAGAGCATAAGCTGATCTTCGCCGCCGCGACGGATCAGGCGACGCTCGATGCGCTCAAGGAGTCGCTGCTCAAGCAGGCGGCGAGTCAGTGGGATGCGCTCTTTTCGCACAAGCCTGATGAGTTCATTCGGATCGTCGTGCCGACGCCGGTCGATTTTCGGCGGCTGGTGCGCAACTACGCCGCCTCGGGGATTTATCTGGATGAGAGCCGCATGCTGGTGGCGCCGCATCTGGGGCAGGTGGTGGTGCACGAGTTCACGCACGCGCTGCACGCCGCTGATCAGCGGGCTGTCGGCCAGGAGCATCCGGTCTGGCTGCGCGAAGGGCTGGCGTCGATGTACGAGGCGGGGGAGTTTGAGAAGGATGTCCTTCAGCCGCGCGATAACTATCGGCTGGCCTTCGTGCAATCCGCCGCCAGGCGGCAGGCGCTGGTGCCGCTGGATCGGCTGCTCAAATACACGCCGCAGGATTTCGTCTCGCATTCCAACCTTGCGTACGGCGAAAGCAGCAGCCTGCTATTGTATTTGTATCAAAAGCAACAACTCCGCCCGTTCTACGATCAGTATAAGAAGGACTACGTTTCCGACCCGAGCGGGAGCAAAACGCTGGAGAAGATCACCGGCCTGTCGCTGGCGGAGCTGCAGAAGCAATGGTCGGCATGGATGATCGACCGCCCTGTCCCCGTACAGCAGCCGCCGGCCGGCGGCGCATGGATCGGCGCGAATTTCACCGCCGCGACTGATGGTTTGGCGGTCGGCGTCGTCTTCCCCAACGGCCCCGCCGCCAACTCCGGCCTCAAGCCCGGCGACGTCCTCGTCGGCATCGACGACCGCGACGTCCGCGACACCCAAACGCTCATCCCGCTGTTGGCCGCCCATCAGCCGGGCGATCTGGTGATCGTCAAAATCCGCCGCGGGGAAACGTACGTGAAGGCGCCGCTGGTGCTGGGCAAAAGATAATTTGAAGATGGAGGATCGAGGATAGAGGATGGCGAATTCAGCCCTGTGCTATCCTCCATCCTCTATCTTCCATCCTCGTTTTCTGCTCCAACTACGGCCCCATCCTCTATCTTCCATCCTTGTCTTTCCCCCCTACGGCTGCGACCAGAAATCGATCACCATCACATCATCGACCACCGGCCCCAGGACGCCGCCGAAGGCTTTGTGGGCGGGGTGAACCAGATACGCGTCGCGATCCTTGTCGCTGGCGAACGTCAGCACGAAGGCGTGCGTGAATCCCTTGTTCTTTTTCTCCGGGCTGACGTTGGTCCCCCAGCGCAGCGACGTGACGCCCGGCACCTTCTCCTTCAGCGCGGCAAACGCCTCCTCCACCTTCTTGATCTGGGCGGGATCAGCCCCGTCCTTAAACTTGATCAGCACAACATGATTAAGCTCCTTCTTGCCCGCGGCCGCCGCCGCATCCGCCCCAACGGCCCAAAGGGCCGGAGCCAGAATCATTGCCGCCACGATCAACGCGAACCATTTCATATCACCTCCAAGTGAGTTGGGAATTGTGCGTCGAACGGTATCGGGATTGGGCGTGGAGTGCAATGTGGCGCTGAAACGTGACGCTGAAACGTGAAGACGTGAAACGTGAGGACGTGAAAGGTGATGGGGGTGTAGTCGTTTGGACGATGGCTTTGCGTGCGAGCGCATTCCGACGCGCCTTGCAAGCAAGACGGCTAAACGATAGGGACGCTGCGCGGCGGCAGGGATCAAGCGATGACCGTCGACAGCATGCCGCTCAACTCCGAACACCGCCTAGGCCGCCTCCACCGTTTCGGCGGTGGTGGAGGGAGCGGGAATGGCCTCGCCGTGTTCGCGGAGGGATTCGATGTACAGGGCGACGGCCTCGCGAATGTTCGCCCGCAATTCCATAACCGTGTCGCCGCAGCTGGTGCAGCCCGGCAGGTCAGGAACGTAGGCAGAGAAGCTGCCGTCGTCGGCTTTCTCGATGATGTATGTGTACTTCATAAGGCCATCCGGTGATTCGCGGTTATTTTAGGCCCGCTTGTTTCAGCACGGCCTGTTCCGTTCTCTTCGGCACATCACGTGATGACTTTCCGGCGCCTGCCACAACGATTGAGCCACGTCGATTCGCGCCATTGATATCGTACGATTGAGTATTGAGGATCGCGATGGAAGCAGCAATGCCAGTCAGCGTTCATCGCGGTCAAGCAACGTTTTGAATCAAATTTCGAATCATTTCGTTGCATCTGCATCGTTTTCATGTTGCATTGTCTCCCAATAATGCTGCCGCGAGGGGAATGATTGCGCCAAGGAGCCAAGACGCCATGACGCCAAGAATTCAAAGATTAGCAATTTGATTTCTTGGCCGCTTGGCGTCTTGGCCTCTTGGCGCAATTTGTGCGTTGAGGGCCATATCGAATTCCTGCCGCGCATCATCGCGCAACATTCGGCGCACCATTTTCGATTGTTGCGCTACCCGCCGATCGTCTCCTCGGGAATGAGCGACAATTGCACCGTCCACCTCCTGCGCGGCTTACGACGGCGGATGATCGTCCGGGGCAGCCGCGGAAATCCCAGGCGACGGTGAGCGCGCACCAGCAGATCAAAAACGGCCTGCCGCGTGGTCCCCATCTTCCGCGCAATGCGCTCCATCGGCCACCGATAGGTGTACCGCATGAACATCGCGCGGCGCTGTTTCTCGGTAAGTAGATCTATCTTCAAATGTGTCCTCTCCTATTATATAGCACGGCGTCAAGGGTTTGTTCGGGTAAGTGACGGAGCCATCAGGAGTTAGAGATTTTCACCTCGCAAAGCTCGCGCAAATGACTGTCAAATAGATAGTTACGATTCGATAAAAGGCCCAAAAACAGGCCTTTGAAAACAAAAATTCGAAGATTTTTGTCGCGCGAAAAAGAGGAGTGCAGGAGGATGCGGCTAACCCGCGCAGCGGCGGAGGGTTCGAGGCGGTTGCGACCCATCGTCGGCCCGCAAAAATTTTTTCTAAGCCATCGCATCCGGGCTTGGCCGGCGCAAGAAGGATCGTGTTGAGGCCGACGGACAATTCATTCCAGTCCGGCAGAATCCCCAGAAATGCGCGGACGTGCCGCGCCAGCAGCACATGGCGATAGCCGCGTCCCGGATGCTTGCGAAAAATCTCCGGCACCCGCCGCGGTGAGTTACCATTGCGCGGCGTCGCCGCCAATGGGACGGCCCGGTATTGCCGGCCGGATTTGACGCGGCGGGATGAATTGACGGTCCATCCGCTTTTTCATAGCGTGTCGCTGAGCGTTATCATCTTGGGGACGTTCGGAACCGAACGGCGCGTTCAATCAGTCGCAGTCTTCTGCGCAGTACCTTGGATTCGGTTGGCAGATCAAGGAACTCGCAAGCCTCACTGATCGACGCTGCCTTGTCCACGTTTCTGATGTGAAACAAGAGGACTGCCTGAACGAACCGGCGCAACTGGTGAACTGCCTCATTACGCTGCTCTGATGAGTGGGCCGCGTGGATAACGCGATTCCGATACCGGCGAAGGTGTTCTAAGTGCAACCGAGCGAAGTCGACATCCGCGAATAGAAATGAGACGCGACGAACAATGCTTTCGTACTTATCGCCTGCACTTGCTCCTCGCTCGAGAAGTGACCAAAGTTTGTTTATCACAACATCGTAGTCAGTTCCATCGAGAGCACTTGAGTACCGGCGAATCATTTCCTCCACGTGGTTCCGATATCGATGGCGTTTCAGGCGTGCAAACAGCCAAGATTCGTGCTTTGTATACTCCTTCCAATTCCTAAAATCATGCGGCGAATGCGGTTCGACATAGCCAGGGTCATACCAGATCCGTTGGTCCACCGATCGACCACTGCTGTCGTGCAGGGTGGAGAATGGTCCCGGCAAGATTGTGTTAATTGGAGTGGCGCGTCCGGAGAATAGTCGGGTTGAATAATGCAGGTTTATGAACAGGTTCCACGACCCTCGGAATAGCTCCAACGCATCGAACGATCTTTCGGCCGCTTCGGCGGCACCGCGCGCCTGGATCCCTACCCGCGCGTAGGTGTAGTTGTTCGGTAATTCTCGATGGTGAAACGTGGATCGGATTACGTCGGCAACAACGGATTGATCAAATCCCTTTGGAGCAGATAAGTAAAATCGCGTGGACGTACCGCGCACGGCGGGGGCTGCCAATTTCGGCCGCCATTTGACGGAGACACTTGATAACAGGTAATACCGGGCCGGCGGTCGCCGTTTGTACTCCTCTTCGAATCGGGTTAGTTCATTCAGAAACTCTGCTGGCTTTGTCTTTCCGCTCTTGGCGGCCGCGAGGAGCGACTTCCATACAAGCCCGCGTTGTTCCGAACTTGGGATTGTCGGATCGAACTCAATTCCCTCCACCAGAACCGACTGATTCTCGTGGAAGTTGAATGGATCGGAAAAGCTGACTTGTTCGCCTTTGACGATCGCCGATGCCCAGATCCTCTTTAAAAGCGCTTCGGCGTAGTGTGTGAAATCCTTCGGGTCTTTCGTCCACTTGGCGCACATTCTGTCATCCCCTTTCGTTCCCTCGATTAGCCGGCGCGCGCCGCGGGTTCCAGAGTGGCCAAAGCGGAGCCTACGGTCATGAGGTCATGTGTTACGGTTGTCCCGAATCGGGAGCCGATTAATCGCACATTCGAGATGTGGGTCCACATTTTTTCCGTCACGACGATGTGGCAATAAGGAATCGCTGCACTTAGAGCCGCGATATCCAGCATATCGTTTCCTTTTGGCGGACGTGTTGTTTGGGAGTCCCGCTCAATTACGAGCTCACGTTCAACATATAACGACGCGATGTCATCCACTAACTGCAACGTGCGCTCGCCAAGTTGAAAAAAGTCTCCCTGCGGCCGACCAAGAGACGACAGCGCGCGACAGATATCAAGGGACAGGTCATTCAGGAGCAAGGCGGAGTAGATCGTTTGGCGCTCTTTCCGCGAGTAATGTTGCGTCTTTTGGCGCAACGTATCAGCTCGCGTCGCCATGCGGAATTCTTGCTGTCGCAGGCCCGCAATGCTCGCCCGATTCTCCGCTTCGTCCCCATCGCCCAATACATATTCCATCGCTTCCGGCGAATTCGCAATCGCGCTAAGGAGCCGGGCGCTTCCGGGGTACCTTAGTCTGAAATCCCAATCGTCGATGAAATGCTCCCCAAAGGCGAAGTTCATGCCTGCGCCAAACACGGACACCGTGTCGACGGGGGTACAGTCGGAAAATAGCCGTTGAACTGCGGGCAGAATCTGCTTCGCAACTATTGCTACCTGTGGAAGAATGGACGTACCACGGCTCAACTCGACGACAAAGCGAGCCAAGCGGCGCCTGCGGTCTTTGTCGGGAGCTTTCGCAATCTCCATGATGTGGACGGCCGACAGCGGGAACGTTGCTAAACCGTTTTGGACCTTCAGTAGCGCGATATCCAACACTTCTCGTACATCGCGAGCCCGTTTCCCCTTGAAAATGCCGTAGTAGGCCTGCGCAAGGGAAATCCAGTGCATCTGGTCAAGGTAAACAGGTTTGATCGTCTTTGCGATCATGGCACACGCGACAGCCGTTAACTGCACCCCATCGAATTCCCGCAATTCAAGCACTTGTAGCACGTGCCGCTGCGCACGGTGATGCTTCCGCATACATCGCAGGCCGGCGCATCGGCTTGGAGGTGGCTGCCTTGCTGGCTCAAGGGGTCGGCTACCAACGTCAATCGCAGGTTGCCGGTGGTTGAGGAACTCGCGGCGGGTGACTCTGTGCTCATGGGGACGTCGCCGTAGTCGAAGGGCTTGGCGGTGTCTGGGTCGATGCGCGGGTGGTGGCCGTTGCCTTTCTTGGCGGGTGGGGCGGGGGGTTGGGCTAGTTTGGGGTCGCCTGTCGTCGGCAGCGTGGTGCTGATGTTGCTTGAGGGTTCGACCTCGTCGTCTAGATCGCCGAACGATGATGGATTGGAACTCTCCGCGTCGCCGCGTCCTCGCGTCCCCGCGTCTGAATTCGATCGGGCTTCCGTGTCCGCCTGCACCGTCGGCGTGACCTTCTTCTCTCGCTTGGGCGCATGCGCCGCTCGATATCCGGGGACGAATTCCATTGCCAGCCAGCGGAAGATGTAATCGACCAGGCTCTTGGCGAAGGGGATTTCGGGGTTGCGGGTCATGCCGCTGGGTTCGAAGCGGACGTGTTCGAATTTGCGGACGAGGGATTCGACGGGGACGCCGTATTGCAGGCTCACCGACACAAGCGTGGCGATGGTGTCCATCAGGCCGCCGATGGTGGAGCCTTCCTTGGCGATGCGGATGAAGACTTCGCCGGGCTGGCCGTCTTCGTAGAGGCCGACGGTGATGTACCCTTCGTGGCCGGCGACGTCGAATTTGTGCGTCTTGGCCGAGCGCGTGTCCGGCAGCCGCCGGCGCAGCGGACGCTCGACGATTCGTTCGACGATCCGCTCGATCGTGTGCGGAACGGGGACGAGATTGTCGGAAGTAATTGCTGAATGCTGAGTGCTGAATGCTGAATTTAGCGCGGCTGTCGCATCGACTACATCGCGTGCTAATTCTTCCTTGGCTTCGGCGATTGCCTCGGCGTCTTCCTCGTCGGTTGTCTTGTCCAGGTCCTCGTCGCTCTTCACATTCAGCGGCTGGCTGAGCTTGGAGCCGTCGCGATAGAGCGCGTTGGCCTTCAGGCCCAGCTTCCAGCTCAGCAGGTAGCTTCTCTTGATGTCGTCGATGTTGGCTTCGTTGGGGAGGTTGATGGTTTTGCTGATGGCGCCGCTGATGAACGGCTGCGCTGCCGCCATCATGCGGATGTGCCCTTCGACCTCGATGAAGCGTTGGCCGATCTTGCCGCAGCGGTTGGCGCAGTCGAAGACGGGGAGATGCTCGTCCTTGAGATGAGGCGCACCTTCGACGGTGCCGCGGCCGCAGACGACATCGTTGGCCTCGTCGATCTGCTGCCGCGAGAAGCCGAGCCGGCGGAGCAGATTAAAGTTGGGCGATTGCCATTCGTCCTGGGTGATGCCGAGGCGAGCTAATGTCTGTGCGCCCAGCGTCCAGGGACTGAAGGCGAACGAAATCTCGAACACGCCGGGCAGGCTCGATTCGATTTTCTCCAGCTCCGCATCGGTAAAGCCGAGCGCCTGCAGGCGGTCGTAGCTGACATGCGGCGCGCCAGTGAAGGTGAGCGTGCCCATGACGTATTGCAGGATGTCATGAATTTGCTGCGGCTCGTAGCCGAGATTCACGAGTGCCGGCCGGAGCGATTGATTGGCGATCTTGAAATATCCGCCGCCGGCGAGCTTCTTGAATTTCACCAGCGCGAAATCCGGCTCGACGCCGGTGGTGTCGCAATCCATCAGGAGGCCGATGGTGTTGTGCGAGACGAACCCGTTGGCGACATACGTGACATTAGCGGGGACGGAGAGATCGTAGGTCATCTGCTCGCCGGCGTCTTCGTTGGCTTCAACTACGTCGTAGTAGAACTTCAGAGCGTGGGCGACGCGCGGGTCGGCGGTCTGCTCGAGCAGCGTCTGTGCCGCGCGGCGAGTAACCGCGCCGGCGTGCCGCTTGCGCGACAGGTTCACGGCGTTTTCCAGCGGGCTGCCGACGGGAACCAGTTCTTCGATGCAATCGCCCGGCAGATAGACGTAATCGTACCGGGCGGCTTGCTCGTTGGTCGGGGCCGCGCGCATCAGTCCATTCTTGCGCGAGCCCATGAAAGCGATCTTCTCGCGGAATTCGCGCATGTAGGACGCGTTGCGCAGACGGAGCACGTAAAGAGTTCCCTGGCCCCAGCCGGAGATATCGTGCTTGATTGACGTCGGAAGACCCAGCGAAAGCATGAGCGTCTTCACTTCGTCCGCGAAATCGCCGGTGGCACTGCTCCAGCAGGGCACGCCGTTGACGACGGTGCCATCGGCCTCGAACAATCCGCGGAGAAACGCGCCGTAAACGACAGGATCATTGCTGGCCAGGAGCGCCGCCGGGATGCGCGGCATGTATCCTTTGCCGCTGTGGTCCGGAGAGGGAGGCAGCTTCATGAAGCCGCACGCTTCCCACCACAGCACAAGCGCAACCGAGTGAACGGCAACTTCAATGTACCCATCGCGCTGCCCGGTCATCACGTCGATATTGAACAGATGTTTGGCGAGGAAGCGAAGTCGATCGACGACATCGGCGTCTGTATTAGCCACGCAGAGGCGCAAGCCCTTGGCATGGAGCGAACCATCACCCATGAAATAGCCGACGAATTCTGCCAGCTCGGGCGTGACCGTGCGCGGCACGATCGTGGTGTAATCGGTCGTCCAATAGAGCTCGCCCAACGGCGGCAGATCGACGGGGCGCGGCTGGCCGACCGATTGGCCCATCGCCAGCGGAACGACGTCGCCGTTTTGAATCTCGGCGAAGCGCTTCCAGACCCATTGGCCGGTTTCCAGATCGATCACCTTAATCCGGTGCTTGAGCGTTCCCTCGATCGAGTATCCGCTGCCGGTGGTGATGCGGCGGGTGGGTTCTACGCCGTTGATGAAAAACCGCGTGGCCTGCTGCTCGCCCTGATCGGTGAGAACGGCAAACGATGTATCCTGCCAGCGCGAGCCATTGGGATTGCCCAGATGATCGAGCCGCATCAGTCCGCGATCGGTGGCGACGAGCGAGCGGCCGACCAGGCAGCCAGTCGGGGCGATCACACTGACTTGCGCGTTGCGGTAGCCGTGGCGTTCGCCGAGGACCAGGGCGCGATCCCAGCAATCGCGCGCGGCGATCAATAGCGCTCGCGGCGCCATCGGATCGTTGTCGGCGAACTGGGTGGCGTCGATGCCGACGGGCTCGATGTCGAGCTGCTCGTAGGGGCCCATCGACTTTTTCGCGGGCGCGTTATGCGCGGCATCGTAGGCGGCGCGGCGATGGTTGCGCATGACGCGGAGCATGTCGTTTTTGTTCTGGTCGTAGCCGGCGAAGGCGCCCAGCTCGGCCGCCATCTCGGCGCTGGTGGCGTAGCATTCGCCGGTAAGAATCGCGGTGAGGGCGGCACAGATGCCGCGGCCCTTGGGGCTGTCATAGGGGATGCCGGCCTGCATGAGCATCGCGCCGAGGTTCGCGTAGCCGAGGCCCAGCGTGCGATAGGTGTAGGAGAGGCGGGCGATCGCTTCGGAGGGGAAGCTGGCCATCAGCACGCTGATCTCGAGCACGATCGTCCAGAGGCGCACGCCGTGCTTGTAGCCTTCGATGTCGAAGCGGCGGCCTTCGGAATCGAAGAAGGTGAGGACGTTGAGGCTGGCGAGGTTGCAAGCCGTGTCGTCCAGGAACATGTACTCCGAGCAGTTGTGCACCGTGAGTCCGTTGGCGACGAAGGACTCGGTGCGCGGCTCGGTGAGATCGAAGACCTGGCGCTGTCCCAGCGGCGTGAGCGTGGCGACGCGATCGTAGTTGCCGGCGGATTCGGGGCGATTGATCGCGAAGCTGATTGCCGACGCGAGCTGATGCAGTTTGCGGCCGGGGAAGAGGCCGATTTGTTTTCCAAAAGAGCGGAGGCTGCCCGCGTCGATACGCAAGCCGTGGCGCGTGGCAGATGCGTCCCGCTGGGGGCCGGGGCGAATATCTGGCCCCGAACGATCGGACAGCGCTCCGCTGGAGACGGCTCCGCCGTCATTTACTAATGCTGAATTCTGAATGCTGATTGCTGAATTAGTTGCTTCTTCTGAACCCTGAACCCCGAACCCTGAACTCTGTTCGACCGCGCTCTGCACGCCGAAGCCGAGCAGGATCAGTTGGACGTCTTCCAAGAATCCCGCGCTTTGGCTGCGCAGCTCGAGGGTGCCGTTGTTGAACGTGGCATCGGTGCTGAAGAGCGCGCGCAGCATGTATTTCTGCGCGGCCAATCCCGCAGTGAACGCATCGTCATTCAACCGGCGCTGGCCGGATTCGGTGCGGATGAAGGCTTTGAGCCGGCTGAGCAGGCGGCGATTGGTGAGCGTCGCTGTCATCGTGCCGCCGGACGGCTCCAGGCCGTCGAGCATGGCGGCATTCGGGTAATCATCGTTGTAAAGACGATCGCCCCAATTATCGGCGACGTAGCGCGAGAACCGCTCGACGGCATCGGCATCCTGCACGCAGGCGTCGAGGCGCAGCGCGCCAAGATCGCCATTGGCTTCAGATGCGAACAAGCCAAGAAGCTGGAAGAACTGCGGATCCTGCGGCTCGCCGACTTCATACACACACGCCGGCTTGCTGGGCAGGCGCACTTCGTCGGTGGGCAGAAGGTCTTTGGCTTCCTGCCAGCCGCGCATGCGCGTCCAGACTTTGTGATCGGCGGTGAGCTTGAGGCTGTATCCGCCAACAGTTTTCAGCTCGTACACATCCTTGGTGCCGGTGGGGAAGGCGCCCTCAGTATTGTGGATTTCCTGGTTGTCCAGATTGGTGACGACGCGGCTGGGCAGATGGATCATCTGATCGATCCGCCGCCAGATACCGCCGGGCGTGAGCACGCGGGTATCGCCGGTCACGCACGGATTCGAGGCATTGATGCGTCCGCTGCGCGGGCACGTGTGCCACTGGTTGATCGTGTCATCGTATTGCACGCCCGGGTCGGCACAGCGCCACGCCGCGAACGAGATCTGTTCCCAGAGCTCGCGCGCCTTGAGGGTCTTGGCGACTTTGCCGTTGGTGCGATAGGTCAGATGCCAATCGCCGTCCTCTTCCAGCGCCTTGAAGAAGCGATTGGGAATGCGGACGGAATTATTGGAATTCTGCCCGCTGACGGTCATGTACGCTTCGCCGTTGAAATCGTAATCGAGCTTGAGGCCCAGCTTCTTGGCCAGCTCCTGCTGATCTTTGGGGATGTGCTTGATCCCCTCGGCGAGGCACGCGACCTTCAGCTCTTCGCGCACCTTCCAGTTGACGAACATCTCGATATCCGGATGTTCCAGATCGAGGCAGACCATCTTGGCGGCGCGGCGGGTGGTGCCGCCCGATTTGATCGCGCCGGCGGCGCGGTCGCCGATCTTCAGGAAGCTCATGAGCCCCGAAGATTTTCCGCCGCCCGAGAGCGGCTCATTGTCGCCGCGCAGACGCGAGAAATTGCTGCCCGTGCCGCTGCCATATTTGAAGAGGCGGGCTTCGCGGGTCCAGAGATCCATGATGCCGCCGGCGTTGACCAGGTCATCGGTCACGCTCTGGATGAAGCAGTTGTGGACGACAATATCGTTGGAAAGATACTGGCCGGATTCGGTCTGGATGTCGTAAACGCTCTGCACGCCAACCGGCTTGATGCGGGTGATGGCGACATTCTCGATAACCGGGAGCGGCTCGCCGGGAATCTGCGGCGCGGGCCATTCGGCATTCGCGCCGTCCATCGTCTGCCCATCGGGTAAGACGCGCGCCGTCTGCGCGCGTGCGGTGCGTTCCAGCTCATGCACACTATCGCGCGAGATATGAACCAGGCGCATGCCGACATCGAGCGAATCCACGCGCACCCAGCGGCCCGAAAGCCCGCTGGAGCTGATCACATACACCAGATGATCGGCGGTGGCTTCGACGGATGCGCCGTTGGCGAGCACCACGCGGAAGACCATCTTCTTGCCGTTGGATTTGACAGCGACCACGCGCGTAACGCCGGCGCCATTGTCGGTGCCGTCGTAGACTTCCAGGCCGATGAGATTCTCGGCGACGATCTTGCCGATCGCGATCCGCCCGCGCGGCGTGCAGACCGGCGCATGCCACGGCTGGCACGCGTGCGGCTGCGGATGCGAATACGCATCGCGGCTCTTGAGCAATTCGCCGCTCTTGGGATCGCAATAAAAATGCCCCTGCGCCGGCCCGGTGATGCCATACGCGAAATTCAGGCCCGTGTTAAACCACTGCGGCGAGTTGGGCGCGCACATCTGATGCAGCATCATGTACGCCAGCTCGTCATAGAATGCCTGGGCATCCTCCGCCGAGTCGAAATAGCCATGCCGCTCGCCCCAATAGCGCCAGCAGCCGGCGAGGCGATGAATCACCTGCCGCGCGCTGCGCTCGGGACCGGTGACGACGTTACCCTGGGCATCGCGCAGCACATTGCCCGCCTCATCGGTCTGCGGCACTCCCGCCTTGCGGAAGTATTTGCTGACCATGATGTCGGTGGCAAGCTGCGACCAGCTCGCCGGGATCTGCGCATCGTTCATCTCAAAAACGACGCTGCCATCCGGATTGCTGATGCGGCTGGTGCGCTTCTCAAAAGGCACGGCGCTGTAAACGTCCTCACCCGGCTTGGTAAATCGGCGGTTAATTTTCATCGTCGAGCATCCTTCTCTTTTTGCGAATTACAAATGGCGGGCAATGCCCGCCGTACGCGCGCTGGGCGCTCCTTATTGCTTCGTCTGCGGATCAACGTAAATCGTGTAATGATGGTCGGCCGGCAGCGGCCCGTTGGCGATTCGGGTTTCGCCGATATAGACGCCGCGCGCATCTACGCGCACGTAATCGAGCTGCCGCGCCATGCCCGAGGCGATAACGGCGCCGGTGGTCGAATCGGACACATGGACCGGCCCCGGCACCATTGCCTGGTAGATGACCGGTGGCGGCCCTTCGACGACCGCCACCGGTTGGTTGTGACCGACCAGGCCCGTGTGCGGCGATTCCCATGTCGCTCGATCGATCCGCTCGGGCTTCTTGGGCTGTTCGCTTTGGCAGGCGATCGACAGCATCGCGAGCGGGGCGGCGAAGATGAGCGGGCGGGCATGCATGCGTCAAGTAAATGTTAGGCCAAAGCAAGTAACAAACAAAGACCTTTCCCGCCGACGACGGCGGGTTTGTTTGATGGTAAATCCCACACCGGGGACTAGCTAAAGGCATTGGTACAGCGTCGTGACAGGCTCATTGAATTGACCTCCGCTGTTGACGTGCGCGAACGAAACCCACGAACGGGCTCTAAACAAGTCTCCAAACGTTAATCGACTTTGGGCAGGGTAAGCCCCACCTGATCCTGGTATTTGCCGCGCTTGTCGGCGTAGCTGACGGCACAAACGCGGTCGGCCTTGAGGAACACGAGTTGAGCGATCCCTTCGTTGGCGTAAATCTTCGCCGGAAGGGGGGTGGTATTGCTGATTTCCAGGGTGATCTTCCCGCGCCACTCCGGCTCGATCGGCGTGACGTTGACGATGATCCCGCAGCGCGCGTATGTGCTTTTGCCGACGCAAATCGCCAGCGCCTCGCGCGGCATCTCGATCACTTCAACAGTCTCGCATAGCGCGAAGCTGTTAGGTGGGATGACGACGTAATCCTTGCCGGTCTCTTCGGTATCGACCGTGACAAAGGAGCGTTCGCTGAACTGCTTGGGATCGACGATCTCACTATTCACATTGGTGAAGATCTTGAAGACCGAGCCGACACGGAGGTCATAGCCGTAGCTGGAGACCCCGTAGCTGATCTTTCCCGGCCGCTTGGTATTTTCCTCAAACGGCTCGATCCCGATGAGCTCACGAATTTGCGAATCGCAGAGTACGCCCATACATCCATCCACGTCAGAGAGGCCCACGTAAGGGGCGAACCTAGTGTTCACCCTTCTTTGTTCGGTTGGCCCAAGCGAGCCAGATCCAGCGGCTACGCCAAGCGGATGCCGCCGTGCAATTTTACGAAGCTGCCATCATCCTGACGACCCATCGATCCATCGCTCGGCCGTCCCACAAAACCATGCCCATTCTTCTATCGGCCGAACAGGCGGAATATACACAACCTATTGTGTGCTGCAAGCGCTAAAAATACCAGATGTCGTATCGAAGCGAGCCGGAGGTTCGTTAACGATTGAGGCAGCGAAGGTTAGGATACAGCAAAGAATTTTGCGGCACGTGAACAATCTTGTCGCCGGCCAAGTTATCCACGGTTTTTCGCGCCAAGCGGTGGAAAAGTCGGCGCATCGACGTGCCGTGCCTTTGGCGCAAATCCGCCTGAATTATCGCTTTGAAATACAGGAGAAGCGGTCGAAGTGCCGCCCGGAACAGGGCAATTTCGCCAGCTGTAGCTTTCAGTAGCATTTGTCGGGAGAGAATGCATATGACATCCACTCGTCTCACACGAAAACACGCAACTCATTTTATCGAAGCACTCGAGACCCGCCGGCTGCTGAGCGCCGGCGGGCTGGACCTGAGTTTCAGCGGGGATGGAAAGGCCTCGGTTAACTTCGGGCCGCTGACGGTCTTCCTGAACGCCATGGCTGTTCAATCGAATGGAAAGATTGTGGAAGTAGGAGAGGCCAGCGACGGTCAGCTGGCGCTGGCGCGGCTCAATGCCGACGGCTCCCCCGACACCACCTTCGGCCCCAGCCACAGCGGAGTGCTGGTTACCGCCTACGCCGGCTCGACAGACGTACAGGCACGTGCCGTGGCGATTCAGCCGGACGGGAAGATCGTTGTCGCGGCGTCCCGAAATTTCCATACGTTCGACGTCCTTCGCTTTAATCCAGATGGTTCTTTCGATAAGACATTCGACAGCGATGGCATCGTCAATGTGGACGTCGGCTTCAACACGAACGGCGATCCAGCGGCGCTGGCTATTCAGCAGGATGGAAAAATCGTCGTGGTCGGCGGGGATGTCGAAATCGATGCGGATTTTTTTATCGCTCGTCTTAACGCCAACGGATCGCTCGACCGCTCGTTCGGTGATGTCCTTGTCAGCGCTCCCGGTTTACCAACTGTGCGCTCTGGTACCACGACCGTTGACTACAACGGCTTCGAAGGGGCGACGGCTGTCACGATCGACTACCACGGCACGGCCGCCGATAATCCGGACTTCGGCCACATCGTTGTCGTCGGCGATCAAACAGTTTTCGGCGACGGCAACATCGTCGCGAGCAAAATAGGCCTCGCCCGCTTCAACACCAATGGCACATTGGATAAGAGCTTTAACGGAACCGGCAAGCGGCTCATTACCATCGCCGGCGAGAACTATGCCGACGCCAGTGGAGTGGTGATCGAACCGGCGGGCCAGATCGTGGTTGGCGGCACGATTGCACCCACGCCCAACTCTCCGAAGCAATTTCTGCTCATGGGCTTGACCTCTGCCGGCGCCAATAACTCATTATTTGGATCGAACGGCGTCGTAACCACGTCCTTCAACGCCGGCTCATCCCACGCACATGCGATTGTCAACGGATTTACCCAGGACATCATCCTTGGCGGAAATGCCGGAGATCAATTCGCGCTTGCCGCCTACTCCGTCAATGGAAAGCTTGATCCCGCATTTGGAATCGGCGGAAAGGTGACGACGCCGGGCTTTGCCGGCACCAGCCACGTTATCGAAGCGCTGGCGCTTGGCCCGAACCGCACGATCGTCGCGGCGGGCGAGGATGCATTCCAAACCGCGCGCTACTTCGACATTGGCCCGAGCGTCGCCGTCACTGCGATCATCAAGACCGCCAGCGAGAAGGGCCCGCAACCTGAGACGTTTGTTGTGACCCGCGATCTGCGGCTCCCATTCCCCACCCGCGTCTACTTCACGATCGGCGGCACCGCGACATCGCCCACGGCCCTGGCCGTCAAAGACCACAGCAACGACTACACGCTCAGCGGCATGACTATCCTCCCGACCCTTCACCTGGGAGAAAATCCGCATCCTTACGTTGACATTCCCGCGGATCAGACATCCACGCTCGTCACGCTCACGCCTGTCGATGACAAGATCATTGAGGGAACCGAGACCGCCAGCTTTTCGATTGTTCCCGATCCCCTTTATGATCAAGGCACGCCGGCCTCGGCAACCATCAGCATTCTGGATGACGCGAAGACGCTCAAGCCCACCGCCGACGCGCACGTGAATGACGGCGGCAACGCCAATCTCAACTTCGGCACCGCGGGCCAGATCAAAGTAAAGACCGGTAGCAGCGGCCAAAACCGCGTCGCATTTCTGAAGTTTGATCTGACGGGCATCACCAGCGTGAACTCCGTGCAGCTCCAGCTCTTTGGCGAGCTCAGCGCCGCATCGACCGGCGGCGTGGTGACTCAAATCTTCGCAGTACCGAATACAACCTGGTCGGAAACCGGCATCACCTTCAACAACAAACCCGCTCCCACCGGCAGCGCGCTGGCCAGTGCCACGATCCTAGACACGACCCCGCGGCTCTACACCTTCGATCTGACGGCGTTCATCAAGTCACAACTGGCGCTGGGCACCAAGGTGATCACGCTTGAACTGAAGAACCCGGCAGCGCGCACGCCGATCGTACTTTTCAACTCGCGCGAAGCGGCGTCCAACGGCCCGCAGTTGCTAATGACGTAAGGTTGACAGTTCGACCTGATCGCAACAATATGGCATAAATCGCGACGCCCGCCACTGCTGTTGCGGGATGAGCGATATTCTTTGAGGGTCCGGCCCCAAGCAGGGCGACCTCGCGGGGGAGGCGTTTGGCCGGCATTTACCATCAGAGGGCGCAAATGAAACAGAACCATCTCGGTCGGAATCGGGCGATGAGTTTCGTCCAGGCACTTGAAACCCGCCGGCTGCTGAGCGCGGGGGGACTGGATCCCAGCTTTAACGGCCACGGAACGGCGACTCTCAATTTTGGGCCAATCACCGCTGCCGCCACGGCGATGGCAGTGCAATCGGATGGAAAGATCGTCGAGGTCGGATACGCGAGCGATGGTTCGCTGGCAATGGCGCGCTTCAACGCCAACGGCACCCCCGACACAACATTTGGTCCGACACACAACGGCGAAGTCGTCACCGGTTATGGCGGGGGCGACGATATTGTGCCATCGGGCGTGGCGATCCAGCCCGATGGAAAAATAGTCGTTTCGTCGGACCGCAGCCTGCAGGAAACTTTTGACGTTCTGCGCTTTCTCCCGGATGGGTCATTTGACAACGCCTTCGACGGCGACGGCGTGGTCAATGTCAGCCTGGCCTTCGACGGCAGGCCCGATGCCCTCACGCTCCAGAAGGATGGGAAAATCGTCGTCGTCGGCGGGGTTCTCGAGGGAGCGTTGTCGGATAACCATGACTTTGAGATCGTGCGCCTGAACACCGACGGTTCCCTGGACGGGGGCTTCGGCAATTCCGGTAAGACCCAGGTAAACTTCGGCAAGTCGGAAGACGCCAATGCCGTTGCCCTCGACTACAACGGCACTCCCGCCAGCAACCCGGATTACGGGCATATTGTTGTCGCCGGAGGGCAGATCGATTTTTCCAATCCTGGCGATACGATCGCCGTCGCCCGCTTGAATCCCGACGGCACTCCAGACCACACTTTTGATTCTGACGGCCAGCGCCTGGTGAACATCAGCAGTGATAACACGGCGGCACAAGGCATCGCGATTGAAGGCAGCGGACGGATCGTCCTGACCGGGTTTGATCGTCCCCAAAGCGCGCCCACTCAGTTCATGATGGTTGGCCTCACCAACACCGGCGCCCTTGATGGGAAATTCGGTGCGAAGGGCGTTGTCCGAACGCCGCTGCTGGCCAGCGGAGTCACCCAGTCAAACGCCATCGTCAACGGGTTTGCCAATCGCCTCATCGTGGGCGGCACCTCGAACAACGAATTTGCCCTCGCCGCCTATACGCTCAATGGCAAGCTCGACACAGGTTTTGGAAATGGTGGAAAGGTCATCACGGCGGCATTCGGCGGCGTCAGCCACGGCATTGTTGCGCTGGCCCTGGGGCCTAATCGCACGATCATTGCCGCCGGCGGCGACGCGTTCCAGACGGCGCGCTACTTCGATATCGGCCCCAGCGTCGCCGTCACCGCGATCAACACCGCTGCCAGCGAGCATGGATCCCAGACCGGGACGTTCCTCGTCACGCGCGATCAGCGCCTGCCGTTCCCCACACGCGTCTACTTCACCATCGGCGGCACCGCGACCGCGCCGTCGCTGCTTTCGGTGAAGAACCATACCAACGATTACACGCTGAGCGGCCTGACCGTGCCGCCGCCTGTTATCCTTGGGCCGATTTCTCATCCGTTCGTGGATATCCCCGCCAATGCGATCTCCACACAGGTGACGCTCACGCCGATCGATGACAAAGTGATCGAAGGAAACGAGACTGCCATCTTCACGATCAACACCGATCCGCTCTATGACCTGGGCACGCCCAAAACCGCAACGATCAATATCCAGGACGATGTGAAGACCATCAAGGACATCGCCGACGCCCATGTGAACGACGGCGCTAATGCCAATGCCAACTTCGGTTCCTTTGCGCAAATCAAGGTGAAGGCCGGCACCACGGGCCAAAACCGCGTGGCGTTCCTGAAGTTTGATCTGACCGGCATCACGAACGTCAATTCAGTTCAGCTCCAGCTCTTCGGCGAACTCAGCGCCGCATCCAGCAGCGGCGTCGTCACGCAGATCTTCCCCGTGCTCAATTCGACCTGGTCAGAAACTGGTATTACCTTCAACAACAAGCCCGCCCCCAGCGGCAGCGCGGTGGGTAGCGCGACGATCACCGGCACCACCCCGCGCCTTTACACTTTCGACCTGACGACGTTCATCAAGACACAACTGGCGCTGCGCCGGACGGTGATCACCCTCAAGCTGAAGAACCCGTCGCCGAGCACGCCGATCGTTCTTTTCAATTCGCGCGAAGCGGCGAATAACGGCCCGCAACTGGTGATCTCCTGATCGGGCTTTTGCCGCGATGATGATCAAACGATGATGATCTAACAGTGTGAAAACGCGGCGCGACTTCCTCCCTCTCCCTTGTACTCAGGGGAGAGGGCTGGGGTGAGGGGATTTGCTCGATTCACTGAAGCTGCACGCCAGCGGCCGACCCGAATTCCGAATCCCCGAAATCCGAATCAAATCCGAATGACTAAATGACCAAATTCCGAATAGATGTCACGCGAAGAGACGAAGAAGCGAAGGAATGCTGACGGCTTCTTCGTCTCTTCGCTTCTTCGCGTGACATCTTCTTTCGTCATTCGGATATGATTCGGATTTCGGGAATTCGGATTTCGGAATTCCGCGCAGCGGCCTATTCCTGCACAAACACAAACGTTCCTTTCTTATTTCCAATCACGATCGCCGGATGCTTGGTGTGGAACGCGTCGGCGGCGATCGCCTGCGTGCCTACGCCTGAGTCGTCGTCGATTTTGTGGGCGATCCACTCGACTTTGCCGTTCTCGCGCTTCAGCTCGAACCAATAGAGAACGGCGGGGCCTTGCGCGTCCGGGTCGCCCTTGGGGTTGGAGCCGTGGGCGTACCAGCGTTTGCCGGTGACGATGTCGGGGAGGCCGTCGCCGTTGATGTCAACAAAATCGATCGCGTGCGGCTCTGAGAAGACGACGCCTTGCGGATTCTCAGCGGCGGTTTTGCCGACGATCACGTGCTTCTCGAAATTGCCGGGCTCCTTTAGTTCCCACCAGACGACTCCGTAGCCGTGCGCTTGCAGCGCGGTGATGACATCGGGCTTGCCGTCGCCGTTGACGTCGTAGACGAACATCTGCGAGCCGCCGGGGTCGGCAAACTTGAACGGGTGAAATGTCCAGAGGGGATCGCCGTCGAGGGTGGCGGGTTGCTCGTACCAGCCGTCGCCGACGAGGATGTCGTTCTTGCCGTCGCCGTTCACGTCGCCGAAGCCCAGGCCGTGGGTGAAGCGCTGATATTTTTTATCCGGGCCGATCGGGTGAAACGTCCATGGCTTGCCCGGATCGCTCCAATCTGGCTGCGCGTAGCCGGCCTTCCCTTTGGTCATGCAGATGAGCACCGGCTTGCCGTTACCCAGCAGATCGGCAAAGGTCGGCGATTCGTTGTCGGTGACATCGAGAATCTTATGGCGAACCCAATGCCCATCGGGCGGCGTTTGGCCACGCGGGTTTTCGTACCAGCTCGTGTCCTCGCCGGGGAAGCCGATGATCAGGATGTCATCCCAGCCGTCATTTTTGAAGCTATAAGAATAGGCGAAGAAGTTATGCGAATACTGCCCATCCGGATTGAGCTTCGGCTCGGGCTTCATGTATTCATGCCGCGTCGTGAAATCCGGTCCTTCATACCAATAGGGGCCGGAGACGACATCGACTTTGCCATCATGATTGAAGTCGCCGAAGTTCGCGCCCTCGCTGAGGAACTCGCGCGAGAGGGTGATCTTCTTCCAGTGAATCTCACCCTTTGCCGCCGGCGCATCCGCCGCCGCGGCCATGCTCGCCCCCAGCAGCAAGAATCCGAGAGATTTGAGGAGTGTGGTGGTCATGCGAACAATCGTCGCGTGAGGGTGGGGCGCGGTCAAGGGAAACATTTGTGATTGATGTGGCATGGGTTTCCAACCCATGGCCGCGGTACTCCGCGGCATTAAACCTCTCGAACCACTTGTCGCTTCGCTCCTTGCTGATTTGGCCGGAGTACCGGCCAATGTCCTGGAGTACCAGGACCACGGGTTGGAAACCCGTGCCACTTTAAGTCAATCGATGCACGACTCTTGGCGAAAGGAAAACCAACAGAATCTGCGAAACGCGCTTTGACGTGATCTTCTCAAATGCCTCCGCATACGCCTGGAGCTGGGGCCGATAGAATTCGCCGCGGGTGGGAACCTCTTGCGTTGCAATCGCATCGGTTTTGTAGTCGATGAGGATCGCGCCATCATCCAGCGGCAACAGCAGATCGAGGCGACCGCGGATCATGATTCGGTCGAGCGGGTCATTAGAGGGTAGCGGACTTTTCGCGCCGACATCCTCCGGGAAATAGAGCGGCAGCTCGCGGATCAGAATCGCCGAATGCTTGCGGAGGAGTTGGCCCAATTCGGTTTGCAGGAACCATTGGATTGCCGCGCGATCGACGGCGGCTGCCTGCGCGGTTGTCATCATCTTGCGGGAGATGAGATGTTGGATTTGCGCTTCGATGTCCGGCAAGTCTCCCGCGCCGACGAAGTTGAAATGCTCCAGAACTAGATGGGTCGCCGTGCCTTTGTCGGCGGCGTTGAGGGGGCGCTCTTCGAGCAGGAAGTTGGGCTGCGAGAGTCGAATCGCGGGAGCGACTTTTTCGCCTTGCCCCGGAATGCCACTTTCCTCCTCCTCAGGTCCGCTTGTTTCTCCTTCTCCCGTTGCGTCTCTTTCTCCCTCCCCCGGTACTCCGGGGGAGGGCTGGGGAGGGGGTTGTACCGAATGACGGTCTTTCGCAAACGGCCCCCTCCCTAACCCTCCCCCGGAGTACCGGGGGAGGGAATCAGAGTCTGGTGTCGAATGCTTTGCAGCAGAGGCATGCGTTCTTGCCGTCACCGATTGCGCCGCCGGCAGCTCGCTGTAGAATTTGAACGGATACTCAAACGCCACGCGGCGAATCACCTTTGCTGCGGCGGGCGGGATCGGCGGCTCCGTTTCCAGCGGCTCGAAGCGCGCCATCCTTTGTTGCTCGGCTGTGAAACTCTGCCGCTGCGAAGCGGCGACTCCCCATGCGGATACTTCATCCCAGGAATGCGGCTTGATCTCCAGGACGCCGCTCGTTGCCGCCGCGACGGGGCCGAGCCAGTCGAGCATCGAGCGCGCGCCCAGAATCACTTCCGCCGGCATCGCGCCCTCGCGGCCGGACCATTGCGTGACCCACTCCTGCGGCTTTTTCTCGGCGGCAGTGCCAACCAGAATCAGATGCTCACGAGCGCGGGTCATCGCGACATATAGCACGCGCAATTCCTCAGCCATCGTCTGGCGGCGAACCTGCTCGCGCGCCAGCGCGAGAGCGAGCGACGGATAGCGGCAGTTGCGATACTCATCGACCACCGACAGCCCGAGCATCGCGCGGCGATCAGCCAATATCGGCCCGCTCGAATCCTGATGATTGATCAACTTCCCCAGATCAGCCACGATCACGATCGGAAATTCCTGACCCTTGGAGCGATGCACGCTCATGATCCGCACGACTTTTTCCGCCTGCGAAACCACCGACGGCGGTCCCAGATCAGACGCATCTTCCAGCTCGCGCAGAAATGTGAGGAAACCGGCGACGCCGTGCTGGCCAAAGCTGGCGAACTGCGCGGCACGCTGATGCAGGTAGAGCAGATTCGCCTCGCGCTGCTGGCCATCGACGAGGCCGGCAACGAACGCGAGATATCCGGTTTCGCGGTAAATCTGCCAGATGACTTCCGCCAGCGGCCGCCGCGCGCTGGCTTGCCGCCAGCGATCGAGCTGCGCGAAGAAGTCGCGTAGTTGCATCGCAAGATTGTCCGAATGCTCCGTTGCGTAGCGAAGAGCCGCCTCGTGGAAGGCGCTTCGAGTATTCGTCGCAGGGTAGGCGGCGCGGATGCGCGCCATGGCATCGTCCGCGCCGCGAAGGGCAAGCAGTGGGCTGCGGAGAGCAGTCGCCAGCGGAATATCCTGGCGGCGATTTTCCAGAAGCTCGAGCAGCGCGAGCATGTCGCGGACTTCGGTCGATTCGAAAAATCCGCTGCCGCTGTCGGCATGAACGGGAATCCCCTGGCCGCGGAGAATCTGCGCGAACTGGCCGGCCTTATATTTGGTGGCGCGAAGGAGGATGACGATATCGCCGTACCCGGCTTGGCGCGGTGAAAGGCCTTCCTTCTTGCTGTCCTTATCCATCACGTACATCGGCGGCTCGCCAT
>DATBDZ010000032.1:0-3425 GCA_036276235.1 Humisphaera sp. | reverse complement strand
AGGGGAGAGGGAGAATGCGCGAGTCGCGCTGATCATCTCCATCAACAAATCAACGCCACAACCATAGGACATAGCATGAACCAACATCGAATCACCTCTCTTATTGTTGCCGCGATTTTGCTTGGGGCCGTGCCGGCGATGGCGCAGCAGAAGCGCGTCAGTCCGCACGAAACCATCAGCGCGGTCTTTAATGGCGATCGCGTCACGCTGATCTATGGCCGTCCTTATTCAAAGGACCCCAAGACCGGCGAAACCCGCAAGATCTGGGGAACGCTGATTCCCTACGGCAAGATCTGGCGCACCGGCGCGGATGAAGCCACGCTGCTCATCACCCAGCAGCCGATCGTGCTGGGCGGAACGAACATTCCCGCCGGCGCGTACACGCTCTTCACGCTGCCCAACGCCGACGGGTCGGCGAAACTGGTCATCAGCAAGCAGCTTGGCCAATGGGGCCTGCAGTACGATGAGAAGCAGGATTTTGCCCGCGTCGATCTAAAGAAGGACGCCACCGATAAGACGGTGGACCAGTTCACGATGGCGCTGGAGCCGAGCGCCGGCGGCGGCGTGATCAAGATGATGTGGGAAAACACCCAGTACTCCGTCGCGTTCACCGTCAACAAGAAGTAACCCCTCCCCAGCCCTCCCCCGGAGTACCGGGGGAGGGAGAGGTATCGCCGACAGTATCGCGAAGGCCAGGAAGCACGCCATGAATAAATGTACACAATGGCGACGATATGGATTTCGCGCGCACGTGCTGCTCGCATTTTTGGCGGCGTGCGCGCTGATGCTCGCATGCCGCGCGGCAAGCGCCGCCGACCCTGCGCCGGGCACTGCAATCCTCGAGCAGTTGAAGGCGTACGATGAGTTGGGCAGCGTGCTGCATGTGGCCGCGCATCCGGATGATGAGAATACGCAGCTCATCACGTATCTCGCGCTGGGCAGGCGATATCGCACCGCCTACATGTCGCTCACCCGCGGCGACGGCGGACAAAATCTACTGGGCCCCGAGTTCGGCGAGCAGCTGGGCGTCATCCGCACGCAGGAACTCCTGGCCGCCCGACGATTGGACGGCGGGCAGCAGTTCTTCAGCCGCGCGATTGATTTTGGATTTTCCAAAGATGTCAACCAGACGCTCAAGATCTGGGATCGCCAGCAGGTTGTCGGCGATATCGTGCGCATCATCCGCAAGTTTCGCCCTGATGTAATTGTCACGCGATTCTCGACGGTGCCCGGCACCACGCATGGCCATCACACCGCCTCGGCGGTGCTGGCGCTGGAGGCGTATAACCTCTCCGGCGATCCAAAGGCCTATCCCGAGCAACTGGATACGCTCAAGCCGTGGAAGCCCAAGCGCATCTTCATGAACTCCGGTGGATTTGGGCCGGGGCCCGCGGCGGGCGGCGCTGGAGTCATCCGCATCGATATCGGCGGGAATGATCCGACGTCTGGTGAGCCGTTTGGCGTGATCGCCGGACGCAGCCGCGCCATGCACAAAACGCAGGGCTTTGGAAATTTCGGCGGCTTCGCCAATCGCGGCCCGCGCACCGAGGCGTTCCAGCTCATGGCCGGAGAGCCGGCAACGAAGGACATTCTTGACGGCGTCGATACCACATGGAACCGCATCGCCGGTGGATCGGAAATCGGCACGCTGACGGAAAAAGCGATCACCGATTTCAATCCGCAGGATCCCTCGGCCAGCGTGCCGGCTTTGCTGGCGATTCGCGCGAAGGTGGCTGCGCTCGCCCACGATCCGCTCTTGCTGGAGAAGAGCCGCCAGGTTGACAAGATTCTGCAAGCGTGCCTGGGGCTATCCGTGCAGACACAGATTCCGGCGGCGGAAGTGGTGCCGGGCGAATCATTGCGAATGCACGAAGTGGCAACGGTTAAATCGTCGATTCCGGTTCGATGGGTTGCCGTGCGCTATCCGGGAAATGTCGGGCAGTTGACGCAGGCGTTGAATCTCAAAGCAAATCAACCTGTCACGCGCGATGACGAGCGCAAGTTGCCCGCAAACACGCCGCTAAGTCAGCCTTACTGGCTTCGGGAAGATCATGGCCCTGGGATGTTCACCGTCAGCGATCCATCGCTGATCGGGCTGGCGGAAAATCCGCCGGCCTTTCCGATCGAGCAGGTGTTTGAGGTGGGGGGGCAGACTCTGGTAATTCCCGACGAGCCGGTCGCTATCACGGCCGATGCGGCCAAGGGCGAAACTCACCAGCGCATGGAAGTGATTCCGCCGGTTTCGCTCAGCTTCGCATCGGATGTGCGGCTGTTCGCTCCCGGCTCGGAGAAACAGGTTCAGGTCACGATCCGCGCCTATCGCCCAAATGTCGCCGGCACGCTGCAGCTTGATGCACCAGCAGGATGGAAGGTCGCGCCGGCTAGCATTCCGTTCCGACTGGCGGCCGTCGGAGATCACGCGGATTTTTCATTCACCGTTAACGCGCCGGCTCAACCGGCGGCCGTTGGCATCGCCGCTCATGTCGAGATTGACGGCGCGCGATTTGAAACACGTCGAAGTGAAATTCGCTACGACCACATCCCGACACAGATGCTCGAGCCGGTCGCCCGTTTCAAAGCAGTCGCCCTCGATCTGGCGATTCGCGGCCGCCAGGTCGGCTATCTCCCCGGCGCGGGTGACAGCGTTGAGCAGAGCCTCGCGGAAATGGGATTTGCCCTTACAACGCTAACTGGCGCCGATCTGACCGCCGAGCGGCTCAAGACGTTTGACGCCGTTGTGATCGGCGTTCGCGCGTTCAACGTTCGGACCGATTTGGCTCCGCAAATCCCAGCGCTGCTCGCATATGTCGAAGCCGGCGGAACGGTCGTCGCGCAGTACAACACGCCCGGCGGCCTCAAGACGCCGAAGCTGGGACCCTACAATCTGACGCTCTCCGGCAATCTTCCGGCAAATCGTGTGACCGACCCGAAGGCAACCGTGACCCTGCTGGTGCCCGATCATCCCGCGTTCAATTCACCCAACAAAATCGTCCCGTCCGATTTCGACGGATGGGTGCAGGAGCGCGGCTTAAACTTCCCCAACGAATGGGACCGCGAGCATTGGACGGCGCTACTTGCATGCAGCGACGTCGGCGAAGCGCCGCTCACCAGCGGGCTGCTGGTGGCGCACTACGGAAAGGGATATTACGTCTACACAGGGCTATCCTGGTTCCGCCAGCTGCCGGCGGGCGTGCCGGGGGCTTATCGGATTTTTGCGAATCTGGTTTCACTTGGGAAGTGAGCTCGAGAGAAAAATGTCGCAGGCAGTGACGCCGGCTGCCGCCGCCCAGAACCCTCTCCCCTGTACTCAGGGGTGTGGGCAGGGTGAGGGGACGGCGAGCCGCGATATGGCGCGGTTCGCCAGTCGAAAGGGTCGTCCCCTCACCCCAACCCTCTCCCCTGCGTACAGGGGAGAGGGAGCAGGA
>DATBDZ010000031.1:0-2854 GCA_036276235.1 Humisphaera sp. | reverse complement strand
TATTATATTCATGACGGTACCGGCGCGTGCCGGCTCCAGCTTCTGGGGCAAGTCGGCGAATCCGAAGTAGCCGAGCTCACCAGTTGCTGGCAAACGGCCCAAACCACCCTCGGCGGCCGTCGGCTGGTTCTGGATCTGCGTGAAGTGAATTCTATCGACGATGCCGGCAAGAAATGGCTCGCCGGTATGATTCAGGATGGGGCTGCCTGCTTGCCCGAATCGTTCCTCATGGACGCAATCCCCGGAAAGCTCGACTCCCGTTTGCAAAGAACCGCCTGCGCAAAGCCCGGATGGTTTCTCCGCACCCTCTCGCTATTCCGTGGTACGCACGTCGCCACTGTCGACGACTTCCGCGCCGACTAGGGCGGAGTAGGCCTTTACACAAGTACAGTAAAAGCCGATTCCGTCCGCGTCACCGGCCGATAAGTCGTATCGCGCTCCACTGGTTCTCGGCCCGCTTCTCGAATCAACCTCAACAGATCTTGCCGCCGCAGATGTTGGGCCGTTTGCGCGCCGGCATCGTGATAAATCTTCTCTTCCACCACTGTTCCGTCAATATCGTTTGCCCCAAACCGCTGCGCGATCTGGGCTACGCCCGGCGTCATCATGATCCAATACGCCTTGATATGCGGAATGTTGTCGAGCATCAACCGTGATATGGCGATTTGCTTCAAATCGTCAAACCCGCTGGTCGGCGATAAATGGCTCAGCGCCGTATTGGCCGGGTGGAACGCTAGCGGGATAAATGTCACAAACCCGTTGGTCTCATCCTGCACCGCGCGCAACTTCACCAGGTGATCGACCGAATCCTCCGCCGTTTCAAGATGCCCATAAAGCATCGTGCAATTGCTCTTCAAACCGATCTGATGCGCCGTCCGCGCGGTTTCGAGCCACTCCGCGCCGTCGATCTTGTGATCGCAGATGATCCGTCGCACGCGTTCGGAGAAAACCTCCGCGCCGCCGCCGGGCAGGGAATCGACCCCCGCCGCCTTCAGTTTCTCGAGCGTGTCCCGGATCGAGATCTTGGCACGCTTGGCGAGATAAGCCACCTCTACCATCGTGAACGCCTTCAGATGAACCCCCGCATACCGCTCCTTCAAGCCCGCGATCATCTGGCAAAACCAATCGAGCGAAAGTTCCGGGTGCAGCCCCCCGACGATATGAAATTCGGTCACCGCCTCCGCATAGCCCTTGCCCGCCACCTCCCACACTTGCTCGAGCGACATGGTGTACGAGTGCGGATCTTTCGCCTTCTTGCCGAATGCACAGAGCCGGCAGCTCGCCACGCAGACATCGGTCGGGTTGATGTGCCGGTTGACGTTGAAGTAGGTCGTATCGCCGTGCAGCCGCTCGCGCACCAGGTTCGCCATCGAGCCTAGCGCCAATATGTCCGGGCTCCGGAACATGGCGACGCCATCCTCGTAGGACAAGCGCGTGCCGGCGGCCACTTTGTCCCTGATAGGCCGAAGACGGGAATCTTCAATTTCAATCATCATTGCAAATAATCGTGCTGCAGCAGAATATCCGCCGCCCAAAAAGCAAAGAACAGCAGGCTCACATAGCCGTTGACCGTGAAAAACGCGGCGTTCACCCGCGATAGGTCGTGCGCCTTCACCAGGCCATGCTCGTAAATCAACAAAAGAACCACAGCCACGATGCCGGCCACGCTGAGCGGTCCCAGCCGGAACGAAACCGCCAGCGCAATCAGACTCACGATCATCCCCACATGCAGAAGCCGCGCAATCGTCAACGCGCCGCCGATTCCGAATCGTTTCGGGATGCTATGTAGTCCTTCCGAACGGTCGAACTCAAAATCCTGGCAGGCGTAGATTACATCGAAGCCGGCGGTCCAGAACATCACCGCCGCTGTGAGCCAAAGGATGCGGACCTCGAGGGTCCCGCGCATGGCAATCCACGCGGCCGCCGGCGCCATCCCCAGACAGAATCCCAAAATCAGGTGCGAAAAGAGCGTGAAGCGTTTAGAGAAAGAATAGAAGAATAGCGTTGCCAGCACAAAGGGCGCGAGTGCCAGGCACCAGAATCCGAGTTGCCGGGCGGCTATCAAAAATAGCAGCGAGGAAATAGCCGTAAATCCCCACGCAAACCGTACCGACAGCAGGCCGGCCGGTAAGTGCCGCGCGGCTGTCCGCCGGTTGCGGCCGTCCATATCCGCATCCAAAATCCTGTTGAAAGCCATGGCCGCCGAGCGCGCCGAAACCATCGCAACCAGAATCCAAAGGAAGCGCCACGCCAAACCAGGAATATGGAATCCGCTATCGCGCCACGCGAGCAGCGCCCCAGTCAGTGCAAACGGCAGCGCGAACACGGAATGTTCGAAGCGGATCATGTCGAGCGTCAGCCGCAGCCGTTTCCAGAAAATACGCATAAATGCGCGGACGTTACTATTTTAGGGGATGCCGCCCACAATATGAATGCCTCACAAATTCAGCAACTCCTGGAGCAAGTCCGCGATCGTGAAACGAGCGTACCCGCTGCGTTGGACAGTCTGCGCCACCTGCCGTTTGAAGATCTCGGTTTCGCCAAAGTGGATCATCATCGCGCCGTGCGCCACGGTATGCCGGAAGTAATTCTCGGCCAGGGCAAGCATCCCGACCAGGTCGCCGCCATCTCCTCTGCCCTCCTCGCGAAATCGCGAAACCTGCTGTTGACCAGAGCGACCGCCGAAATGGCCGAGCGCGTCCTGGCCCTCGCTCCCGAAACCGAATATTTCCCCGCCTGCGGCGTCGTGCGTGTCTGGCGCGACCGCACCCTCTACGGCAAGGGCACCATCGCGATTATCTGCGCTGGTACCAGCGACTTGCCGGTTCTTGAAGAAGCGCAGCGCACGGCCGAA
>DATBDZ010000030.1:0-9507 GCA_036276235.1 Humisphaera sp. | reverse complement strand
GTTCCCTTGAATTTGAATCGGAATTGCCAACAGCGAGTGCCCCGGCGCTTTACCCTTATCGATAAGAATATTTAAGATATCCTTGATTGGCAGCTGCGAAAGGAACGTCGATGCCGACAACAATGACCATCTCTCTGCCTGACGACATGAAGGCGTTCATTGAGCAGCGGATCAAGGGCGGCCGCTACTCTTCGGTCAGTGAGTTCATCCGCCAGCTCGTCCGCGAAGATCAGAAACGCGCTGAGCAGGAGAAACTCGAACGCATGTGGACTGAAGGGATCGAGAGCGGCCAGCCAATTCGTGCAAATGATAAATATTGGGAGGATATGCGCAAGCGGGTGCAGGCGCGCGTTGCTGCGCGAAAATCCAACGGGTCTCGCAAATGATAACCGACCGCGCGCCGGTGTGATCTTGCCCGTCGCGATTGGATTTCTGCCGCACGTGCAGAACGCTTCGCTCTTGCTGATGTCGGCCGAGTACGGCCGACGCTCGCGGAGTACCGCGAGCCATGGGTTGGAAACCCATGCCACATTGCTGACGCTTGCCGAATACCGCAAGGCCATGGGCGAGCCGCCCATGCCACTGGGCCGACGCTTGTTGAGTACAACAAGCCATGGGCAGGATGCCCATGCCACTAATGATGGCTGCCAATGACTCTCAACGAAGCTTACGAACTGGCGGTCTTGCATCAGCGCTCGGGGCGCTTTGCTGACGCCGAGGCGATTTATCGCCAGATTCTGGCGCAGCGGCCGAATGATCCTTCTTGTTTGCAGATGGCGGGGTTGCTGGCGTATCAGACGGGGCGGCCGGGGGATGCCGTTGAGCTGTTGCGGCGGGCGATTGCCGCCAATCCTTCTGACTCGAGCAACTACAGCAACATGGGGTTGGCGCTGATCGCCTGCGGGCGGTTTGAGGAGGCGGTTGCCGCCTGCCGGCAGGCGGTCGCGATGCGGCCGCAGACTCCGGATGCCCACAACAATCTCGGATACGCCCTGCTCAAGCACGGCGCGCTGGATGAGGCGATCGCCGAGTTCCGACAGGCTTGCGCGCTGCGGCCGGATTATCCGGAGGCGCTGAACAATCTTGGGAACGCCCTTGGAGCTAAAGGACATCTCGATGAATCAATGGCGGCGATCAATCAGGCGCTTGCCCTTCGCCCGCAATACCCGGCGGCGCTGAGCAATCTTGGAAACATCATGGTGCTCAAGGGGCAGATCGAGCAGGCGATTGCGCTCTTTAGCCGCGCGATCGCGCTGCAGCCGAATTACGCGGAGGCTCACAACAATCTCGGCGGCGCTTTGGAGCAGATTGGGCGGGTCGAGGCGGCGATTGCTTCATATCGCCGCGCGGTGGAGCTGAATCCTTCCTACGACGATGCGAAGTTCAACCTGTCGATGGCGCTGCTTCTGAACGGCGAGTTTGCCGAAGGATGGAAGCTGTACGAGGCGCGGCTGGCATTGGTGCAGCCAGCCGAAATTCGCGAATTGAAGCAGCCGATGTGGGACGGCTCCAATCCCGCCGGCAAGACGATCCTGCTGACCGCCGAGCAAGGGCTCGGCGACACGATTCATTTTGTCCGATATGCGGCGCTCCTTCGCGAGCGCGGCGCGCGAGTCATCGTTCGGTGTCAGGAGCCGCTGGTGCGGCTCTTATCGGGTCAAAGTGGAATCGATCAGGTGATCGCGGAGACCAAGCCGCTGCCGGCGTTTGATGCACACTGCGCGCTGCCGAGTTTGCCGGGGCGATTTGGGACGGAGCTTCGGAGCATTCCGGGGCGGGTGCCTTATCTGAGTGCCGACGCTTCGGAAGTGGAGAGATGGCGTCTGCGTCTGACGCGAATGCAGACCGAATCGGGCGACGCCTCTTCTCCCTCCCCCGGTACTCCGGGGGAGGGTTGGGGAGGGGGTTGTGTTGAAGGAGCGCCACTCGCGAACCCCCTCCCTAACCCTCCCCCGGAATACCGGGGGAGGGAACAGGAGGAATCCCGGGACGGCGGCACAAGATTGAACGTCGGCCTGGCGTGGGCCGGCAATCCGAAAAAACGCCTTGATGATCAGCGATCGATTCCATTGGCGACGCTCGCGCCGCTGGCGTCCGTCGCCGGCACGGAGTTCATCAGTCTGCAAAAAGGCGCGGCGGCGGCACAGGCGAGAAATGCGCCGACCGGTTTGCGCCTCATCGATCTGACGGACGATCTTCACGATTTCGCCGACACGGCGGCGCTGATTTGCAATTTGGATCTGGTGATCACGGTCGATACTGCGGTGGCCCATCTGGCAGGCGCGCTGGGCAAGCCTGTCTGGGTTTTGCTGCCCTTTGCGAATGATTGGCGTTGGCTGCGCGGGCGCTCGGATTCGCCCTGGTATCCGACGATGCGGCTCTTCCGCCAGCCGACGCCGGGGAATTGGGCGACGCCGATCAGCCAGATTGTTGAAGAACTCAAGCGACTTGCAGATCGATCGCCGGCGCAACCTTGACGCGCACATTGGAGAATGGCGTCGGCGCACGTTTGCCGGCGGCATGATGAAGCCGCCCGGCTTTATGCGGCGGAGAATCCGGGCTGCCAGGATGAAGCGCCGACGCTGTGACGACGACAGCGCTCACTAGGTCGCCGACTCTGTGGGAATTGGGCGGCAACGATGTCGTCTGCACAAACTGCACCGGCGGCGGCGCGGTCACCGCCAGCACTTTCGCGGCGGTCTGTAGAAGCGGCGCGGCGGCGGGATCTGCCGCCAAGCCAGTCGTGGAGGTCACCAATGCGCTCGGCTGAGTCATCGACGAAGCCTGCGTCAGGCTGCCAAATGCCGGCGCCATCGTCATGCGGCTGGCGAGCATTGCAGAACGATTGGCCGGGCTTGCCGATTGCCCCGGTCCGACGCCGATCGGGGCATCGATCAAACTCAGATCGGTTCGCCCCGACGAAAGGCTTCCGCGAGCCGCCAGAACGTCCGATGTGTTGATGAAGCCGTCGCGATTGTAATCCCACGCATCTGTAATTTGGGCCGGTGAGACTGACATGCGCCCGCGCGCCGCGAGCATGTCGGCGACGTTGACCGCCGCATCGTCGGTGCTGTTGCCGCTCTCAGCCGGCGCGTTTCCGAAATAGAAGACATCCGGGGCGGACAGGCCAGTATTGTCGTCCGCCAGCACCTTCACCTGGAGCCATTCGCCGGTGATTGTGCCATCGGGCCATGTGAGTTCGATACGATCGATGAAAAACGGAATCTCACCTTCGCCGGGCCGGCCGGTCACGGTCGGCAACTGAGCCGGGTCCGTCAGAAGCGTCCACTGCCCAGGGTTGGAATCATTCCCGACGCGGAACTCAAAATCGCTTGCGGTAATCGCGGTCGCATCCGGATCAAGGAACATGTCGATCATGATTCCGTTGATCCCCTTGGTGTAGCTGGTGTAGTTGGAAAACGTCGCCGTCTGGCCCGGCAGCAGCGCCTGTTTATCCGTGGCAATGGATCTGTCGTCGGTCAGGCCGCCAAACCCGTTGTTGACGCCGGGATTGAAACCGTCAAAGACGCTGTTGTTGTAGAAGATCTGGCGATCGAGGATCTCAGACCCAGAGCCGCCACCCCCGCCGCCGCCACCATCGGGCGCAGGTTCCAGCCCAATCAGACCGGTCGTGGAATCGTAGGTCACCCAGCTAAAGGGCCCATTGCGGATGTCGCCGAAATCGGCGCTGCCGTCGCTGCCCTGCACGATGCTCACGCTGGCGACGAGATAGTTCACCCCAAAATCGCCATCGAGCGTGAGTTGATCGCCGGTGTTGGGATCTTCCACAGTGATATCGGCGACGAGCACGGGTGCCCCCAGGAAGCGGATGGACACGCCCTCCTGAGTTTGCAGCGTCATTGAATCCAGGAAGAAGCCGGCGACGTTGATCGTTCCGCCGGTACCGCCGATCTGCAGGGCAAATTGATTGGGGATGTCCTGCCCGGAACTATCCACCAGATCCGGGTTGTCGCTGTTGTAGGTTCCATCCTTGTAGAAGACGCCAACCTGCCCGGCAATCGATTGCGAGATGAACGACGCGGCCGCGCCGGTATCGAACAAGAAGCTGCCGGTCGTTGAGAGCCCACCCATGCCGATGGAGATCGGCGGCGTGTCATCGGGCGGGTTGCCTTCGAGCATCGAAACCGGGTCAGGCCCGATCATCGGGTTGCCCGTCGTCGTGGGACGTTCTGCATCCGGCGGATCAATCAGGGTAAAGCGATCAAAGTTCCCGCGCGAGGTTTGCACGTGATAAGTTGTTGGCGGAATTCCAGGATCGGTGTCCGCCGTGCCCGCGTTGTACGGCGTGCCGGGCGGATACAGATACGTATTCATGTAATCGATCCCGTCCACCGGCTTGGGATCCATCACCATTACTTTGCCGTCGATTGCCGGCATGCCGATGATGTCGAGCGGCTCTTCCAGATCAGGATCATCCACCGGGGTTGGATTCGTCTCGTAACGGAAGGGACCGACGTTGGTGTTGAACTGCGCCGGGTCGGTTCCGTCAACCACCGGCGAAAAGGGCGCGATCGCCCCATACAGCGGCTCGGAGACGTTAAACCCATTGTCGCCGCCGATACCGGTGTCGAAGTAGAAGACATCGCCCGAGCCATCGGTCGCCTGCTCGTTCGTAATGCCCAGGCCGGTATACGTCTCCTGACTGAGGATGCTTCCACTGCTGCCCGTATCGAGGAATGCCTGAATATCGAAGCTGGTATCGCCAAAGCCGTCGTCGGCGATCAATGGGTCGTCGCCGGGGTTTCTGCGGAGAAAGATATGGATGCGCGGCTGATCCAACGCCGCCGGCTGCACGTCGGCGATATCCAGCGTGCCATCCATCAGAAACCGGGCTTCCAGCGTCTCAATCAGCGCACGGGTACAAAGAATCAGTCGGCGGTCCATACAACAACTGCTCCGCTCCCCCGAGGCGAGATAAACCCCATTCTCCTCGCATTCACTTCTATCAGTAAGCCTGGTTGCTAGCAATGAAATTAACCGGATTTGGCGCATTGTGGGGACTGACTTTGAAGATATTTGGTGGCACGTGGCACGGGCGTCCTCGCCCGTGGGCTCGTGTAATCGCGAGCAGCGGCGCAGCCGATATCAGCTCGAGCGCAGCGATCTTAAATTGCATCGGGAAAGAACGCTGCGCTCTCGCTGATGTCTGCCGGGTACGGCCGACGCTTGCGGAGTACCGCAAGACCATGGGTTGGAAACCCATGCCACGAATACTGCCACAATGCCCTACATTTTGGCCCGTTCACCGGCTATACTCACCTATTGGCTCGCCTTTGTGCGCTTGCAACATCCAACACGCCGATGTGTTGTATCTGGAAGGAGATCCTGATCATGAACAACTGGACCCGAAAGATCATGGCGGCGTGGTTGATGTGCGGCTTGGCGGCGATTCCCGCCCTGGCGCAAAGCCTCACCGACAAAAACCCCCCTTCCACCGCTCAAGTCGAAATTCGGGCGAACCAGGCGTTCAATCGCGGCGAATATGCTACGGCTCTGCCGCTTTTCCAGAAGCTGGCCGATACCTTTAAAGACCAGCCGGCGCGGCTCGGCTCGCTCCAGGAAAAGATCCGCGTTTGCGAGAAGGCGATCGAAGTCGCCAAGAAGGAAAAGGCCGCCGCGGCCCCTGTCGCGCCCGCCGCCGAGGCCGAGCAGCGCAAGCCGCATGTGAAGCCCAAGCCCGGCGATTTGCTCGATTTGCAGATTAAAGACCTTGGCAATTTTGAATACGATCAAGAGCACGGCGGGAATATTCCGAAGGATGTGCTGGGTTTAACAGGTAGCAAGATCCGCCTGCATGGATTCATGATCCCGATGGATCAGGCGGAAAATATCACCCAGTTTGCGTTGGTGCCGAGTCTGTTTGCCTGCTGCTTCGGCCAGCCGCCGCAGATTCAGCATACGATCGTGGCCAATTGCCCCAAGGGCAAAGCCGTAGGATACGTTCCGGATGAGATCGTCGTCGAGGGCATTCTGAAGGTCCAGGAAAAGAAGGACGACGGCTACGTTGTGAGCATCTTCGAGATGGAGATCACCAGCGTGAAGCCTGCCCCCAAGTAATCAAGCACGTGTTGAGCTTGAGGAGCTGATTTCAAATATGTCTTCCACCACCACTTTCAAGCCGGCCCGTTCGGGTTTCAATGGTCGCCTGATCATGTTCATCGTTGTCGTCTCCGCGCCGTTCGTTTGGATGGCGTACGCGGGCACGCGCTACCTCTTCAACGGCGGCATCGAAGATAAGGGCGAATACAAGCTGGTCGATCTCAAGGCGCTGGGGAATTTCAATTTCGACGGCGCCAACGGCAACACCAACGATGTGCCCGCCATCTACCGCAAGCTCGACGGCCAGAAGGTGGCGCTGGATGGATTCATGTGGTCGCCGCTCGCGGCTTCGCAGCTATCTGACTTCCAATTCGTCTACAACATCCAGAAGTGCTGCTTCAACGGCCCCCCGCTCGTGCAGGAACGCGTCTTCGTTCATGTCCCCAATAAGAAGAAACTCGTCTACGTCGATCGCTACCTGCGCATGGTCGGAACGCTTCACGTCCAGGTGAAAAAGGAAGACGGCGTCATCACTTCCGTTTTCACGATGGATGTGGATCGAGCCGAAACGCCTAAGGCCTGATCGCCCGATATCACGGCATTCCGCTGCCGGTGGACGAAGTGGTCTTAGGCGCGTCCGGCACATGTAGACGATAGAGAAGCTTCGTGTCATTCCCGTCGGTTTGATCGAACGTCAGTGCGATTCCGATCCAAACCTGCGCGGCGATCGCCAGCACTAACAGAGTCCCGAAAACCATCAACGGCGTCGCCCGGCGCGGTAGCGCCATCGCCGTCACTGCAAAGAGAAGTGCCAGCACCACCATGGTCACGCCAAGAATGATGTGAACGGCGTGGCGAATTTGGTCCTTCGTCAGGTTCTCCAAAAACTCAGTCTTGAATGTTTCCGGTAAGAAGAAATCGCGTCCTGCCATCACCCAATACCCGCCGACTGCAACCATCGCAATCACAACCGCCGCGAGAAGCCAGAATCGGGCAACCGGGAGCCGCGATTCATCGGGATCAATCTGCACGCCCGGGTTAATCGTCCGCACAACCGTCACGTCATCAGTTACGCGCTGCGGCGGATTCTTAATTGAACCCGTCTCTTGAGTCGCCGTGAGCGCCTCGAGGTCCGCCGCGTCGGCGGCGCACAGCGTCGCGCGCCGGCGCAGCGATAACCCCAGTGCGCCTAACGCCACGGCAAACGCCATCCCGGCCATGATGATATGAGCTTGCAGCGGACCACCGAGGAAATAGCTTACGATCGTTGAATATGTCTTCTTTGGCGCCGAGAAATCGATCTTCGGCTCAGCAGGGATTCGCAAAACCGGCTTGATATCCGACGGCTGAGTCTCGGCCGGCTCATAAGCGATAAGCGATACCGATGTCCCCTGACGATAGATCGTCTCGCCGCCAAACCAGGCGCCGTACACCAGCAGGCCCACGGTCGCCAGCAGTCCGCTGATTAACACCCATCGCAACTTTTCGCGCATCCGATTGCTGGCGCCCAGTCCGGCAACAGCGCACAGAATCGCCAGAATGGTGGCGCTGCCCATGACCCACACGTGTCGGCTCAGATACGCCGCCCGCTCGGCGGGCATGCCGGATGGATTCTGTCGCTGAACGTCCCGCAGGGCGAAGATCCCGCTCGTCGCCGCCGGCAGCATCAGCAGCGCGCCCAGCAGGATCATCCACCGGGCCGCCAGGCGAATGCTGCTGCGCCGCCACATGAAGCTCAGCGCCTCCAGAAGCACACCGAGCACGAAAACGCCCAGCGGATAATGGATCAGGATCACATGATAATTCGGATTCACAAACCTTAGAGGCACGCAGACTCCTTGTGGCAAACGTTCAGCGAAGATACCCGCCACGGGGATAGTGTCCAGATGGGGACATATCTTGCATGGCCGCCGTGGTTTTGAAGGGTGCCGATATGATTGAAACGTGAAGACGTGAAACGTGACAAGAGTTCTGCCTTCCGTCATGTTCACGTCTTGACGACTGAAACGTGAAAACGTGAAACGTGACAAGAGACCTGACTTCCGTCACGTTTCACGTTTTCACGTTTCATTTCTACGTTTCATCCCCACGTTTCATCCTTCCAAGGCGATGTCTCCCGACCCATTTACGCGATGGCGGCTATACTCCCCCCCATGCCGCGAAACCTTAACGACATGGTCGTGATCATCACGGGCGCCAGCGCGGGCATCGGCCGCGCGCTGGCGGTGGAACTCTCTGCCCGCGGCGCGAAGCTTTCGCTGGCGGCACGCCGACTCGATCGTCTCGAAGAACTCCGCGGCAAGCTTGCCGGCGATCCTCTCATCGTCGCAACCGATGTCTCCAAGGAAGAAGACTGTCGGCGGCTGATCGATCGCACGATCGAAAAATTCGGCCGCATCGATACGCTCGTCTGCAACGCCGGCTACGGATTTCTCAGCCCCGTCGCACAGACCACCCGCGAGCAGCTTCAGCAGATTTTTGCGACCAATGTGCTGGGCACGACCGACTGCATTTATTTCGCGACGCCGCACATGCTCAAGCAGGAGCTTCGCGACGGCTGGCGCGGGCAGGTGATGATGGTCAGCTCCGTCGTCGCACGCCGCGGCCTTCCTTTTTTCGGGGCCTATTCCGCGACGAAAGCCGCGCAGCTCTCGCTGGGCGAGGCAATGCGCGTCGAGTTGCAGCCGCAGAAGATCGCCGTGACGACGGTCCACCCCGCCGGCACCGACACCGAGTTCGGCGATGTCTCCGCCAACCTCAGCGCCGGCAAGCGCCCAAGGCGCGTGAGTGGCGAGCCGCGCCAGTCGGCGCAGGTCGTCGCGCAAAAGATGGTCCGCGCGATCCAGCGTCCCAAACCCGAAGTCTGGCCCTTCCGCCCGGCGCGGTGGTTCTTCACCCTCGGAGCGATGACACCGGGACTTGTGGATCGAGTGCTGAATAAACGCCGGGATTTGATTGGGGGAGCTTCCGCGCAAGCTTGATCGCGCATTCTCCCTCTCCCCTGTACTCAGGGGAGTGGGCTGGGGTGAGGGGACAGCGTGTCGCAATATAGCGCGGTTCGCAAGTCGAGCGGTTCGTCCCCTCACCCTGCCCTCTCCCCTGAGTACAAGGGAGAGGGTTCTAATTCGTAGGGCGCGCTTCAGCGCGCGCGGACTGTTCGTCGGGCGAAGGTCCCACCCTGCACAACCACCTCCGCTCGCGCAAGTTTAGCCGCCCTGCTTGCAGGGCGCGTCAAACGGTGCGATCTGTTGCGCGATTCCGGTTCGCAAACTCGCGCCACCCGGACGCGCCCTGCAGGCAGGGCGGCTATCGGGGTTCAGATTAATTGTGTCGCTTGTAATCGCAATTTACGGAGCACCCGGAGTAACAGCACCACGAATACTTGACGACTTCCACATTGACGAGCCAATATTGCGAAAGCAGCGACACAATTAATCTGAACCCCGA
>DATBDZ010000029.1:0-8557 GCA_036276235.1 Humisphaera sp. | reverse complement strand
GCCTTCGTGCCTTCGTGCCTTCGTCCCTTCGTCGCTTCGTGCCTTCGTGCCTCCGTCCCTTCGTCTCTTCGTCCCTCCGTGCCTTCACCCTTCCCTTCGCATAAACTCCCGAAAATGAAATACGCCATCATCATCCCCGACGGGGCGGCGGACGAACCTTTGAAAGAGCTGGGCGGGAAGACGCCGTTTGAGGCGGCCAATATTCCCAACATGGATCGCATCGCCATGGAGGGGCGGCAGGGGACTGCGCGCACTGTGCCTGAAGGGTTTGAGAGCGGGAGCGATGTCGCGACGATGTGCCTGCTGGGGTATGACCCTAAGGTTTTTCACACCGGCCGCGCGCCGCTGGAGGCGGCGGCGCAGAAGATTCCGCTCTCGGCGACCGACTGGGTTTTCCGCTGTAATCTTGTGACCGTAGTAGATGGAATCATGAAGGATCACTCGGCGGGCGGCATCACCAATGCCGAGGCGGGGCGGCTGATTGCCGATCTGGCCAAAGTCATCGACATTCCGGAGTTTGAGTTTCACACGGGCGTGAGCTATCGCAATTTGCTGGTGTATCGCGGGCATCAGGATTTTGCGGTGACGACCAAGCCGCCGCACGAAATCCCCGATGAGCCGGCGGCGAAGTGGATTCCGCGCGGCGTCGGCGCTGAGATGCTCAATCGCATCATGGACCGCTCGCGCGAGCTGTTTGCCGACCATGAGATCAACAAGATTCGCCGGCAGACCGGCCACAATCCCGCGACGCAGGTGTGGCTCTGGGGCCAGGGCCACGCGCCCAACATGCCAAAATTTCGCGAGCGGTTTGGCGTCAAGAACGGATGCATGATCACCGGCGTCGATCTATTGCGCGGCTTGGCCGTCCTGCTCGGCTGGGACGTGCGCGAAGTGGTCGGCATGACCAGCTTTCACGACACCAACTACGCCGGCCAGGGGCAGGCGACCGTCGCCGCGCTCGATCATTATGATCTGGTCTTCTCCCACATCGAGGCTCCGGATGAAGCCTCGCATCAGGCCGACTGGAAAACCAAGGTGGATTCGATCGAGCACATCGACCGCTACATCGTCGGCCCCGTCCTGGAAAAACTCCGCACGTTCCCCGAATGGCGAATCCTTGTTCTCCCCGATCACCCGACGAATATAGCCACCCGCAAGCACGGCTACGCCCCCACCTGCTTCGCGATGGCAGGCACGCGCGTGAAGTCATTGGTGAAGGCGCCGTATTCGGAGAAGAACTCCGCCGCCAGCGATTTGCAGATTGGGCGCGGGCATGAGTTGATGGAGTATTTTTTGCGCGGGGGTAATCTTTAGGGAAACATGATCATCCTGCTCCTCGCATCAGGTTCGCCTTGGAGCCTGAGAATCATTCAAAGTGGCACGGGTTTGCAACCCGTGTCTGCGACTTCCGTTCAGAGAATAGCCTTGGAAGCAACGATTCCTGTCAGTTCCGCGCCGCTTGCACGGGTTGAAAACCCGTGCCACGTGAAACGTTCCCGAACTCTTTGCCGTCTGGCAAAGCCACCGCAAAGGAAGGCCAGGCCCAAGGGCGCCTCCAAATAACGAGGGTGGGCATGACCGTCAACTTCAGATACAACGCCGAAGATTTCGCCGAAGCCAACAAAGCGAAGCTGGCGGCGCTGAGCGGCAAGCCTGTGGACCCTGCGGCGGCGAAGGCAAAATCCAGATACGGGACCGGCGTGATGCGTTGGGTGTTCTGGCTTGGCATGGCGGTGTTCCTGTTTTCTTTTGTGTGGTTCCACGGCAATCGGCCCCCATCGCGGCCTCGACTGCCGGCGCCCGAACCGCCGCTGACACACAATTTTCTTCAGACGCTTTCGATCTCGGTTACAGCTCCGCTTGTGCTTCTCGCCCTGATTGGCGTGGGAATAGGCGCCGGCACGGCGCGCAGGCGTATTCCGTTTTATACTCCGAAGATGCCTTCCGATCGGATCGTCCGATCATTCTGGAGGATGGTTGCGGTTGTCTGCATGCTTCTGAGCATCGGCGCACTCATCGCGAGCTTCAACCTGCCGACCGCTCCTGACTGGCGGCCGGATCTTGTGCATCTGCTTTTCGTGCTGTTTGGCCCCTGGATCGTGTGGCTCTTCCTCGTGGTCATGCTGTTCCGCTGGCAGACCGCGCGGGTCAAAAAGCGACAAGCCGGCGAGCTTTTTACCGTCGAGGGAAGCACGCTCCTTCAGCAACAGCACCTCGAAGCCTCTGATGACGGCATCACCGTGAGCAATCCGCTTGCGGCCCATCGATATGCCTGGACTTATTTCGTCAGCTATCTGGAATCGCAAAACCTCTTGACACTCTATACACGTGATCTGGGGATGCAGATCGTTCCCAGGCGCGCGTTCGCGGAGCCGGGGAGCTTCGAGAGATTCTGCGGGCTGGTGCAGACGCATGTGGCGGCGGGGCAGTTTCTGCCGCGGCAATCGGGCTTTGCCGTCATCGCGCCGGTGCCGGCGCTGCCGATCGAAAGTGAAATGAATCCGCGGGAGCGACATGCAACTTGAATACGATCTCACGCACGCCGATTTTGCCGAAGCGCAGGCGGTGATTCAGGCGGCGGCGCTGCGCCATCGGCCGATCACAAGGATCGTTCTGACAATCTGGAATCTCGCGTGGATCGTCGTGTGCAGTGTGCTGTTTGCGATGTACGCGTCGCAGCCGGGCGGGATTGGGCGGTCGCCCGTGATGGCCTGCCTGCTGTTGCCGCTGGCTCCCTGGGCGGCATTGCTGGGCACGACGATTATGGTTGCCTATTTCCGCCTGCGTGTTGCATCCATTAAGCCGTGGGAGGTGCAGGCGGTCAGCCGGCGCACTGGAAAAACCAGATCGCGTTGGGTTCGGCTGTTAATCAATGCGGTCATGTTGGCCTATTGGATTGTCATAGCCTTTCAGGTTCAATCTCTTATCGAGAGGGAATTGCGCGCCGGACAGAGTCCCCAATCGCAGTTTGGATATTTCATGATATTCGGGGTCGCAATTGCGGTGTCGGCTGCGATCCTTCATGCCCTCTGGGCCCATACCACCAATCTGTTACGGGGCTCCGCGTCGGGATCGTGGGAGTTGCAATCGCACCTGCACGGGCATCACGTTGTTCGGGTCGAGGAGACGGGCGTCGATGTGCAAACGCCGTTGCTCCGGACCGACTATTCCTGGCGTGCATTTGTCGGCTTCACTGAAGCACAGACCGTCTTTCTGCTGTTCATCTCCGCGACGTCGTTTCTGATCATCCCCAAGCGGTCGCTCACCGGGCCGGTGGAGATGGACACGTTCTGCGCGGCGATTTCGCGGGAAATTCCCGCTGGCCGGCTTCTGGTTCGTGCGACCGGGTTTCCGGTGGGCCCGGTGGTAGCGACGCCTCCGCCGCTGCCAACTGAAACTCGCGGTTGAACTACCGATTTACTTCCTTCTGAGCGAGGTCACGATTTATTGAATGGTTTCGCGCTGCTCGAGATGCGCCAGATAATCCAGCCGAAGCGTCTTTGGCTTGCCGCTTGAGATGATGGTTCCCTTTACGCTGTCAAACACCGTGACCATAGAAGATGCCCGCGCGCGCGGCGACACGTGCAGAATCGAAATCGGATCGCAAGGCAGATTCGGCTCGACGAATCGCTTCTGCGCAACGTCATACGCCGGCAGCGCCTGACCGCACATCCAGTTGCACCAGGCGGGCAGCGCGTGGATGGCGACGCCATCGATGTAAATCGCGGCGTTCAGCGCGCATTGCTCGGTGAGGGAATGGATTTGGCCCTTGAGCGCCAGGCGCATCCACTTGGCCCAGACGCCCCACACGGGCGAATCATGCCGCGCGGCAAAGACGCCGGAATTCATCACTGGCTTGAGGCCCAGCTTTCGGGCCATCTCTTCGCCGAAGGTCATCAGCATGCCGCGGTGATGATCGATCTGCTGCGTATCTCCCAGGTGATAAAAGTTGCGGTAAGCCCGATGCATTTCGGGCACCAGCGCCAGCAGCGCACGCGGGCTGGCGGCCGCGACAAGCAATTCGACCGTCCTCCAATCCGCAAGCCATGCGTCGGCGTCGATCCAGATGTACAGCTCATAGCCCGGAAAATATTGCGGCAAGCAGCATCGCGCCGTCATCGCCTGAAACCACCGCGCCATCTGCTCGCGCCCCGGGAAATCAAAATCCCACTTCCCTGGCGCTACCATCACATTGAGCGATCGCAGCTCCGAGATCTGCGCATCGGTCATCCCCAGATCGATCGCGCCAATCGCGATTTGCGAATCCGGACGATTCGCGTGAATCGACAGCACCAACCCCTTGAGAAGCTGGAAATATCCCTGATCGCTTGCTGAAAGGAGGATCGTCTTCATGTGCGTTACAGCAATCGTTCCCCCGACCCGCGCGGGATCAGCGTGATCACCTTCTCGATGATCTGATCAACCGTGACACCTTCCGCTTCCGCATTGAAATTCGGGACGATGCGATGTCGGAGCACCGCTGGCGCGACGGATTCGACATCTTCAATCGTCGCATACAGCCGCCCATACATCAGCGCCCGCGCTTTTGCGGCGACGATCATATATTGCCCCGCGCGCGGGCCGGCGCCCCAGCTTAGCCAGTGGCGGACGAAGTCGCCGGCGCCGGGTTCGCCGGGTCGGGTGGCGCGGATGATGTCCAGGGCAAAGTTGTAGACGTGATCGCCGACGGGGACTCGCCGCACGATTTCCTGCAGCTCTACGATTCGTCTCGCGTTGATGATCTTTTTTACTTTGGGCGCGGAGACGCCCGTCGTGCGCTTGAGTACTTCGAGCTCTTCATCGCGCTTGGGATAGTTGACGATCACCATGAACATGAATCGGTCGAGCTGGGCTTCGGGAAGCGGGTAGGTGCCTTCCTGTTCGATTGGGTTTTGCGTGCCGAGGACGAAGAAGGGGATTGGCAGATCGAAGGTTCGGTTGCCCGCCGACACCTGCTTTTCCTGCATCGCCTGCAAGAGTGCCGCCTGTGTTTTGGGCGGCGTGCGATTGATTTCATCCGCCAAAATCAAGTTCGCGAAGATCGGGCCTTTGAGGAACTCGAAACGCCGGCGGCCCGTTTCCGGATCTTCCTGCAACACATCCGTGCCGGTGATGTCAGACGGCATGAGATCGGGCGTGAACTGGATGCGATGAAACGTCAGGTCCATCGACTGCGCCAGCGTCGAGACCAGCAGCGTTTTGGCGAGGCCCGGAACGCCCTGCATGATGCAATGCCCCCGCGCGAAGATGGCGATCAGAATCTCCTCGATCACGCGATCCTGCCCGACGATCAGCTTGCGTAGCTCAGCGCGCAACTGCTGACAGGCATCCGTCAAAAATCGAGCGGCTTCGACATCCGACGCGGCGGCGGGCGTTTGCGACGGATCGGCGTTGGGAGGCAAAGTCGTGGACATGAATGCTCGCGCGGGACGTTCAACGTGGGCGCTAACCCCTGGCGATATGGATCGATTCAACCGCCGGCGAAGCGCCGCCGGCGGCCGATCGCAGGAATCGCACGCCGGCGAAATGCGTACCTGAATTCAGGTGATGCGCGCCCGCCCAGACCTGTTGAAAATCGGTGCGGCCATCGGCATTGCGCTGGCCGACTTCCACGATCGCCAGATCGTGATTCACGATGAGCCGCACTTTCAAGCTTCCCGCAGACGCCTTCCTGGCAATTTGTTGCACATTGCCATCAACAATCACACGCTGCTCCAGACCTTCCAGCGACCAGGCAATTTCGTGCGCACCGGTTCCTCGTTCGGCGCTGAAGCTCGTGTCGGCCGACACGAACACCTGCAACAAGATTGCGCTGTTTGGAGTCGGCGCGGCGATCGTCGTCTCCACCATGTAACCCTGCTGCGCCGAAATCCCATTGGCGTAATAGATCCCGCCGCCCTGATTTGCCGTATCCGCCAGGGGCATCATGGTTCCCTTGAACGCGAGCGGCAGGCTGCCGATTTGCTTCCAATTATCCGGCAATGCGCCAGAAAAACTGGCGACGGAAATATCGTTCAGGTAATGCTTTGCATCGGTGGAAAGCTGCTCGATCGCTCGCGGGTCCGCCTCGCCCGCCGGCGACGCCACGCGGTAAACGACATATCCCACAGCAAGAAGAATCCCCGCCGCACCGATGATCGCGACGATATTGGCGATCGGCCAGGTCGCTCCCAGGCGCTTTTGATCACCCAGCCCGCCCATGACCTTTTGCGTGAATCCCGCTCCCGCGCGCACGCTCCGATATTCGCGTCCGCTCTCCAGGCTCTCGCGGGTGGTGATCAGCAGGCGGAATTCGTCCGCCTCGCCTGCACCCTTCTCGCGAAGTTGAGCCACCGCGTCGCGCCATTGCGGACTGCCCGGCCCGGCGCGCAACGCGTCGGTCAGCAATTCAAAAAATGGATCGACTTCCGCGTTAGCCGGCATTCGGGGTTCAGGGTTCGGGGTTGAGTGAATGAGTTTCAGGTTTCGAGTTTCAGGTTTCCGGTTCGGGTTTCGTCGCGTAGGGTCCGCCTCGGCGGACGCGGTCGCGCGATTCGCGTCAATCGTCGTCCGCCGAGGCGGACCCTACGAATCTTCGCTTACTTCTTCCTCTCCTTCGGCCCCCGTCGCCCGGGCGAGGCGCTTGAGGCCGTGGAACATTCTGGATCGCAGCGTCACGGCTTTCGTCCCGGTGATCTCCTCCATCTCCGCGTACGACAAATCCTGGAACACGCCCAGCACGATCACTTCCTTCTGATCGGTCGGCAGCGTGTCCAACGCCTTTAATACACGCGCGATCTCCTCTTGCTTCTCCAAATCATCGGTTGCCCGGGCGGCGACCTGATACGGATCGCCGCTCATGTCGATCCCTTCCAGATTCAGCTCGGTGATGTTCCGGATTGGGCTGCGCTTGCGGCGGCGGGATTGATTGATCGCCAGATTGCGGGTGATCGTGAAAAGCCAGGTGGAGAACTTCTGCGGATATCGATACGTGGCGGCAAAGCGAAACGCGCGGAAGAAAACTTCCTGCCCGATCGACTCGACATCTTCGACATTGCCGAGCATGCGATACAGATAGGAAAGGACCGACGCGCTATATCGCTCATAAAGCTGGGCGAAGGCCCGTTTGTCCCCCTCCTGGCTTCGCTTCATCAAATCTTCGTCGCTGGTGCGGCCAAGGGGCGCGGGCGTAAGTGGAGCCTCCGCGACCTCCGCCGGGGGCGGCATCGGGGGCTTGGGAGGCTTGGCGCCCTTTGCGGTTGTCGCCTTGCCCGCCTGCTTCGGCTGAATGAGTGGCCTGCGCGTTGACATCGAGCGAGCCACGGATCGTACAGATTTTCAACCGCCCGCGTCAACCCGGTTTGCCCTATCACTTGGTAGTTCCGTCATTTATTTCACCCGCGCCCCCCGGCACGCGCGCCGCGACCGTTGCCAACGCACCCTGCAGCCGATCCACTTTCTGGTGCAACTGCATCACTTCCTGATGTGCCTTCAAATTCACCTGATAATCCAGATCGGCCCGGATTCGATCGCGCGTTCCCTGCTGGGATTGGCTGATCAGCACGAACAGTGAAATAAACAGAGCCTCAACGGTAATGATGAAGCCGAGCAACCCAAACGGGGCTTCATCGAAGGGGTCTTTGTGGAACCATCGCTTTGAGACCATATTGATAAAGACCCAGCCCCCCGAAAACAGGATGTTCAGCAGCAAAAACCACTGGGTGGCGGTCATATTCGCGATCCGCTCGGCGGTCCGTTCCCAGCGCGTGCGGCTCTCGGCGATCGCCTCGTTCGCGTTGCGAATCCCGCGCATTTTCTCCAGAGTATCGCGCTGCCGCTGGCCCAGGATCGTCAGCATATGAATGGCCGCACCCGGGTTGGCCGCGAGGAATTTGAGGAAGTCAGCTCGTTGCAGAGCCAGCAGCGTGACATTATTGAGGGCGCGCACGGTCGCTGTGCGTGGGCCGCCATCCAGCAGGGAGATTTCGCCGAAGAAATGGCCGGGGCCCAGCGTCGCGAGAACGATTTCCTTGCCGGCTTCGTCGGGCGCGGAGACGGTGACTTTGCCTCGCTCCACCACGTAGAAATCATCGCCGCGCTCGCCCAGCCAGAAGACGGGTTGATGCGCCGGAAACTCGCGTTCCTTGAGCAAAGCCGCCAGCGCGGCACGCTCATCGTCGGAAAGTTTTGCGAAAATAGGGATCGCAGCCAGAACGTCGTTGCCCATGTAAACACCGATTCAGAATGAAGTTAGCATCACAATCGCCGCCATCGCATCCAAAGCGGGCAAACGATCGATCCGCGTCATATACTATTATCGGCAGCGGCGGCAGAGGCGGCCGCGCCCGCGGGCCGATTTTTTTCAGGCCCACGGGTGAGGAAAGTCCGAACTGCGGGGAGGCCCGGCGAAAGCCGACGCTTCCCAGGGCACGGTGCTTGATAACATCAAGGCGGAGCAATCCGACGGAAAGTGCAACAGAAAAGATACCGCTGGGGGGTGAGTTGCCAGTTGCCGGTTACCAGTTGCCAGTAAAAGAGAATTTGAATTCGTCTTCACTGGCAACTGACAACTGGCAAC
>DATBDZ010000028.1:0-5615 GCA_036276235.1 Humisphaera sp. | reverse complement strand
AGCATCTGGCTCGATTGCGCGAGCGGGCCAGATGCTTCGGAGTACCTCAGCATGACGGTGTTTGACAGTCGCAAACTACTATTCCAAGTTCCCTGAACGTTTCCGCACCACCCGCATAGCGGTCGGACCGAAGGTCCACCTTTTCGGGTCCGCCTCTCCGAGCGCTCTGGTCCAACCGTCGAAGCACTCCAGACCAAAGTCAAACCGGCGCTCGCTGTTCTACCAACCGCCCATCGCGCGGTCTCACATACAGAAATTCCACCGCACTTGCGATGGTCAGATTAATCGGAATTGCGAGCATCATCCCCGGCACGCCGAATATTTTTGCCCACAGCACAACGGAAAAGAGCGTGACGGCAGGATGGATCTGCACCGCACCGCGCATGATCAGGGGAAGGATCAGGTATGCCTCGAGCGATTGGACGATGATATATGTGATGACAACGCCGACGGCGGCTCCTCCGCCCTGGCTGGCGGCGAAGAGAAACGCGATGACCGCCGCGCATGCCGGGCCGACCGTCGGGACAATTTCCGCCAAACCCGCCAATAGCGCCAGCGGCATAAAATACTTGACGCCCGCGATCGCATATCCCAGGCACGACGCGCTGAAGACCACGCACATCCCGCCGAGCGTGCCGATCATCCACCAGCGCAGTTTGCCGGCCAGATGTTCGAGCATCGCATCGACATTCGATCGGTAAGCCGGCGCGATGATGCGCATCATTGGCGTCAGAAGAACATCCTTGGGACTGGCCAGCAGAAAGATCGACCCGACAAAGATGAATGCCAGCCAAAGCAGAATCCCCAGCGCCGTGTCGGCTCCGCGCGAAAGCAGTAGTGTCGGCGCGATGAACTGGCCCATCTGGTTGAGCATTTCGCCGGGCTTGGCTTGAATACCAATGCGTCCGGCCCAATTGGCGAGCATTTGATCGACAGTGGCGGTTTGAGGCCAGGCCGCGAATCCGCGGCGGATCGGCCCCGCCAAGGGCAGCGATAGCGCCAAAATGATCCCACTGACGCTGGCGACGAGGACCAATCCCAGAAACGCCGCCCCCAGCCCGCGAGGCATCGGAACCCGCCCCAGTAGCGGGCTGAGCGTGCAGGTAACGATCGACGCCGCCAAAATTCCCAAAAGTACGGTGCTGACGGCGCTGAAGAACCAAATAAACAGCAGGAGGGCCGCCGCCGTCACGAATAGCAGCGTGATCCGTCGAATCCAGCGAGCGCTGTCCGTCGCATCATCGGCCATGACAATAGGATAAGGCAGTTTTCGGGCGATAGCAAAAGGTCGCGTCTGACTGCATTTTAAGCGGCCCAGACAGCGCATCTTTCCTTGCCTATAATCTCAGCAGCGCCATATTTCTGCAACGAGGATAGGCGCGGGCAGTATCAATAAGTGTAAGCGTGAACGAGAGTTGGCCCAGTTATTTGCAGCGGTCTTTCCAACCCGCTACAATGGGGCGATCATATGCCGACGAAGACCAAAACGAGGCAGAGCAGCGTTCGCCGAGGGGTACATGCCCCTAACCACCGCACCGTCCGGCGAGCCCGGCCGGTGCTTCGGCGAGCCATCCCCCACGCCAAACCCGCCCCGGTCGAGGAAGCTCGCCCGAACGGTATCAACGGATTTACTAAGGCTTTACGCTTCTTGTCCTCCTTGATGGACTTCGAGCGGCTCCGTATCGTCCGCTACAACACCCAGAACTTCGACTTGGATCGCATGCGGACTCTGCTGAAGAAGCTGGGTAATCCGCATGACACATTTAAATCTGTCCATGTCGCAGGCACCAAGGGCAAAGGCAGCACCTGCGCGATGATCTCCTCGATGCTTCAGGCATCGGGGTTCAAGGTCGGCCTCTATACCAGCCCGCATTTGGTGGATGCTAGGGAGCGTATCGTCATTAATGGCGAGATGATCTCCCATGCCGATTTTGCGCGGCTTGTGCGCGAAGTCACCCCGATCGTGCTGCGGATGAAGCCGACGCCGACCTACTTCGACGTCATGACGGCGATCGCGTTTAAATACTTCGCCGAGCGGAAGATAGACATCGCCGTCGTCGAGACGGGCCTGGGCGGCCGGCTTGATAGCACCAACGTCATCAAGCCTGAAGTCACCGCCATCACCAGCATCAGCAAAGACCACATGGCCCAGCTTGGGCCCACAATCGCCCGCATCTCCGAAGAGAAGGCCGGGATCTTCAAGCATGGCGTTCCCGCGATTACGGTCGTGCAGGATCCCGAAGCTGAAGTAGTGCTGCAGCGCGTCGCCGACAAAGTGGGCGCGCCATTGGATATCACCGGCAAGTCGATTGAGTTCAGCTACCGATTTGAATCCAGCCGCATGCTTGGCCCGCACAACCGGGTCTGCCTGACGACGCCCAACAGCCGCTTCGAGCACTTGGCCGTCCCGCTTTTGGGCGAGCACCAGGCGATCAACTGCGGGCTGGCATTGAGCGTGATCGACCGCCTCAAGACGCGCGGCTTCGCCATCAGCGATTCCCGCGCAATGGAAGGATTGGCCAAAACGGTCGTCCCCGGCCGCATGGAGATGGTCAGCCAAACGCCCAGGGTGATCGTCGATGGCGCGCACAACGCCGCCAGCATCGACGCCCTGATGCGCGGCATCGGTCAGCACATCCCGTACGACTCGATGGTCGTCATCTTCGGCTGCTGCGGCGACAAGGATGTCACCGGCATGCTCGAGCGCATCGCCGCCGGCGCCGATAAAGTCATCTTCACCCGCGTCGATAGCATCCGCACATCCGATCCCGCGGAATTGAGTGCCCGCTACATCGACCAATACGGCAAGATGGCCCAGGTCGCCCCGACGCTGGAAGACGCGATGGCGATTGCCGTCCGAGCCGTGACCAAGGAAGACCTCATCTGCATCACCGGCAGCTTCTATCTCGTCGGCGAAGCGAAGAAATACTTCGCGGCGAAGACGACGTAGGCGTTCAATCCAAAATTGATGTCACGCGAAGAGGCGAAGACGCGTCGCGCCTTTCTTCGTCGCTTCGTTTCTTCGCGTGACATTCATCCAACAATTGACCAGTCGGATTTCGATCTCTTCTTCTGAAATCCTCCCGTAGGGTCCGCCTTGGCGGACGTCTTCTCCCGGGAACGCAAAATCCCGTCCGCCAAGGCGGACCCTACGAAGGCTTCATTCGGAATTCGGTCACTCGGATTTGATTCAGATTTCGCGGATTCGGGTTTCGGAATTCACCGGCGATCGCATCATCCTGCGCGCCACGTCTGATAGCTTCTGGTGCGCCAACTCGCACGCCTCATCGACGGCAATTGCTCGGCGATAGCCTTCCATTTTCTGGACGGGATCGGCCAGCGCATCCGCCGCCGCGATAAATGGGGTGTGGAGTTTTTCCCAGATCGCCATCACCTGTCCGTATGTTTCAAAAGTCCCGCGCCGGCTGCCTTGCGGCAGTTCGCTGGCCGCGATCACGATGCTGGGCGCCGGCAATAGCCGCTTGAGTTCTTCGATCGAGCGAGGCTGGGAATCAGGCATTTTCCCCTCGGCCAGCGGCACAATCGCCACTGCCGTCCCCCGCGGCGTCGGATATGCCGCCGCCAGGAATGTCTCCAGAAAGAGCCCGTGCTCGAAAGCCAGTCGCCGCACGCCAAGCGCGGGTGCGATCGATCCCCAGCCCGCCACCAGAATCTGCCCGTGCGAGTAATTCTGCACGACATGCAGCGGATCGAGCGCGTCGCTGGCCCCTTCGCTGATCAGATCGAGGCAGACAATCCCCTCGCCGCATCGCTGGCGGATCTGCCGCCGGGTCTCCTGCAAGGGCATGTAAAGCCGCGCCAGCGTATCCCATTCGCGCATTTGCCAGGCAACGCGCTCGGCCTCTACCAGCGTGGTCCGCGCCTCCAAATATTGCATCGCCATCAGCTGCTGCTGCCCGAGTTCGCATTGCGCCTGTAACTGCTCAACCGTCATGCGCGCGATTGTAGGCGGAGCAGTGCGTTTGGACAGAGGGAGCGAGCGCGTGATAGGTACCCGGCTAAAGGCGGTAATTACGAGTACGCCTCGGCCATCCCAATCAATCGAAACGAACTTATCACGAAACGCCGATCAGAATTCCCGTCAGAAACACGAGTATCCCACCCACGATCACCTGTATCGCCGCCGAGAGCATTGGTGTATCCATGAAGCGTTTGCGGATGTAGGAGATCGCCAGGAGCTCGAAGATGACGACGATGACGGCGATCGTCGTCGCGATCCGGAAGCTGGGGATGATGTAAGGCAGCGTGTGGCCAAGCCCGCCCACGGCAGTCATGAGGCCGCAGACGATGCCGCGGATGTACGGATGGCCGCGGCCGGTGAGGGTGCCGTCGTCGCTGAGGGCCTCGGCAAAGCCCATGCTGATTCCGGCGCCGGCTGATGCGGCAAGGCCTACCTTGAAGGGGAACCAGTGATTGTCATGGGCGGCAAATGCCGCCGCGAAGAGCGGCGCGAGCGTCGAGACCGATCCGTCCATTAACCCCGCGAGGCCAGGCTGCACGACCTGCAACAGGAACAGCCGGCGGCGGGCTTCGTTTTCTTCGGAGACCGCCGTCGGTGTGAGATTCTCGGTGGAGAGCCGTTCGGCGGCGGTGATGTGCCCGCGCTCGGCTTCCGCCAGATCGATCAGCAATTGTCGGATCGACATGTCCGAGGCGCGATCGGCGGCGCGCAGGTAAAATTGCCGCGTCTCGGCTTCCATCGACTCGGCGGTTCGCCGAACCGTGTCCAAGCCCAGCGGACGCACCATCCAAACCGGCCGGCGGCGGACGAATCCCTTCACATCCTGCTTGCGGATCAGCGGGATGTGATCGCCGAACTTCTGCTGATACATCTCAGAAAGACGATGGCGGTGGTCGGCTTCCTCCTTCTGCATGCCGCGGAAGATTTCCGCCGTCGCCGGGTAGGTTTCGCGCAGCGCCTCGGCAAAATCGCCGTAAATCCGCCCGTCCTCCTCTTCCTGATGAATCGCCAGGGCCAGGACTTCGCGCTCGGTGAGGCTGTCGAAGGATCGCATTGTGGTTTGGTGGGTTGTGGGTTGTGGGTTGTGGGTTGTGGGTGGTTGGTTGTTGGTTGCTCGGAGTTATAGATGCCCGCCTTCAACGCTACAACCAACCACCAACAACCCACAACCAACAACCTACAACCGCCCCCCTTCGCACATCCACTCCGTTCCCTTAGAATCGTGGCTCAGAAGGAGGCTCCTTGGCTGTCTCATTGAAGGAATTAGCAGCGGCGATTGGCGCGGAATTGGCCGGTGACGGCGATTTGCAGATCAACGGCGTCAATACGCTGGAGGATGCCGCGCCGGGGCAGATCAGCTTTTTGGCCAATCCGCGCTATGCCCAGCAATTGCAAACGACCAAGGCGTCGGCGGTGATTGTTTCGCCGAGCGTGAATGCCGACAACCTCGCGCTGCTGAAGACCAAAGAGCCATATTTCGCGTTCACGAAAGCCGTCGTGCATTTGCACGGCTATCGCAAGCATCCGCATGCCGGCGTTCACCCTGGCGCGCATGTCGATCCGACGGCAACTGTCGGCGAAGGAACGGTGATTTATCCCGGCTGCTTTGTCGGCCCGCGCGCGAAAATCGGGC
>DATBDZ010000027.1:0-5008 GCA_036276235.1 Humisphaera sp. | reverse complement strand
GACCTGCTGGACCTGGAGATCATGGCAGAGCGGTCACTGAACGACACGCGAAACAAACAGGACCTGCTGCGATCCTTCTTCCACGCCGCAGGACTCAAAGTGTGAATTGTAGTTACATTACTTTTTCAAAGAGCAGTAATCGGTGGGGCGGAGAATGCGAACGCGAATGCCGGTTGCAGATAGACATCATCCCGCCGCACGCAAAGGCGCTTATGGCTTGGATGCGCCATACCTTTTTCCTGTCATCGGCATCTTGCTCGCCGGCAACATCGTCAGCGGCATTCTTTCTCGATCGGTCGGTCCCTTCATCGGCGGCGCCGCGGTGCTGCTGAGCGCTCTGTGCGGGCTCTATGCCTCGCGACGAGGGAAGTTTGTCATCTGGACCCGACTCTTGGAGGATTTGCATCTTCGCGGCGACGAGCGAATCCTCGACCTGGGCTGCGGCCGTGGCGCGATTCTGCTGCTCGCCGCCCAGCACCTGACCAGCGGCCGCGCCATCGGGATCGACATCTGGAACCGCCAGCATCAGTCGGGGAACTCGGTCGATGCCGCGCGGCAAAACGCGATCGCCGAAGGCGTCGCTAATCGCGTTCAGCTCTGCACAGCAGATATGACACGGCTGCCCTTTGCAGAAAATAGCTTTGATCTGGTTGTCTCCAATGTCGCCGTTCATAACGTCAAAAGCGCGGAGGAGCGCCAGCGCGTCATGAAGGAAGCCGTACGCGTTTTGCGTCCGGGCGGGCGGCTGCTGATTGCCGATCTTTGGGCGACGCGCGAATATCAAATGACGCTGGCGAAGATCGGCATGGCCGATGTCACGCGGCAGGCCTTGGGATGGCGAATGTGGTGGAGCGGCCCCTGGCTGGCAACGCGGCTGGTGCAAGCCCGCAAGCCGCCGAGGAGTTAACCCTCTTATTGTCAAGCATTTACGCGTAAATATGGAGGACATTCCTCCATCTATGTGAGGAATACGATCCATTTTTTAGAACACATACCTCGAAACGCCCGATGGATAGGGTAGAATGGTCCATTGATGCCAATGTCGCCCGACAACGTCAAAGCCCTGCTGACCGAGCTTGCAGATTGGTTCCAGTTTGAGGGCATTGGTCCGACTGAACTGCTGGTCTGTGGAGGCGCCGCAATGGCCTTACAGCACCTGCACGACCGCACCACGCGCGATGTTGATGTTCTGGGACAGTGGGACCAACGGCTGCTGGAAGTCACGTGCATCGAGGACTTCCCTGAAAATGTGCGGTCATGCATCCGCCGTGTCGCAAATAGCCACCCCGAACTTGAGGGCTTCGGCGAACACTGGGTGAATCTTGGACCCAAGCATCTCGCGAAGCAGGGACTGCCGAAAGGATATGCGTCGCGCTTGCACTCGATGAAGTTTGGCAAGGCGGGCTTGCTGACCCTTCACTTACTCGACCGCACCGACCTGATTGCTCTGAAACTTTACGCTGCCGCTGATGGGTTCAGCAGCCGGCAGGAAATTCACTTTGATGATTTGAGGCTGTTGAAGGGATCCTTTGATGAGTTAGACACAGCCCTTGATTGGGTCCGCACGCTCAGCAACTTCGAGGAGAAGCGGCCGGAGATTCAGAACGTGCTCGAAAGGCTGGGCTACGATGACCTCGCAGGATACGTTTGAACAATCTTTTCGGAAGCACCTCCTTGATCTCCTCTACGGTCAGTGGGCCACGCTGGGAGCACCTTTTTCAGAGCGAACTACTTCAGAAGAAGCTGAGGTCATTGACCCGGAAGCGCTGATTTGGTGTTCTCTGGAATTCTTGCCGACCGAACCCCGATTAAGTGAAGCTGTGGTGGAATGGCTTCGCATCAACCCGCACTATCTGGTGCGCCAGCGCATACTCAAGGAGCGCAATCGCCGCGAGCCTCGTACGCTCCTCTGGCAAGCTCTTGATAAACGCATCGGCAAGGCAGAACCTGACTTTGTCTTGCCTTCAGAGCCCTTGCATGGATTGAGTTCGCCGGCCGAGGTAGTGGAATTCTCTCATCGGATCGGAGAGAAGCAGTCGCGCCAACGCCGCGAGCCGGCTCGATTAGGTCGCCTGCGAAAAGGATCGGCAACGCTTCTTCTCGAAGCACGAGACTTGCTCGGCCATGACATAAGGCATTTTCTTCTCGTCTATCTTTTGGCAAATCCCCATGGCGCAAGGCTCCGCGAGATACAAGCCTGGTCGGGACATGCCTATCGAAGTCTTGCTGATGCCGCTGACCGATGGCAAGCAGCCGACGTTGTAACTCTCGAAAGCGGATACTGCCGTCTCACTGCAATCGAACCGTTTCAGCAACTGCTCCACATCAAGTCCTCGAAAATCGTCCTGGTGAACTGGTGGACCGTCTTTGAGATCGGCATTCGACTTCTTCGCGACCTGGCCAAGGCCCGGCAAAGAGGATTTGACGAGCAGAGCGCGGTAACGAAATCGCTGAAGCGCGAGGCAGCCGAAAAACTACGTGAGTCGGGGTCGAAAACGGACAGAGCAATCAGCTCATCCGTCCGATACCTGTTAGCCTGCTTCTCGGGCCAAGAATCAGATTTGGCCGCTCATGTCATCTAAGGCCGATGGTATGAAATATGACCTGTTTGAGCTAATTACACGTTGCCGATCCAAGGGGTATAATTCAACCAATGGACGGCCAGCCGCGCCAATCCGACATTGAGTTTCCCGAGACAGATTCCACCGGCGATGTCGATCTGGATCTGCTGCGCCTCAATCTCACTCTGACTCCAGCCGAGCGTTGGCGGCGGCATGCCTCCGCGTTGGCGCTTGTCAGAGCACTTCGCAAGGCAGGGGCCGAATATTATGGACGACATGATGCGTCTCTTGAAGAGACTCAACGATAGCGGCGTCGAATTTGTCCTGATCGGAGGGATGGCGGCCATCGTTCACGGCGGATCAATCGTCACCAACGACGTGGATGTCTGCGTCCATTTTAATCCCGAAACTGTCGCAAAGATTCTGAAGGCATTGGACGGCCTTAACCCCAAGCATCGCATGCGACCAGATCGCTTGCGCCTGTCGGAGGATCCTGCTGCGTTCGAACACGTTAAGAATCTCTATGTCACCTGTGATCTGGGCGTGATTGACTTCCTGGGCGAACTACCGCTTTTCGGATCATTTGACGATGTCCTGCGAAATTCAACTTCGATGAATTTAAGCGGATTTGCGTGCCGCGTTCTCAATGCGCATGTTTTGATGGACGTCAAACGAGCAGTCGGAAGAGAGAAGGATTTGCGGGTTGTTAAGGAGCTGGAAAGCTTACTTTGGCTGCAACGCGAAGATCCGCCGAAGGCCGAGCGGGCCGATGAATCGTAGTCAGGGGAAGAAACTACAACACGCCCAGCCCCTCAAGCGTACTTTCAATGGAATGCGTTCGTACCTTCCCAACCCCACTCGCCGCGGAATGCTGCGCTCTTTAGCAGCCGGCTCGATCCTGCTTCCGGGGATCTTGCAGAGCCTGCTCAGCGATGAAGCGCGGGGCGATTCTGCCGACATCAATCCGCTCGCGCCGCGGGCGCCGCATTTTGCCGGCAAGGCCAAGCGCGTCATCTTCATGTATATGTCCGGCGGGGTTTCGCATCTGGATACGTTTGATCCGAAGGCCAAGCTATTCGCCGACGGCGGCAAGCTTTCTTCCAATCGGCCGGGCGCGCGGCCTTATTTGCGGCCGTTCTGGGAATTCAAGCGCGGCGGCAAGAGCGGCATCGAAGTATCCGATCTCTTCCCCAACGTGCGCGAGTGCGTTGATGATCTGTGCCTCATCCGCTCGATGTATGGGGACCACAACGATCACTTCCAGGCGACGCTCGGCATTCATACCGGCAGCGTCACCTTCGCGCGGCCGTCGATCGGCTCGTGGGTGAGCTACGGCCTGGGGACGATCAACCAAAATTTGCCGTCGTTTGTCGTGCTGGCGCCGTATCTTCCGTACGCGGGGAGCCAGGTCTGGTCGAGCGATTTTCTGCCCGGGTGTCATCAAGGCACGCGAGTGCTCGCGGGCGCGGAGCCGATCCCTGATCTTCAGCCGCGCTCGATCTCCCCGCGCGTGCAGGAGATGGAGCTTGATCTGCTGGCGAAGTTCAACCGCAAGCACCAGCAAACGCACGCCTACAACCCCGCGCTGGCGGCGCGCATCAAAAGCTTCGAGACCGCCTTCGGCATGCAAGCGGAAATGCCCGAGGTGCTCGATCTCACGCACGAGACGGACGCGACGCTCGATCTGTATGGCCTGCCGCGCGGGAGCACCAAAGGCTTCGCCTGGCAATGCCTGATCGCCCGCCGCCTCGCCGAGCGCGGCGTGCGATTCATCGAACTCATCGACACCGGCTCCTCCAACAACTGGGACAGCCACGCCGACATGGCGGCGCACGGACCGCTCGCCAAAAACGTCGATAAGCCAATCGCGGGTTTGCTGCGCGACCTAAAAAGCCGCGGCATGCTCGAGGATACGCTGGTCGTCTGGACAACAGAGTTCGGCCGCACGCCAACCACTGATGGCCCGACAGGCCGCAGCCATCACACATCCTGCTACACAAGCTGGCTCGCCGGCGCGGGTGTGAAGACTGGCATCGCCTACGGCCGCAGCGACGACTACGGCGACAAGCCGATTGAGAATCCCGTTCACGTCCATGACTTCCACGCCACGATCCTGCATCTGCTCGGCTTCGATCACACCCGGCTCACCTTCCGCCATGCGGGGCGGGATTTTCGGTTGACGGATGTTTCGGGGAATGTGGTCAGAGATATCCTGGCGTGAGATTTATTCCGTCGCCCGCATTCTGTAGGGTGGGTGTACTCGCCCACCATGGGCGTGAGATGGTGGGCGAGTACACCCACCCTACTACGCCATCCAGTTCAAAACTGTGGATAGAGATGGCGCAGCTTTATTCTCGCGTCTGCGGTGGTGAATTGCCAATTCACCTTCGATGCCTCCTTGTTGCGCGCTTCGTTCCACGCCTTGATCTGCGATGCCAGCGACGCGG
>DATBDZ010000026.1:0-26510 GCA_036276235.1 Humisphaera sp. | reverse complement strand
AAAACCAGAGCGTGCGATGCTCGTCGGGGCGGAAAGCCTTCACGTCGAACTCCGCGGCTTTGCGAATCCCGCCACAATAATAGTTTGTGAGCGGATGACCGTCCAAATCGACAACCGTCACATGAATGTTGATTCCGGGATCAAGCTCCAGGTCGAGTGATGCATCTTTCGCGTTTTCCGCGATGTCGATTTCCTTCATCGCGTTCGGATGGTTTTTCGAAGGCCACGGATCATACGTATCGAAATGTCCGCCATTCGGATTCTTCGGACACTTGATCTGGTCCGATCCGTAGCCCATGCGATAGGAGGCTCGCGTTGCCCAGGCGGTGATGATCGCCGGCCCGGGCGCGCCGACGATGCGGTAGGTGCCGTCTGCCTTTGTGTTATAGCGCGATTGCACTCCGGGGATACGCGGAAAGGCCGGCGGCGCGCGGTGAAATTCGGGAAGCTTTGAAACGTAGCCGTTGGAAATATATGGCAAATAATTGATACGTGTATCGGCAACCGGCTGGCCGGTGGCCAGGTCGGTCACCTTTCCGGTGATCCAGATGCCTTGATGGAGCTCAAAGTCCATCGTGGTCGGCGCGAAGCCTTCCGACTCCGGCACCGGGATATCGCGCATGTAGTAGCATTGATCGTCGGTGGGAAATGCTGTGATCACCAGGCGTTTGCGTTTGAATAGCCCTTCCAGGCGATAGTGGCCAAGATGATCGCTGATCGCCTGTACGCCGGGGTTGGGTCGCCCGAGAGAGCCATTATCCGGCTGGATTTTCACGCCTTCCAGCGGCTTGCCGGTTTGCGCATCGCGCACGGTGCCCACGATGACGCGGTCCGGCTCGGCATTGAACTCGAAGCTTGAGCCGTACACTGTTCTGCGAACCTGAATGAAAGCCTGGAAGTCGCGCGACTCGGTCGGCTGACGCCGCGTAACGACATTCATTTCGCTGAAAGCGATACCGGGCCCGGTGACTTCAAGCGAAACGGTTCGATCATGCCCCAGTCCAGCAAGGCGAAACCGGCCCGCGTCATCGGTAGTGACGGGTTTCGCGTAGACGACATAGCCGGCAAGCGGCAATGCCGAGACTTTGGTCATGTAAGACAGATCGAAAGATCCATCGATACTCAACGATTGCAGTGGCACCGCCTGCTGGCTGATCTGCCTGATACGAACGGCGGCGCCCTTTACCGGCCGCCCCTCCAGATCAAGAATGCGGCCATCGATTGGAACATCGTCGGGCACAAGATGAAGAACGAGATCCGCCGTCGGATCGATGTTTTCCCAACGTTCCCACGCCGGTCCAAATCCCAGCGCGGAAGCCGCCACCGATGCATAGCCCCACGTGGCATCGCGCACATCGGGGAACTGTGACTTGCGAACGGAAATCTCAAAGGTTCCATCTGCTGCGCTGCGGACTTGCGCATACGGCGTTTCGGATTCCCACCCGCTTCCAACAAAGGAGACGACCGCACCGCTGACGGGTTTGCCGGAAGGATCGATCACGCGTCCGTGAGCGCGGAGCAGATTGCGATCGGAAGTCGGTGCAGTTGCTGGTTGAGTTTGGGCGGATGAGAACGCGTGGAAAAAGCAGACCAAAAGGGCGGCGGGCAGTGCCCGCCCTACGCGCCCAATTCTGCCGTACGGCGGGCACTGCCCGCCGTCTTCGTGTTTGGCGCGCATGGAACCAGGGAAGGACGACCTATGCGAAGGCGCGTAGGGCGGGCACTGCCCGCCGCGCTTGTCAGTCACCCACCCTGACCGAATCGATGCTCGTTGATTTGCGCTCATCATCCGCCTCTTTCACCGATCCAAAACTCAATTCATCTGCTGACTCACGCGAAAATCGCCGAGGTCGATCTTCGCGCCTGGAGCCGGCTTGAGGTTTTCCTTCATCACTTTGTATTCCCCGCCGTAGGGGCTGTGGGAGGCGAGGATGCCGTACGTGCAATCCGGCGGGAGCAGAAGTGTGAAGCGGCCGTCGGATTCGCTGAAATCATCGATCACGGAATCGAGATTGGCTCTGCCCATTTCTTCGATCAGCGAATCTACTCTCAGCCGCCCGCCCTTCACTGGATCGCCGTCGGGATTGATCAGCCGGCCGGTAACAACGGCAACCGGTTCAAGCTGCACGCGGAGCTCGGTTGCCTTCGTATCATCGAATTTGAGCGAGACGACCTTGCCAAGCTTGCGCTCTTTGTTGATCACAAAGAGGAGCCGCTTGTCGCCGCGCGAGAGGCCGACGATGTCGAATTCGCCGGTTGGAGCCTCGGCTGATTGCGCGCTGATGAGCCTTACACGATCTCCGCGAACGGTGACGCCGATTGGCTTTCCTTCGCCATCGACGCAGACCACGTGTAGTGTCGCGCCCGGATCGAGCTGGAAGTCGGCGGTTGCCGGCGCGTCGGCGACATTGATCTCGCGGGCGGCATTGAACCTGTCTTCGCTGACAAACGGATAAATCGTATTCACCCGGCCGAAGCGATTACGATCCTTGATCTGATCGAAGCCGTTCCCCCGCGGAAAGCGCGTGTCGCGCGACAGCACGGCAATCACAGCGCGGCCCGGAAGCCCGACCAGCCGATAGGTTCCATCCGGCTGCGTTTCGCAATTCAGCGGTGGCTGGGCGCGCCCTTCGGATAGCAACGGAATTGCATTGGCGGCCTTGTTTGAGATGAACGCGAAGTAATCGATTTCCGCCGGCACCGGCGCGCCGCTCGCCAGGTCAGTCACCTTCCCGGTGATCCAGATTCCCTTGCGCAATTCAAAATCGAGCGTGATCGGACCCAGACCGCTCTGATTGGGAACTCGCAGAATCGATGGCACATACGGCTCGCTGACTGCGGCCGCCGTGATCTCGATCGAGTGGCCCTTTTCCAATCCATCGAGCCGATAGCGGCCTTGGGTGTCAGTGATCACTCGAGCATCGAATCGGCTATAGTTTGTTCGCACGCTCACGCCCGCCAGCGGTTTCTTGGTTTCCGCATCGCGCACCACGCCGACCACCGAAACCGCCGGCGCGGCGGTCAATTCCATTTTATTGCCGTAGAACGTCAGATGGCCGGCTTTGTCGGAGCCCAGCGCGATCGTCTGCGGCGGCCCCTCGCGTGTCGTGGCACGAACGTTTAGGAGCGCAACCTTGCTGCTTTGAAACTCAAGGGTGATCAGCCGCTCGCGTCCCATCCCGGCGATGCGAAACCTCCCATCCTTGTCTGTCAGCAGCGGATCATTGATGCCGCACAGCACGAGAGGATTGGAGGAAATCGTCGAGTAACCCGGCGGCGGATTCTGAAACTGGGCCTGGCTGGCAAGAATGTGGCTGGAAACACCCAGGGGGATCACTTTGACGCCCTCGACCGCCCGCCCTTCCAGATCGATGATCCGCCCTTCCATCGGAAGATCGACCACCAGTTGCAGGACGATATCGCCATTCCCATCCACTTCATCAAATCGCTTCCACGCCAGCCCCAACCCCGGCGCGCTGGCGGCCACTTTCATCTTCTTCCACAGCCCTTCACCCGGTTGCCCAAAGCCGAGCGAAAACGGAGATGCCGCCGATTTGCTGAAGCTGATCTCAAAGCGCCCGTCGGCACCCGATTGCGTCACGGTTTGAACAACCGGCCGCAGTTGCTGGTCGTACGCCTGCCACCAATCCGGCGCGGTAACCAGCCGCGCGCCGGCGAGCGGTTTGCCATCTGGATCGAGCACACGCCCGCGCACGCGAACTTGATCGTCGTCCGGTTTTAAGGAACCGCTCGGCAACGTTTGCGCGCTCGCATGCCCGCGCGGCATGACCAGGGCTCCGCTGACCACACCGACAAGCAGCGCAGTGCGCCAGAATAGATTTGGATGCGTGCACATGATGAGCCTCTTCCATCATGACGGAGCAGCGACGCTCGTCATTCATCCAATCGCACATCGAGTGATTACAGGAGTATAACAGTAGTCATTTCCGGGTTCAATGGGAAAACTGTCAATTTTCGCGTCGCGGTTCATTCCTTCAATCGCACATCTCCTAAATCCACGGTTGTGCCGGAGACGACCGAGAAATCTTTTTTCAGCGTGGCGTATGTTGCCGCGGTGCGCGTGGTTGTCTGGATCTTGAAGGTACAGCCGGCCGGCAGATTGAGCGTGAAGCGCCCGTCGGCGCTGCTTTCGACGACCAGAACGCCAGACTCTGAATGAGCGGATGGATCGACGACGCTTGCGATAATCAGATTACGGCGGACTGGATCGCCGTCGGCGTTGATCAGGCGGCCCGTGACACTCGCCATCTGCTCAAGTTTCACAACGAGCTTCGCGCCGGCGATCTGCTCCGGACTCAACAAGACGGCTTTCCCCAGCTTCCGATCACGGTTGACGATGTAGAGCTGGCGGCTTCCTTCGCGCGATAAACCAGTGACCTCAAATTCGCCCGAAGCGAACTGGGCAGATCCTGTCAATTTATCCACGGTGAATCCCACAGCAGTGACCGCAAGCGCCTTGCCATCGGGATCAATGCAGGACACATGAAGTGAATTTCCCAGGTCGAGCAGAAAGTCGGCGGTAGCCGACGTCGCATCGTCAGGCAGGCTGATTTCCCTGGCGGCGTTGAATCTGCTTGCGGTGACATCAGAATCCGGATGCTTGATCTGATCAAAGCCGCTGCCTGTGCGATACCGCCCGTCGCGCGTGCGCGCGGCGAGAATTCCGCCGCCGGGGATTGCGACCACCCGATATGTGCCATCCGGTTGTGTCTGGCCATTGAGTGGCGAAACACCCCAACCAAGCTGCAGAATTTTAATGCCACGTATCGCGGCGTTGGTGCGTAGCGGGCGGTACTCCACCATCGCCGGCACCGGCGAGCCATCGGCGCGGCTGCTCACCTTGCCGCTGATCCACAAGCCTTTGTGCAACTCGAAATCGATCGTGAGCGGACCTGGGCCTGCGCCCTCCGGCGTCTCTGAGAAAGTCGGCACATAGGGCTCGTTCAAAGACCAGGCCGCGATCTCGACGCTGCCGCGCGGTAATCCGTTGATCCGATATCGCCCCTGATCGTCGGTGATCGCCTGGGGTCTTGGGCGCGACCAGTCGATCGAGCTTTGCAGGCCCACACCCGCCAGCGGCTTGTGTGTGCCGGCATCACGGACGATGCCCGAAACAGAAATTGCCGGCGCAGCGACGAGCTCAAACTTACTGCCGAGGGGGTGGGCCGATCCCGGTGGTGGCGCCGGCGGCGTCTGCCGCGTCGCGATGCGCGCGCCGCCGAGCGCGAATTGATCGTGATGGAATTCGAGCGTAACCCAACGATTCTCACCCAGGCCGCGAATGACAAAACGCCCGTCGGCATCAGTGACCCCCGGCGGCATCTCCAACACTCCCAGCGGACTGGTCAAGCTGAGATAATCCGCCGGCGGATAAAACTGATTCTCGGATGCCGCGAGTATGCGATTGGACATGCTCCTGGCCGTGACGCTCATGCCCGAAACCGGATGCGCTTCCAGATCGACGATGCGTCCTTCGATCGCGCGGTCGGGCACGAGCTGGAGTATCACGTTGCCTTGCGCATCCACATCGTCAAAGCGCCGCCACGCCAGGCCAAAGCCCGCCGCGCTGGCGGCGATGTTGAGCTTTTTCCACAGCTCATCGCCCGGCGTTCCGTTGCCGGCGGAAAAGAGATTGACTTGCGACTTCTTGAAGGAGATTTCAAATCGCCCGTCGGCCCCGCTTGACGCCGCTGAGAGAACCGCCGGATGATCTCCGGGAATTGGCCACCAATTCGGCGCGGTGACCACCCGCGCACCGGCGAATGGTTTTCCCTCCGGATCAAGCACGCGGCCGCGAACGCGCACCAAATCGGCGTCGGCCGTTGGATTGGCTCCCGGCGTCTTTTGTTCGTCGCCCGCCCTGGCCATCGAAAGCAGTCGCGGCGTGGCGCCCGCGAGAAGTAACACGCCGACAACCACACCCGCGATCCATCGCGACGATCGCGGCGCGGCGGCGTCCGGGGTTCCAACAATTCTTCGCAGGCGCGCCAGCAGATTTCCGCCGCTGGCGGCAGGAGCGAGCATCGGTGCGCGCACGGCCGCGACCGTTGCCAGTGCGCGAACGTATGTGGCGCGGTCGCCGGTGATTGACAGGGCCAGATCGTCGCAGCAATTTTCTCGCTCGATGCGGATTTGCCGCGAGATCCACCAGACTGCCGGATGATGGAAGAGTAAGGTTTCGATGACGCTTTGCAGCAGGTTGATCAGGTAATCTTGCCGCAGGATGTGGGCGAGCTCGTGGGCGAGGATCGATTCCAGCTCGGAAGGCGGCAGATCCGTCAGCAGGCTCGCCGGCACCAGGATCATCGGCTTGAGGACGCCGATCACCAGCGGTGTCTGGGCCAGAGCAGATCTCATCAATCGGATAGGACGGTGCAGACGCAGGCGGCTTGCAAGCTTTCGCAGCATTTCGTCGGCGCCTGTGCCGGCGGGCTTGATCGACAGCCTCCGAAGCTGCTGAACGGCGAGCCAACCGCCGAAGTTCCAGACCGACATCGCCAGCACACCGGCGATCCAGCTGAGGACGATCCAGGGCAATGTGCGGGAAACGCGATCGATGGGTACAACCGACTTCCACGTCGAAACCTTCGGCGCGGGTGCATTTGCGAATTGCTCGTTCTCGCGCGGGCCACCAACCATGATCGGACGATGCGGAGCTTCGGTGTTCTCCGGCAACGCCGCTTGCCGGCTTCGCGGATCAGACACCGCAAGAGCCTGAACGTCGCGCGGCTCAACGTCGCGTCTCAGCGCGGGCCCTTTGATCACCAAAAACGTAACGATCGGCATCCCCGCCACGAGCAGCATCATCGCGCAAGCGCACGCATACCGCGCCTGCGCCGCCCGATTTCGCAGCGCCACCAGCGCGACGGCCAGCACCAGGCCGGCCACGGTCATCTGCCACAGGCTGTGCAGCAGCGTCCATCCCAGGCGCTGGATCAAGGGCGACTCAAGAAGTGAATGCAGGAGGCTCATCGCTTTTCTCCTTCCAGCTTTTTGAGGAGCTTGCGGATTTCCGCGGCTTCGTCGGAAGGGATCGCCTGCGACTGGACGGCTCGCAGCACGAGCTTGCGCGCCGAGCCGCCGAATACTTTGTGAATGAGATGTCCGATGATCTGCTTCTGCGTTTGCTCTTCGGGGACGGCCGGCTCATACATCTGCGGCCGCTGCGACGCCGACCGCTTGAGCAGCCCCTTGTCGCACATGACCGCCACCATCTTGGCGGTGCTGCTATATCCGGCATCGCGGGCATCGCTGAGCGCCAGATGAACATCGCGAATGGTGCAGGGCCCCCGATCCCACAACACGCGCAGGATTTCGAGCTCGACATCATTAGGCTGAGCAGAAGGCTTTCGAGGCATCGGCGAGTTCCTTCCGAAATGCGAATATATTCTTTTATCTCGCGTGAGATTAGCGAATAAATTCTATAATGCAACGAAAATCCGAAAGTTGCGGCGGGCAATGCCCGCCCTACGATGAATGCGGCGCGTAGGGCGGGCACTGCCCGCCGCATGTCTGCGCGGAACCGACCCGCTGACGATGCCCATCTGCGCCGGGCCCAGAAGAGGAGCGCATCTTTTCCCTCTCCCCTGAGTACAGGGAGTACAGGGGAGAGGGTTCTGGCCGCGACGCGTTATAGACGGTGCGTATTCGCGCTTTCGCGCTAGCGGCGGTCATTCCGCACGTTATGCTGATCGTGCCATGTGGAAGACGCTGGTCGTTCTCGCAATAGTCAGTGGCATCGCGGGTCTGTTCGGATTTGCCATCGCGATCGTCGAGGACTTTATGGAAGGCCGATGGCGCTTCAAGCCGCCGCGCAACCGCCGCCGCGGCTTTCCGATTGAACCCAACGAACAGCCGCCCGAATTTCCAATTCAACCGACCGAGCCGAAGGAATAATCATGACGTCAGATTTCCTCGTCCTCTGGTTTGCCGCCATGATGGCCGCGGGCGTGGTGATCGCCTTTCTCTTTCTTGCGAACCGGCCGAAGGAGCCGCGCGGGTTTCCGGTCGATCCGCCTGAGCGGAAATCGTAAGTCCCCTTCTGCCGCTCGACCCTTTCGCCATCGAAAGCTCGGCCATGCTGCCAATCTATTCCGTGCAGTTCATCCTGCTGCTGGCCTGCGCGGGCACGTTTTACAAAGTCGCCAAACGCGAACGGAAATCGGGAATCATCTGGTTCGGGCTGTCCTCGGCGGTCTTTGTGTTGACATGGATGGTCTTCCACTGGAGCTACGTGGGGAACCTGTCGGCGCAGTCGTTGATGGTGGGCGTTTATGCATTGGCGCGCAATAAGTTGCCGTAGCTTGCGGGACATGGAAGCAACTATCTGTGCCCCGCCCCTGGTCATAGTGTCTCCAATTGCCGCTTGCGGCTTCGCCGCGCCTCCTTGCGAAACACGTGGCGAAGCCGCAAGCGGAAGAAGGCGCGCCGGATCGTCATCGCGCATGTCTTCGAACACCCGAGCGTATCAGATGTAGGGCCGCGAACGACGGAAGAGGACAGGCGTGAAGTGGATTGGGCGCAACAAATTGAATCTGACGGCAATCATTGCCGCGCTGTTGCTCGCCGCGCTATTGATCCGGAGTTTCTGGCGACACGACCGGGTCGAGTGCTACTCGTCGACACATCTGGCAAATTCCCAATGGGTCGGCGACGTGTATCAGTTTCAATCACTCCACGGCGTACTCTCGTTCGAGCATTTGCGGGTGGACTGGCTACCCGGCCATTCGCCGCCGCCCGGTTATCGCAATGTATCGCTCGGCCCGAGTTGGCATGTGGATCCGGTTCGCACGCAACGGATGGCTAGTCCCGACGAGACGCCATTTGGCGTCAGACATCTTTCCAGCAGCACCGCCGACGACACGGATCGCTGGACATACTTCATCATGCCGCATTGGCTGGCGATGGTCCTTCTGTTGATCTGGCCAACAATATCGCTAACGCGATATCTGATGTATGGCCCGCGCTTCGAGGTCGGCCACTGCCCCACCTGCGGCTACGATTTACGCGCCTCGCCTGGCCGCTGCCCGGAATGCGGCGCGGCGCCAGCCACAACGTGAGCGGCTCATACGGACGAGCGTGAACAGTCACCGATCTTGTCGATCCGGCGGAAGAGCAAGTGCGACCTGACACCCGCCTTTTTCGCTGCTTCTTGTTCGTCGCAAGCTGATCGACGCGCGGTAGAATATTGACGTGAAGCGCCTGCTGCGAATCCTGGCGATGGGATCTGCGCTGTTGTCGGCGCTGCTCTGTCTTACGCTGGCCGCGTTCTGGATTCGAAGCGCCTCGGCGTTCGATACTTTCGGCTATGGACATATTTCCACCGGCGGAAGCCGCATCCGCGGGGTCGCATTCAGCGGCGGCGATTTCTCCCTGGCCTCGGTGACCGATCGTGGCCAACCTGCATCTTTCACGCGTTATAGAGGATGGTTTCACGAGACACGGAAGGTCGATCATCTCACCGCGTTTGTGGCGGCGAAGCCCGCAAGCCATTCTTTCTTTGTTGTCCATTGGTCCAGCAACGATGCGCCGGACGCCACCGAGCGGTATGTCGCCGCCCCGCTGTGGCTTGCCATCCTTGCATCAATGTCTACCACCCACAAGTTGGACGTGGGAAAGTCCGCCGGCTCGCAGACACCACGCGTTGATCAATCGGTGAATTCCTGCAGGAATCGCCTTCGATACTCGCTGGGGGTGACGGCTACGATCCTCCGAAATGTATTGCTAAAGGCGCTTTGGTCGCTGAAGCCGAACATCAGGGCAATTTCGGCCAGGGGGCGCTCTGAGTTGATGAGTTCGTGGGCAGCGGCGTGGATGCGTGAGCGAATGACAAATTGTTGAATTGTCATCCGGACCGATTTATGGAAAAGCCTCTGGAGGTGCCGCTTGGACAGGCCGACGTAATCCGCGACCTCATCGATGCGGAGCGGTTTGTCCAGGTGCTGTCCGATATAATGCGTTGCCCGCCCGACGGCCCCCATATGCGGTAAAGCACCGAGTCGGCTCTTCAAAACCTGGATCGTGCCGATGATACCGATCAAACGGCCGGTGACGTCGCGCAGGGGAAATTTATTGGTGATGAACCAGTCAGGAACGCCGCGCTCGTTGAAGCCGATCTCGACGATGTTTCGCAAGGGGTGGCCGGACCGCAAAACCTTCAGGTCATCGAGCCGGTAATGATCGGCAAACTCCCGGGCCATGTACTCATCGGGTCGCTTGCCGATGTTGTCCTGACGGCTTTCGACGCCAATGCGCCGCGTATACTCGCGCGTGCTGAGCATGGTGCGGCTCTGTACATCCTTAACGAAGTAGGACAGCCCGGGAAAGTGTTCAAAGGCCCGGAGGATCTCGCGGGGGTCGACCCTTGCGTGCTGGAAGAACTTATCGCGCAACCGAAGCCGCTCTCTTTCCGAAGGCGTCGAGCGGCCATCGACTTGCCGTTTTACTGGCGTCTTGCCACTCCTCAGGCGCTCGCGGGTTTGCTTGGTCGAGCGATGGCCGGACTTTCGACTCATGTCCCTATATTACAAATGCACGTCGCGACCGTGCAAGACGGGCCAACAGTGCCGGCATACCGTTCGATTTACGCACGGGCATCGCTATTTCAAGTAGATTTCCATCTCGCTGCCCTGCAGCATATCGGCGTAATTGACAAACCACCCGTCAAGCGGTTTGCCGCCGATGGTGATTTTATCAATATTCTTGCCCTGACCTCGTTTGACGATGGTAAACGTCTTGCCCTCGCCAAGGGTCATCACAATTTTGTCGAAAATCGGCACCGACACGATGTATTGCGGGTCGGCGGGCGAGTAAGGGTAGATGCCCATGGCATTAAAGACATACCAGCCCGTCATGGAACCTTCGTCGTCCATCCCTGGCAAGGCAAGACCTTCCGGGCCCATTCCGAAATAATGAGAAAGAAGCTTGGTGAGAACCGCCTGTGATTTCTCCGGCTTGTTTATGAAATAGTAGAGATAGGGATAGTTGAAGTCAGGCTGGTTGCCCATGCAAAACTGCCCAAGAAAACACGAGAAATTTTCTGCCGCATATCCTTTCCATGGGATCGTGAAAAGTTCGTCCAGCTTCTTCTCGAAATCCGCCGGGCTCTTGTAGAGACTGATCAATCCCTGAGTGTCATGAGGCGCGAAGAACGACGCCTCCCAGGCATTCGCCTCGCGATACATGAACTCGAAATACGGATGAAACGGATCGAACGGCGTGCACCACGTTCCGTCGGAAACGCGGCCCCGCATCAACCCGGTCTCCGGGTCGAATACGTTTTTGTAGTTCTTGCTGCGCTTCATCATCCGGGTGTAGACATCCGTATTGCCCAGCGCCTTGGCAAGCTGAGCGACGGCATAATCGGAATACGCAAATTCCAGCGTCTTGGTGGTTCCGGCGGTTGACTTGGTCGCGGTCGACGGGTGGGCGAGGTTCACTTCGGGAACATAACCCAACGCCAGATACTCTTTGTTATGAGGTCTGGCCCGATTGCCGTCGGCGGTGTCGGCATTGTTGAGCATGAAGTGGTATGCCTTCTGAAGATCAAAGCCCTTGATGCCCCGCAGGTACGATCCCGTGATGTAAGCCGACGCAAAATCGCCGTGGAACGAGGTGGGTAGAAATCCCGATCGCTCGCTCCGACGCAGCATGGAGTTGATGATATTGTTGCTGGCATCGGCAGCCAGCATGTCCAGCAGGACGAGTTGGGTGCGGAAGACGTCCCACAAAGCTGGGCTCTCCACGCTCTCAACTTCGGCGCCGACGTCGCTGGTAAGGGCCGGGAACCAGAACTGCCGGAAGAGGCAGGAATAAAACAGCTCTTTCTCCCGCTCGGTTCCGCCAGTCACCTGAATTTTGCCAAGTACCGCTTCCCAGGATTGGTCGGCCTCCTTGCGAACCTGATCGAAGGTCTTGTCGGCAACCTCGACGTCAAGGTTGTGTTTTGCCGCCTCGATACTGGTGTATGAAAGGGCGATCCTTACCTCGAGGGGCTTCCCCTCGGCTTCGAAGCTGATCACGGGAACGTCGATCTTGCCGCGCAGCCTCCCGCGGCCGCCAGTGGCTTGGCCGATAGGATCGCGCTTGTAGGTGTCCATGCTTTTGATGCGGTGATTCGTCACGGCATAAAAGTACAAGCCGCCCTGCTTTCCCGAGACTGCATTTTCGCCTGCTTGTTGCAAATCCCAATTGCTGCTGCCGCGTCCCGCGTGCACAAGGTCGAGTGCGAGCTTTTTTTCCTGCCCATTCTGGTAGGTAAATCTGTAATAGGCGGAATGCCTGGAGGCGGTCACTTCGGCATCGACGTGGTAGCGGTCAAGGAGCACCTGGTAATAGCCAGGATGGGCCGATTCGTTGGCGTGGCTGAAACTCGAGGCGAAATCGTCGGCGGTGAAACCGTTGCCCTCGAGGGGCATCAGGGGAATATTCTGTTTTCCCCACTGCGTGTTACTCGTCTGTGCGAAAGCCTTGATCGTCTTGACTTCGTATTCGTATCCGCTGCCGCTGCCGTAGGTGGTGATCGGAGTTGCCTGAACCATGGCAAAGGGCACTGTCGCCGCGGGCGAATTGAGGCCGTTCCAGGTTCGCCAAGGGGGAACATAGCCCAGGTCCTTGCTGTCGGTTAGAACGGTTGTCCCAAGGAAGGGATTCACGTAGTCCACCGGCTGCCTTTGGGCCCCCGCGATGGACGTGGAAAGCAACAACAAGCCGATAGAAAGAATAGATCTCATCATAGGTGCCTTCACTCAAACCGAGTTGAATCCAGATTAAGCTTGTAGGACCGCGGAAGCAGCTACGAAGCGAGTTGCGCGGCAATTCATGAGAACAAATACATTCCCATTGCAACTTTGTGAACTCCGTTGCGAGAGGCGTTTTTTGTCCTCTCACTTCCATGTCCCTTTTTCACAAATTGAAGTCCCCACTCCGCAAGACGCGATGGCGCCGTGCAACTATACCGTCATTAAGCTGTATCTGCCTTCGGAGAACCAACCATGAAAATCAGGACAATTTTGCTTTTGATCGGCATGACGCTGCCTGCTCTGTCGCTTTCCGCGCATGCAGCGAATCCGTTGCCGCGAAGCACCCCCGAAGCGCAGGGGCTCCCGGCGCAGGCGGTTTTGGACTACGTCCAGGCCGCGGACAAGGTCAACACGCAGCACAGCTTCATGATCGTGCGGCACGGGCAGGTGATTGGCGAAGGATGGTGGAAGCCGGAGGCGGCGGATAAGCCGCACGTTTTAAATTCGCTTACCAAGACCTGGAATGCGACGGCCGTTGGGCTGGCGATCGAATCTGGCAAATTGAGCCTGGACGATCACGTGCTGAAGTTCTTTCCCAACGATGCGCCGGCCGATCCTTCGGACAATCTTAAAGCGCTGACCGTTCGCGACCTGCTGACCATGAGCGGCGGCCATGATACCGAGCCCAAGTCCGGCCCCGGCGGGCCTACCGTCAAGGCGTTCCTTGCTCATCCGTTTGTCCACAAGCCGGGCACGCATTTTCAGTACAACAGCATGGGAAGCTATGTGCTGTCGGCAATCGTCACCAAAGTCACCGGCCAGACCTCGGCGGAGTTTCTCAAGCCGCGAATCTTTGAGCCGCTGGGTATCGAGAACCCAATTTGGCCTACCAGCGCCGAAGGAAATTCCATCGGCGGCGGAGGGATGAAGCTCTGCACAGAGGACATCGCCAAGCTCGGGCAGCTCTACCTGCAAAAAGGGAAGTGGAACGGCAAGCAGTTGATCCCCGAAAGCTGGGTCGAACAAGCCACGAGCTACAAAGTTCCCAACGACCAGGAATCGCATTCCAAAATCGGTATCGACTGGCGGCAGGGCTACTGCTTCCAATTCTGGCGCTGCACGCACAACAGCTTCCGCGGCGACGGCGCCGGCGGCCAGTTGATGGTTGTGATCCCTGAGAAGGACGCGGTGGTCGCGATCACCGCCGACACCGGGAACTTTCAGGGCGAGATGAACGCGATCTGGGACCACCTGTACCCCGCGTTTGCGGACAAGCCGCTGCCGGAAGATCCAGCCGCTCAGGAACGGGTGAAGCAAGCCGTCGCGAAACTCGAAGCTCATCCTGCGAAGAAAGCCAACTGATCATCGCCGGCTTTGCTGGGTCCGATCGCAATGGATCATGGCTGTTGAACGAAATCGCAAGGAACTGTGATGAAACCAGCGGACGCTCGGGCTTCAAAAAGCGCGGCGGTTTTAACGCGCCGGAATCTGCTGCAAAAAACCGCGTGTCTGTCGGTCATGGCACTGGCGGGCCGTGCCCGCACGCCGGCCCAGACGCAAGAACAGGGTGTCGGCTCCCCACCTTCTAAGGCCACGTTTCAAAACCCGCTCTTTGCCGGCGATTATCCGGATCCCACGATTCTTCGGGTCGGCGAAGACTTCTACATGACCCACACGTCTTATTCCTTTTCACCGGGGCTGGTCGTCTGGCACTCGCGCGATATGGTGAATTGGAACCCCATCTCTCACGTCATGAACGAGGCGCCGACGCGCAACGAAATCTGGGCTCCGGACTTGGTCGAGCACGGCGGGCGCTATTACATCTACTTCCCGGCGGGCGGCATTTTCGTCGTCCACGCCGATCATCCGCGCGGGCCGTGGAGTGAGCCGATCGATTTGAAGATTCGCGATATTGATCCGGGCCATGTGGTCGGACCCGACGGGACGCGCTATCTTTATTCCGCTGGCGGCCACGTCATCCAACTGGCGCCGGACGGTTTGTCCACCGTTGGAAAGTCCAGCAAAGTCTACGACGGCTGGAAATTCCCATCGGAATGGAAAACCGAAGGCATGTGGCTCGAAAGCCCGAAGCTGACCCGGCGGGGAGACTACTACTATCTGATCTGCGCCGAAGGCGGCACCGCGGGCCCGCCGACAAGTCACATGGCTATAGTGGCGCGTTCCAAGTCGCCGCTGGGCCCGTGGGAGAACTCGCCGTACAACCCGCTGATACACACCTATAGCGCGGACGAAGAATGGTGGTCTGTCGGACACGGGACATTGGTTTCCACGCCGGATGATCGCTGGTATTTCATCTATCATGGCTATCGCAAGGGTTTTCAATCGCTGGGGCGGAATACGCTCATGGAGCCCATCGAGTGGACCGCGGATGGCTGGCCCCGCGCCCCGCTGGGCCCGCGCCGCGGACAGCCCATGCCTGCGCCAATGGGTGTGGCACAGCGGCCCATGATTGAATTGTCAGATGACTTCACCACGCCTGATTTGCGGGCAACCTGGGGTGCGTGGAAGGAAACGGACATGAGTCGCTTCAAAAGCGGCCAAGGCGTGCTCAGCGTCCGCGCAAAAGGCGGCTCATACGCCGACAGCTCCCCGCTCACCGTCAAAGCCCGCGACGAGAGTTACACGATACAGGTCATCGCAGAGTTTGACGGCCAGAGCACCGCCGCCCTTGGCCTGGAATATAACCCGAAAGTGGCGGCATTTTTGCAACTTCGTGCTGGGCAGCTAACTGTCCTCGGCCTCAGGGAGACGCTCGCGACGCAGAATTGGCAGCGAAACACCGCGTGGCTCCGGATGGTGAATCGCCAAAACCGCGTCGAATTTCTCGCGAGCGAAGACGGCCAGAATTGGCAAAGCTTGGCGCGCGATTTCGACGCCTCACATTTCAATCACAACGATCAGCGCGGCGGATTCCAGGCCGCGCGCCCCGCCATCACCGCCTTCGGCGGCGGCGGTGTGCGATTCAGGGATTTTCGATATCGGGCGATGTAGCGCCGGCGAAGCCGCAAGCGGCAAAGGGTAGCCGATCGCCACCGAGCGGGTATGATCCATCCCCGGCTCGCACGTCCCTGGGCGAATGGAGACACAATGCGTTTTCTGGTTGCGCTCGCGCTGATCGTCGTCGGCGGCTTGGTGATCGTCAGTCCGATAGTGGCCGAGGCATATAGCCGCGCGGCCAACAGGGAGAACGTCGCCGAGTTTTACCGGCGAAATAGTTCCGGCATCGGATTGCCCGAAGCCATGCAACCCGCGGGAACCGGCCCCTACGCGTGGGCCTGCTGGGTCAGCGGGACAGGCATCGTCGTCGCCGGAGTCTTCGCGGCTCGCTCGCGGTCTGCGGCATGAGCTGCGGCGCTCTCCAAACTGCCGCTCGCGGCTTCGCCACGCCCCTTTGCGAAACACATGGCGAAGCCGCAAGCGGCAAGAGGGCACAATCAAAACAAATATGCCGCACGGATTTTTCACGATCGAACAATGGAAGCCGCCCAAGCGCGGCGCCGCCGCGAAATGGGTGGCGGTGGCGCATGTGAACGCAGATCAATCGCTCGGCGAAGCGTTGCGAGAAATCGAACGGCGAAATCAGCCCGGATTCTTTCGCGTCATACAGACCCAGCGACAGATATGGGCACAGAAGGTGGACGGCAAGCTTAAGCTCCGAAAATGGCACGCCAGTTCACCCGAGGCTCTCGCCCGCACCGCCAAAGCATTTGTCCGCGACAAGGGGCGATGGCCGACGAAGAGTAGATACGCCAAGCGTTTCCGCTGACTTCATCGACGCGGTAGAGTCCGCCGTTCTACACGGTGAACTTTGTACGCAGCGCAAGTCTTTCGGCGATTACCTGATTAAGCCGAGAAAATCGACGAGTTCGGCGAATCTAGCTTCGCTGAGCTTCCCGCGTCTCGTGACGTCGTGCCGCGTCCTTATAGTCCCATGCTGCCGCAGTTTGGCCCATAATCGGCGGTTAATTCTGCGGCGGTGAGACCCGCGCAATCGCTGATAAGCAGCGAAGTGGCGACCACAGAGCGTTCGTCGTATCGTCTGCGTGGTCCGGACCACTTCAGCTAATTCGACGTAGCCGCTGGCCGTGTCGAAGAGGACGATCCGGTCCTTGGGCCCATAGACGCTGTTGCCTGTGCTAAACCATTGATACCCCTTTTCGTCCCAATCCGTCTCTTCGTAAATCGCCTGCTCGGTTTCGTCGTCAGCGTAGCCCGTGATAGCATCACGCCAAAATACTCGCCCATTTCTTCGCTGATCTGGCGGTGCCGACGCCGGCGCACTCGCGAGAATCTTGCTCAATGGAATAAGAGGCCGCACGGATCGGCCGGCGCGGTCGGGACGAGCTTGCTCGTACAGCGTTATGACCCTGGTCGTCAGAGGTGCGGCTCGCGCCCACTCGGACTCAAAAACATCGTTGATCGACGCAGTCGATGGTGCCGACCTCGGAAGCCTCAGCGTGAAGTTGATCTCGCCCGACGATTTCAACCCCTCGTTTGTGAGATTCGACGAGCCAATGGCGATGGTGGCCGTCGAAGGCGTGAAGAAGAAGTATGCCTTCCAGTGGAAGCGCTTATCCGTCGAAACTCGCACTTCAAAGCGGCCGCTCTTCAACTGCGATTTCAGTTCAAGAAGCTTCCGGAGCGCAGCTGGTTCAGTGAAGCACTGATAGAAGCCGGTCAACACCCGGACGGTCCCACGACTTCCCGCTTTTTTCAGCCAGCGTGAAACGTGTTCCAAGCCGCCAACGGTGATGAATGCAACACCAATGTCGACCTTGTTCGCCGCCTTGATTGTATCCTTAATGAACGCCTTGAGATTGTTCGGTCCGGCGTTTTCGATGACGCCGATATTTTTAGCTCCGATCGTCGCCATGCCGCTCCTAAACGGAATACCCGGGCCCTAATCCTCAAATCCTTTTGCTGTCGCGTCGCAGCACATCAAGCCACACATAACGTCCAAAATGAATTTCTTCACTGGCGCGATAGTAAAGTAAAGCTTAAGGATCAGCCCTCTGCCAACTGTCGCAGCTTCTTCTGCGCGGCTTTGCTTAATCGATAGGTGCATGGCGCGAAGCTCAGCAGCCCGGCGGCGATCAGCTTCAAACCGGCCGCGTTCATACTTCCGATCTTTGGGTACTTGCGGATGTCGCTGATGGCCATGCGATCGAAATCGGCGACCAGCCAATGCGCGAGTTTCCCGGTGTGGCTCGTATCGAACTGTACATACTGGGCGTTGTCCATCGTAACCGCGATCTGGTCGAGCCGGTGTCCCTCGTCGAGCCGCGCCTGAATGATGTCGTTGACTTTGTGGCCATCCGCGCTGAACGCGGGAACGACGAGGCAATCGGCATTGCCCGAAAATTCCAGGACAACCACGAATGGATGCGGCAAGTTTCCGTGCTCGGCGCGGGAAATTTGGAAGATGTGGCCCTGCACCGTTGCGGTTCAGCAGTAGGAGATAAGCCGGCGTTTCAGGTCGGTCAGATCGATGCCTTCCTGGTCGGCGTAGGCGTCGATGATATCTGCCCAGCTGATTTGCTTCTGGTGATTCCGGCGGGCAGAGTTGTATGCCTGCCCCATGAAGGTTTTGTCGCCGTGGAAGAAGCGCTGCGATTCGTCAAAGCTCATCGGCTTGAGCAGCTCAACGGCGCGGTCCATCGCGGCTAGCTCGGATGCCGCAAGCTCATCGAGATCAGGCGCGGCGGTGGGCCGGTAGGTCGTGTATCCCTTGTCCGACCTTCCCAGCGCATAGCCCGGCGGCTCCTCGCCCAATTGATCGAAGCGGCGTTCCCACCTGCTGAGCCGCGCCCAGCTTCGCGCGACAACTGGCCCCAAGTTCCACGGCTCAAGCGGTCCGCCGATGGACTGGTGGCCGGTTTCCAAGACGTGATAAACGTCCGTCATCACGTGCAGCTTCACCATGTCGTAGCGCGTGAGGCCGCGAGCCCATTTCTGAGCGAGATACGCCATGCAGCGATCAAACTGGACCGCGTTGTAGGGAATAAGCTGCGAAAGATGGGAGGAGCCGGCGGGCATTTTTGCCAATCGAGTTGCCAATGCGCCATTTAGGACTTGAACCTAAAACCCGCTGATTAAGAGTCAGCTGCTCTGCCAATTGAGCTAATGGCGCTGAACGGATGTAACCTTATGCGAGACCGCTGGGATGTCAAGGCGGACTCACTCCGTCTCCTTACTCGCTGTCTCTGGTTTGTCGAGCTTGTAGTTCAATCGCGAGACTACCGTGTTGTAGTCGAACCATTTCATGATCAGCGCGTCAGCCTGCGCGCTTTGAGTGGCAGACATCGCCAGCACTTTGTCTCGGAAGACTTCTGATTCGTCGGCGTCCATGAAGACGTCCGCCAGCTCGGCGATGACTACCTTCCGTTCGCTGGGCATTTCTACGAGCGCTACTGGATGCGGATGCTCCGGGGTGGCTTCTTCTAGGAGCGCGCGGGCTTTGCCGACCAGGGCGGCTGTCGCGGCCGGGCCGGCGATGAAGTTGGGGATGAAGGGGGTGTTGAGGCGGAAGTTGCCCGTCGAGGTCATTGAGCGATGGGCGGCCACCGCCGCCGCGGAGAGGCCTTGTTTCTTGGCGTCGTCGAGCAGCTTGCGGGCTTCGTCGCGGGCCAGTGCGTAGGTGATGTTGGTGAGCGTGTCTTCGCGCACGCGGGCCATCACCTCGGCGAAGTCTGGGGCGTGCGCGGGCGAGACTGCCGTCAGGCGGAAGATGTAGGTGTTGTTGGTCAGATCGGTCAGCATTTCCGAAGGCTGATAAGGCCGCAGCAGATCGGGGGCGGGCTGAGTCGCCGTGCTGAAGGCGAGGACATCTTCGGTGGCGTACCGCGCGAAGTTGCCGAACTGGCGCGACTGAGCCGCGCCGATGCCCGGCTCCTTGGCCAGCGCCGCCTGGTCCTCCCATTCGCCGAGCTGGTGCACTTCGGGGAGGACATGATATTGCCGCTGAATATCGAGCGCGACGTTTTCCAGATAGGCGTAGCTGTCAAACGGAGCCGCCTGCGTGGTGGCGGGCATCGTGGTCGGCTGCATGACCGGGCCCATGGCGACGCTCGGCTGCGTCGCCGGCATCGTGGTCGCATCCGCCTGTGTCGTCGGAAGGGATCCTTTGTTCGCCCGCCAATCCGCATCGAGGCGTTTCTTGAGCGCGGTCGTCACATCGGTCGCCAGCTTGTCGATCTCGGGCGCGACGAGCTTATCTACGATCTCATCCTTCACTTCCGCGAATGGCCGCAAAGACGGCTTTGTCGCCGGCTGCGATGAAGCGACCGCCGGCAATGATGCCGGCACGGTCGCGGCGACAGCCGGAAGCGTCGCCGGTTGCGTCGAAGCAAGATCAGGCAATGTCGATGGAGTGGTCGCGGGCATGGAGGCCGGAAGCGTGGCGGGCAATGTCGCCGGCGGCATGCGCACGAAATCATCCTGATGCTCGGCGTAATAGATTCTTGCCTGCACTTCCCAGTCGTAGGCGGATTTGCTCGCGCGAGCCGCATCCGCAATTTGCTTGTGCGGCACCACCAGATACTGCACCATCACGCGATTAGGCACCTCATAGCCAAACCCCAACGGATCGGTCGCCGGCCGCTGCGGTGAATCGGGCGTGAGGTTCTTGTATCGATCGAAAAGATCCTCCACCTGCTGCGTGGTGGGCATGGTGGTGGCGGCTTTGAAATCGCTCGCCGACACCGTCACCAGATTTAGCCGCACCGTCTCCCATTGCGGCATCAGGTTGCGAAGGATGCTCGGCTCGCTCACGTGCACGCCGCCGATGACGCGATCGCGCAAAACGCTGATCTCCAGCAGATGGCGGATGGCGTCCTTCAGCAGCTCCTGCCGATCGGGCTCCAACGTGTTGGCGAAGAGCATGTCATTGGTGAAGACGGTGTTTACATAATCGTCGCTGACGCGAATGCCGGATTGTTCCGCTTCCCGCTGGAGCAGGAAAAACAGATCGCGGTTGGTCATGATCATGCCGGCCAGCGTGCTGCCGAGGCGCGTGAGGACCAATCGCCTCCCGAACTCGGCGAGCTGCCCCTGGCCGGTCAGCGATGTCCACTCGTCCCGCGCCTTTGAAAGCTCGTCGGCGTAGATGGTTTGCTTGCCGATGCTCCCGACTCCGCGGCGCGATCTGCCGCCCCGCCCGCTCTTGAGCGGCATCTGGATGAGGAACGTGATCATGAGCCCGACGGCAAAAATCGCGAGCATCCCCTTCTTATATTTCTGCAATAACTTGTACATGCTGGTTGGTTCTCGAATAGCCCCGCGGGTCTTTCATTTGCCGCGGGGGCCAAGAGGATACGGGGATATGATCGCGGAGTCGAGAGAGGGGCGGGAATAAGTGGCGGTGTAGAGGGGTGTAAGAGGGCGGAGCCCTCGCTAACTCTTGCCCTAATGGACTTCAGTAGGGTTCGACGATCAGACCGCCGACGCTGATAAAATGCTTCTGATTCCGCGTGATAAGGCTTTGCCCGTTTACCATACAGACCGCGGCAATCAGTGCATCCATCTCCCCGGCTGGCCTTCCAAGAGCAAAGAGCTGGGCTTGAATCCGCCCGAACTGCTCGGCGCCTGCCTCATCAAATTCCAAAATCGAGAGGGTTGACAGCGCGCGGGCAATTCGCCGCTCTTCCGCGATGGGATCATTCGATCGCTCCAAGCCGACTCGAAGCTCGGCGACGTTGAACCGCGTTGTGCAGACCGCTTCGCCGCGCTGCACAACGGTGGCGGCAAGCGCGACAGCTTTCGCATGGCCGTGTCGGCGCGGGTTTCCAAGATCGATCAGGATGTTCGTATCGAGAACGGCCATCTACCTCCGCCGGTTTGACGGGTTGTTCCGATTTGCAATCTGCTGCTCAACGGCTTCGATGAACTCGTCGGAGAAAGGATCGGCCTCCATTCCCTTGATCCACGCATTAAAATCAAACGGCTTGGGCACGACGCGTTTGATGACCTGGCTGAACGACTCATCCCGCTTCTTCAATTTGCGGAGGCGGTTGTACGCTTCGGTATCAATCGTAATTGTCTTGGTTGCCATCGAGTCTCCGTGTACATGCACGTACACGTATCTTAATGCTTCGCAGATTCGTTTGCCATCCCGAGTTTTAGAATGCTTCCCCAACGGTGAGGTAAAACTGACTCCCGTCGCGCCCCCAGGCGACATCAAATCGGATGGCGACGTGGTTTTGCTCGGCTAATACATATCGCAGGCCCACGCCGCCGCTGGGGAGCAGGCTGTCGAAGGTCATTGAGCTGATGGACGGCATCACCTCGCCGACGCCGCCGAAGGCGACGGCACCGATCCGCCGCGTGATCTCCAGGCGATATTCCGCCTGAACGGCGAACATCTGCTTGTCCTGGAATTGTCCGACCGTGTAGCCGCGCAGGTCGCTGCCGCGGCCGAATTTGCTCAGGGCGTAAAACGGGACGTTGCCGTTCTCGAATTGGGCAAACCCGCGCACCGCCACAATTTGCCTGGGGCTCAGGCTGAAATATTGGTTGTAAGAAAGCGTGTAAACCTGATAGGCGAAACTGTCCCCAATCGCCGGGTCATGAAAGCTGATATCGACGTCGGCGAGGTTCCCCTTGCGCGGGAAGAACTGGCTGTCGCGCGTGTCCCACTGCGCATGAACACCCAGCCCGGAGGAGACCGTGTTAATTTCGTTGCCGGGGATTGTGACCGACGAATTGGGCTCACCCGATGGGAAGTTGATGTTCATCTTCGAGCCGATGTACTTGGGTCCCACGTACAGGTTGGGCGCGACTTTGAAGAGTGTTTCGAAGATGCCGCCGGTCATTTCCTGGTGCAGCGGGACGGATTGACCGGATTCCCCCGCGGCGGTGCCGATGCCGGAGAAGTCGTAATTGAGTTCGGCATGCACCAGGCCGGCGGTGATTCTGTAGCGGTCCTCATCAACAAAGAATTTCGAGAACGCGCCGGCGGCCCAGCTATCGTTCTGGCTGTAATAGCCAAAGACTCCCGCAATAGAAGGCGGCGAAACTTTGTCCTTCGGATCGAGCGGGAAGATGTAGCCGAGGCGTCCGATGATGCCCCAGCCAAACGTCGGCGAATAGTTCGGCAGCGGCGCGATGAGCCATTCCCCTTTTTTTGCTTCTGGTCCAGCGGGCAGCGTCGCGGGTGCGGTGGTAGAGGTTGCGCCGGCCGCTCCCGCGCCGGCGGCTGCCGCGCCGGTCACCGGAATCCCATAGCCGCCCGGCTCCAATTCAAGTGTGTTCCCGTCGTTGCCGCTGACAGGCAGGATCGGAGCGTTGTGGTTCATGTAATTATCGACGGCCGTGCCGGCATTTTGCAGCGTGCTGGATGATTGGGTTGATGGTGCGTCCGCCCGCGCCGCGCGCGGCGGCAGCAACGTGAGGGTCGCGAGAACGCAGATGGCGACCTGACCCGCGCGACAAGCGATGACTTGGATGGGATTCTTCAATTAACCTCCCGGCGGGGGCTTCGATGTGCCGCTTGCGCGACACGGACAGAAATCAGAGGCAAGCTATCTCGCAGAGTGTGCCATCGATATGGGACATTAGTCCTATGGCATTCGCTGACGGTCAGCCCGAGTATGTGCGATGGCGATATGAGCAAACTCTCCGAAAAAATCAAAGAAGAGGTTAAGGCGCTGCTTCCGCCGGTGATCTTTTTCTTCGTTGCGCTTCACATCGTCGCGTTTGTTCGCGAACTGATGCTTGAGGGAACTGGGATTAAGGTGGCCACGTCGATGGCGGTCACGCTGGCGGCGTTGGTGATGGGCAAGGTCGTGCTGATCGCCGACATGCTCCCGCTGATCAATCGCTATCCCGATAAGCCGTTAATGTACAACGTGCTCTGGAAAACGGTGATCTACACGCTCGTGTCGCTGCTCGTGCATTACCTGGAGCATCTCATCGAGTTCTGGCGGCACACGGGCAGCCTTGTCGCGGGAAACCGGGAATTGTTTTCCAAAATCGTCTGGCCGCACTTCTGGGCCATCCAGATTCTGCTGGTGGTGATGATCTTCTGCTACTGCACGATGCGCGAGCTTTTTCGGGTGATCGGAAGGCACAAGGTGCTGCAAATGTTCTTCGGAACGCCGCTGGCAACGGCTGGCACGGTGCCCTCGGTTGAATCGTGAAGCGTGCTCGCGCTGGTCGCTACGCGGCAACGGTCGGCAGCGTGATCGAGAACGTCGCACCGCGATCGGGGTTGTTCGCGGCCCATATTTTCCCGCCGTGGCGTTCGATGATGGTGCGACTGATCGACAGGCCCATGCCTAATCCATCTGGCCGCCCGGTGTTGAACGGTTCAAAGATGGATTCGAGTTTGTCGGGGGCGATTCCGATGCCGCTGTCGCGCACTTCGATCAAGACTTTCGATCCGTCGATCAAACTCGTGCGAACGATCACACGCCGCCCTTCGCGTTCGGGGCCGCGCGCGGCGGCGAAGGCGTTGAGCATGAGGTTCAGCACAACCTGCTGCAGTTGAACGACGTCGCCCTTCACGGGCAGTAGGCTCGGCGAGAGATCCAGATCCACTGAGACTTCGTGGATGATCGCGTCGCTGTAGACGATGCGCTCCACCGTGTGGATCGCACGGTTGACATCGACGCTGGTGAAACCCGCGGTGTCGCGCTTGAGCATGTCCCGCATGCCTTGAATCACTTCCGTGGCGCGACGGGTGGTGTCGCTGATCTCAAGAAACGTCTCACGAATCTCCTTGATGTCAGGCTCGGGTGTGTTGGCCAAATGGACGCCGACCGACGAGCTCAGTGAAATCGCGTGCAACGGCTGCTTCAATTCGTGCGTCAGCGTTGCCGTGAGCTGGCCGAGGGTGGCAACGCGTGCGACGTGCTCGAGCTGTGCCCGCTTTTGCTTCGTTTCAGCTTCCGCGCTGCGCCGGCCTATATCGGCGACGCGCCGCCGCCGCAGTTGAACAACCAGCGCGAAGATGCAAATCGCCTGTGCGGCGATCACCGCGATCGCGGTAAATACGTGCCATCGGTACCGTTCCCATGTCGTTGGCTGGCGAAATAATACCACGCTGCCCGGAGTGAGCCGGCTCTCGCTCATTCGCCAGCGCGTCAGTTCGCGCCAGTCGTACAACGGGGTGCGCGTGCCGATGATCATCGGCGGAAAATCTGAAGCCGGCTGCCCGCGCAGGATTTTCGCCGCGAGGCGTCCCGCCTCTTCTCCCTCCAGCTCTCCCTGGTAGAGCCGCCCTCCCACGATCCCCAGCCCCACCTCGTGCTGGAACATGCCGTTGATCGGCGCCCGCGAAACCGCGTGCAGACGCGCCAGCGCATCGTCCTCGTTGTATGTCACCCCAGAGGCATCCCGCATCAACAATCCCAGCAAAACAAACGAGTGCGGCGGCAGCTTCGACACCAGATCCAGCATCTGCTCGAATGTCAGATCGTTCACCCACGTGAACTTCACCCGCCCCGCAAACGGCTTAAATGCTTCCTGAAATTCTGTCGTCCAATATCGCTCCAGCAGCGTCGCTCCAAGAATGACGACGACATTATCCGTTTGCGGGTCAAGCTGGAGCATGTCGTCAACCAGCCCGCGCAGATCAAAATCCTCGCCGACAAACGTCGCATTGTTGGCAAATGCATCCGCCGGCAAAGTGCGGCGGTCCATCCCGGTGTAAATCACCGGCGTCGCCGGAAATAGTTTGATGCGGTATTTTGAAACGAATCTCCCCGCCGGCGAACCGATCGGCACCACCACATCCGGCTGCCACTCCGAAATCCGCTTCACCATAAACTCGGCAAACGCGTCTTCCATGTCCGGCTGCGCATAGCGCGACATATCCAGCGACACCTCATCCAGATCGACGTCGTTCCCCAATTCTTTCTTGATCGTGGTTTCAAACGCCGTTGAATGCGTCGTGAAAGGCGGTGCGCTGCTTCCGAACGAATGCACCAGCAAGACGTGCCGCGGCCGCTTCTGCTCCGCGCCCCATGCAGGCGCCGTGGCCGCGAAAAATAGCGCGCAGGCCAAGACCGGCAAAGCCCAAACCTTGCGCGTCGCATATCCCCAAACAACAAACCACGCTGCGAGCATAACACCTTCCCCGTGTCGCGTTCGCCCTACCACATGATGCGCCCCGCGATGCGGATCAGATAGTTGAACATTAAACTATTATGTGGCCGCCCTCTGTTCCTCGCAAGGCGGACGACTTGGCGCGACAGCTAGGAAAAAAATTTCGCGGACGCGACCGCGCGATAAATATGGGGAGCTTCTAAAGGTGACGTGGCGAAGCAACAAATAAGGTAATGGACATCACAGTAGCGAGAAAATCATTCGTTGCCGATGGGTAGCGTGATCGAAAACGTCGCACCGCGATCTACATTATTCGCGGCCCATATTTTCCCATGATGACGTTCTATGATGGAACGGCAGATTGAAAGGCCGATCCCCAGTCCCTCAGGCTTGCTGGTAATAAACGGATCGAAAATGGATTCGATCTTGTCGGGCGCGATGCCCGTGCCGTGGTCCCGCACTTCGATCAACACATTCGATTCGTCAGCCAAATTCGTTCGAACGATCAGGCGCTGCGCCTCGCGCTCGGCTCCGCGCATGGCGGCAAACGCGTTGACCATCAGATTCAACACCACCTGCTGAAGCTGGACAATGTCGCCTTTGACTGGCGCGAGGTATGGCGAAAGTTCCAGTTGCACGCTGACGCCATTCATTACAGCATCGCTGTGAACGATGCGCTCGACG
>DATBDZ010000025.1:0-1712 GCA_036276235.1 Humisphaera sp. | reverse complement strand
CTACGCTGCCGCTCGGCCAGGAAATGCATGTCGGTAGCGTTGTCGCCGCGGCCGTGCAGCCACACATAGAGCGGCACGGGTTTGGAAAAATCGACATACGCCGGAATCTCCAGGCCATAAGGCTGGGCCGACCCATCAATCCGCGAATGGTATCCGCGCGCAAGAACGCCGTGCTGCTGCGCCCAGGAATGTTGCCCGTGCGAAAGCTCGTCGGCGCGCTTCTCCGCTGCCGCGAGCAGATCGGTCGCCTTCTTCACATCCTGCGGTTTGTAAAACTCATCGTTGATCAGCGCATACCGAACAGCCTTCGCAAAGACATCGATATCCGCGGGAAGATCGACGCCGTCGGCGGTCGTCGGCAGAGTTGGAAGGCGCGCCTCAAGGTGATGCAACGCCGTCTCGATCGTTTGTCGATCGGCATCGGCGAGCTTGATCCCCGGCCCCGGAAGCTTGCGCGGGATTGGCTGCCACTCGTCGGCGGCCATTGCATAACCTGCGAGACAAAAGATCAAACCCGCGACGCGCGCAAATGATCCGAGAGTCATATCGTTTCCACGGCTGATGAATCAAAGCGTTTTCTCCCTCTCCCCTGTACTCAGGGGAGAGGGTTGGGGTGAGGGGACGAACGCGTCAATCTTGCGAGCCGCGCCATTTCGCGAACTCGGTCCCCTCACCCTGCCCTCTCCCCTGAGTACGACTCGACTGAGCTCGTCGAAGTCAGGGGAGAGGGTTCTGAGCGCGACACTGAGCATGTACTGCAAAGCCGCTGGCCCGCTTGCGCGGATAAGCCAGATGCTTCGGAGTACCTCAGCATGACGATTCCTGTAACGATCGATGTCAAAAATTACGCGAGCGACTTCATCGCCGCTTTTCGGACAGAATTGATGCTTCCACCAGAATCAAACCCAGTTCCGGCAGCGGCGCCTGATCGCTGAACGCCAGCACATTCACCTCGCCGACGACGATGACCTCGTCGCCTACGGAAAGGCGGGCCACGTCCAGCGCATTATCCTTGCTGAAATGCACATCGATGGCGGTCGTGAAGATCGACGTCTGCGTCGGATCGGCGCTCACGACGTAATCATCGCCATCTTTGCCGACCGAAGAAACCTTGATGCGAATCTTCAGCTTCTGCCCGCGCACCTTTTCGTCAAACGCGGCATTCGCCACGTCGCGCTTGGCGACCGTCCACCCGTCCGACTTCGCCGGCAGCACCCCTTGCGGCACCGTTTTCAGGGCGGCATCAAAACCATCGAAAACCTTGGCGGGCTGGCTCGCCGGCGGATCGCACTGCGCTGCCCTATTCCCATGATGACCGGCGTGGACGGAATGCGATCCGATTCCCAGCACCAAAGCAGCGGCCAACGACAGAACAAACATGCGCATCGCGGATTCCTCTCGCCTTTCCTCAATCAGCCTGCAACAGGGTCCAGTAACGGTCTGCAAAGGTCAGCAACCGCGACCGCAGGCTTCTTGAACTAAGTACGACCGGACCTATACGCCGTTGTTTACGCGTTGACCACTAAAAGCGTTTCCCTACTTTGCCGGCGATAAATCGGGTGCGACCGCCAGTTTTAACTGCGAGAGGTCGATATTGGCCGCCAGATTGACGCGAAGCGTGATCATGTTGGGAGTTTCATGCGAATACATAGCCCACCATGTGCCCACGCCGTGTCCGGTGCCGGCTTCCTTCGCCAGGTCCTTGGAAAAGG
>DATBDZ010000024.1:0-4002 GCA_036276235.1 Humisphaera sp. | reverse complement strand
GTTCAGTTGATCGAGGCGATGACCCATCCGCTGAACTTGTCCGATTTCCACGATGAGTATCGCCAGCAGGTGGAAGCGCTGATCGAGCAAAAACGCCGTGGCAAGCAGACGGTGATACCCGCCGATGATCACGACGCGGATAACCTACCGCCGACGATCAATCTCATGGAAGCCCTGCGTAAATCGCTCGCGGCAAACAAGCCCGCCCGAGGCCGTGGCCGGGCTCAACCGCGTACCGCCCCGCATCATCGGCGCGGGGATGTTGCTGCGTAACGTTGAACGCGCGCTTAGGTGCCGCGCATGGTTAACCTATCCGAATTCATCTGTTCATTTGGGTGCCATGTCCCACGCTTGCGTGGGCATGTCGTACAATCGGGAACGGCTCTATCCCCGCCGACGGACATGCCCACGCAAGCGTGGGACATGGCACCCGTGACACCCACGTGAATGACGAGTGAATTGGATGAGTTATCTTTGCGCGGCTCCTATAGGGGCGGACCCGCGGTCGCGCCGCCACGCGTTGAACTCGCTTGGCGATCGACGCGTTGTCGAGTTTCCATGAACACCCCGCGTAGCGGCGCGACCGAAGGTCCGCTCTATTCAAGCGCGCGACTCACAAAACACATCGCGTTTTCCCTGCTTTGGCGCGCCTCATGCTGGCATTCTTCCGCGCCCAGCGCGCCAACAGGAAAACTACCATGTCAAAAACGGTCAGTGAGTTCGTAGTTGAACGCCTCAAGGAATGGGGAATACACAGGATTTATGGGTATCCCGGCGATGGGATCAATGGTCTCACTGCCGCCCTGCGCAAGGCCGGCGACAACCCGCGCTTCATCCAGGCTCGCCACGAAGAGATGGCGGCCTTCATGGCGTGCGCGCATGCCAAGTTTACCGGCGAGGTCGGCGTCTGCATGGCGACCAGCGGGCCGGGCGCCATCCATCTTCTAAACGGACTCTACGATGCGAAGATGGATCATCAGCCGGTTGTCGCGATCATCGGCCAGGCGGCCACGACCGCGATCGGCGGCCACTATCAGCAGGAGGTTGACCTCACATCACTTTTCAAGGATGTCGCCAGCGAATACATATGCCAGGTGGCCAGCCCCTCGGCCGCGCGGCACGCGATCGATCGCGCCATCCGAATCGCGATCGATCAGCGGACGGTGACCTGCGTCGTTTTTCCGAAAGACATTCAGGAAATGGATGCCGTGCCCGTCCCGGCGCACGCGCATAACACGATTCATACTGGAGTCGGCATTACGGTGCCGCATATCGTGCCGCGCGAGGATGATCTGCGCCGGGCGGCCGATTTGCTGAACGGCGGTGAACGAATCGCAATGCTGGTGGGCGCAGGCGCGCTACAGGCCAGCGATCAGGTCATGCAAACCGCCGAGCTGCTTGGCGCGGGGGTGGCCAAAGCCTGGCTCGGCAAGGCGGTCATTCCCGACGATCTGCCGTATTGCACCGGAGGAATCGGACTGCTCGGCACCAAGCCGTCGTGGGACCTCATGCAGGAATGCGACACGCTGTTCATGGTCGGCACCAGTTTTCCCTATAGCGAATTTCTTCCGAAGGAGGGGACGGTCAAGGGAATTCAGATCGATCTGGACGGCCGCATGCTGAGCCTGCGTTATCCCATGGATGTCTGCCTGAAGGGCGACGCGCGCGAAACGCTGGCGGCACTGCAGCCGATGCTCGACCGCAAGCGCGACCGCTCGTGGGCCAACAAGATCGCCAAGTGGAACAAGCAATGGTGGGAACTGGTCGAGGCGCGGGCGATGGATGCCGCCAATCCGATCAATCCGGAGCGTGTCTTCTGGGAGCTTTCCTCGCGGCTGCCGGACAACTGCATTTTATCGGCCGACTCCGGAACAGCCGCCACCTGGTATGCCCGCGATCTGAAGATTCGCCGGGGAATGATGGCATCCGGCTCGGGCAACCTGGCGACGATGGGGCCGGCGGTTCCGTATGCGGTCGCCGCAAAATTCTGCTTCCCCGATCGCGTCGCGATCGCGCTGACCGGCGACGGCGCGATGCAGATGAACGGCCTCAACTCGGTGATCACCGTCGCCAAATACTGGAAGGATTGGAAAGACCCGCGCTGGATCACCCTCGTGCTCAACAACCGCGACCTGAACATGGTGACTTGGGAACAGCGCGTGATGGCCGGCGACGCCAAGTTTGAGGCCAGCCAGGACCTTCCAGATTTTCCCTATGCGCGCTACGCGGACTCAGTGGGATTGCTTGGCATCCGCGTGGATAACCCCGAGCAGATCGGCTCTGCCTGGGAACAGGCGCTGGCCGCCGATCGGCCGGTGGTGCTGGAAGCGATTACGGATCCGAATGTCCCGTTGATTCCGCCGCATATCAGTTTTGAGCAGGCGCGCAAGTTTATGGAGTCATTGGTTAAGGGCGACGTGGACGCCGGCGGCGTCATCCGCCAGACGGTTCGCTCGATGATCGACACCGTGGCGCATTAGTTTGCGCGTTCAGATTTCTGAGATTTCCAATTGCTGAGGGTTTCGATGGCAACGCCACAAGTGAAACAAAACGGCCAATCAAATCAGAGCCGAACGATGCGCGAGTCACGCGGGCCGCGCGAGTCGCGGGAATCGCGTGCGCCGCGCGAAGTGACACCCCGACCCCCCTTTCCGCGGCAACATCAGCCCAAGCCCGGCCTTGAGAGCAAGATGAATCCGCGCCCACTGTTTTCGGCGCCGCGCTATCGTGCCGCGGGAAAGTTGGAAGGGAAAACCGCGCTGATCACCGGCGGCGATAGCGGCATCGGCCGCGCCGTCGCCAATCTTTATGCGCGCGAAGGAGCGGATGTCGCGATTGTGTTTCTCCCGGCGGAAGCCTCCGACGCGGAGGAAACCAAGCGGCTGGTGGAAGCGTGCGGGCGCGAATGTCTCCTGCTGCCGGGCGATCTGACCGATCGCGATTTTTGCCGCGGTGTGGTCGATCGGACAATCCGCGAGTTTGGCAAGCTTGATATTCTGGTCAGCAATGCCGCGCATCAGAATCGCGTCCCGTCGCTGGAAGAAGTGACGGACGACGAATTTGACACGACTTTCAAAACAAATATCTACGCCTACTTCTACCTTTGCCGCGCCGCGGCCAAGCACATGAAGCCGGGCTCGGCGATCATCGCCACCAGTTCTGAAACCGGCCTGGAAGGAGCGAAGAATCTTCTGGCCTACTCGGCGACAAAAGGCGCGATCAACGCGTTCACCAAGACGCTCGCGATGGAACTGGCCCAGAAGGGAATCCGTGTGAACGCGGTCGCGCCCGGGCCCGTCTGGACGCCGCTCAACACCGCCGATCGCGGCACATCGCCGGAGAAGGTTTCCAAGTTTGGCAACGACACGCTCTTCGGCCGTCCGGCACAGCCGCAGGAAATCGCGCCGGCGTATGTCTTTCTGGCATCGGAGGCCGACTCCAGTTTCATCACGGGGATTATCTTGGAGGAGATGGGGAAAACGACAGCGGGATAGAATCGCAAATTATTGCTTCGCTTGCTTCACTAACACTTTTTTAGGAGGCCCAATGCCACGAGGCGACAAGTCATCTTATACGGATAAGCAGAAACGCCAGGCCGAGCATATCGAGGAAGGATACGAGAAGCGCGGGACCTCGAAGAAGGAGGCCGAACGTCGCGCCTGGGCCACCGTGAACAAAGAGACGCACGGTGGAAAAAAGAGCGGTTCCGGCCGCGGCAAGACCGAAGACCATTCCTCCTCCCGCAAAGGCGGAAGGAAGGGCGGTTCAAGCCAGTCACATGCAAAGCGCGTTGAAGCTGGAAAGAAAGCGGCGCGAACTCGCGCGCGTAGTTAGGAGAGGATGAAAAAGGGTCATGCTGAGGTACCCCGAAGCATCTGGCCGGCTCGCGCGAATGGGCTAGATGTTTCGGAGTACCTGTTCTGAAACTATCGCGATTTCATGTAGGGTGGGTGTACTCGCCCACCACGTCGCTCATGGTGGGCGAGTACACCCACCCTACAA
>DATBDZ010000023.1:0-10266 GCA_036276235.1 Humisphaera sp. | reverse complement strand
GGCAGCGATGTGAAGGCAAGCCTTCCTCCAACTCATGGTCGGTCAACACAAAATCGCGGCAGACGGGGCATTTCATGGAGCGAGATTGTGGCAACTGGAATCTGGCCGGCCCATTAGAATTCGCAGGTGATTTATAAGCGTCAGTGTCGGCCCCTGTGAATCGTTGAAGTGGCGGCGCGAAGAAATCATGCGCTACCGTGCCGTCACGGGTTGCGGCTCGGCGCACGCCTCGATCACTTCGCATAGACGCTTGGGATAGTCGGCGATCTTGTGCGCCGGCGCTTTTATCGTCACGCAGCCGACGCGGCGGCCATCTCTGGTCGGCAAGTCCATGCCGCCGATGGCCAGAAAACCATCGTCGTGGCCGATGTCGGCAAGCGGCGCACCGAAGACTTTCGCGTCCTTTAGGATCGACAGCCCCATGCTGCCGAAATCCCTTCCGCCTCTGCGCATGGCCGACTTGAGCAGCGCCAACTCCAATGTCACTGGAATGAGCGCGGCGGCGTCGAGCGCCTTGCAACCGGCATTGCGGCGTCGGTGTGCCAGGTAGACCTGGCGATTGAAGACGCGGGCGAAATTCGCCAGGCCATTTCTTCGCGAGAAATACTTTGAAGGACGAATCACCAGCATGCTGACGCCGCGACCCATGCCGCGGGAAGGGCGAACCTGTACTGCCGACGCGATAAACCTGTCGGCAAATGCGGGATGTTGAGCCATCTGCCAGATCAGCGCCGCTCCCACCGTTAGCGGCTCGGGGAGAGATTCGTTCATCCGTTTGCGCCACTCCAGAAGCGGGGTGAAATCGATAAAGACTTGCGCTTCAGCCGCATCATCGCGGCCGGGGCATCTTCGTGGGCCGGCATATGGAGCGAACTCCTCGGGAGTGGGGAAGAAAACCGTTTCGCGCGATCCCCATTGCGATTCCAACCGCGACAACGCCTCCTGCACGGGGGCCCCATCGGTGCCGACGTGATTGACGCGCACCCAGATATCCACCGCGCCCGCATCGCTGATGCGGCAGATGATATTGAGAAGAGGATCGGTCGTGCCGCCGGATTCCTGCGGCCGCGCCGCGGAGCAATCGGTTCCAGTCCAAAGATCGGGCCGGACGAATCTCGCCGGGCCTTCAACCCACCGCTCAAATCCCAACGTGTAACTCGGGCCGGTGCACGGCTCGCTTTTATCCTCCAATTCCCCGCGCCGCACGCGGCGATGCAACTCGGCTTCACCCGCAAGAAACGCGGCCAATCTCTCACTGACATGCCTGGGTGCATCAAACGAGGTGGCCGAGGATCGGGCCTGCGCCCCCGTATCCAATCCGAATGCGGACAAGATGAATGTTGCGCCTTCGCCGCGCAGGATCAGGCCCGCGCCGCGCCGCCAGCCATCGACGCGACGTCGCAGCCGAAATCGAAGTCCCCACCAATTCAGCGCGACGAGTACCACGCTCGCGGCGACCATGAGTGTCGTCGCCAATCCTGAGAAAACCGAAGTATTTTGTTTCGGTGCGTCACCGGCGGGCATCGCGGGATCTCCGATTGCGGATGCCGCTCAGTGTAACGCCTACCGGCGGGCCGGCATACCTTGCTCGACCAAGCCGCCATTGGTCAGGTTCGATGGGACGCCGGCCGGGTAATGCTTCTTGATCCATGCATCGATGTCCTCGATCCGATGCTCGGGATTCGGGTGCGTTTGCATGAACTCAGATTGGCCCGAGCTTGGCGACGATTGTTCCAGGATCTGCATCACCTGAATCATCGCGCGCGGATCGTAGCCGGCTTCCGACATGAATTGCAGCCCCAATTCGTCGGCCTGCGATTCATCGCCGCGGCTATATTGAAGCTGCTTTATCTGGGCGACAACGCCCGCAATCATCTGCGCGGAATATCCCCGGCCCGGATGATTACTATCGGAGGCGGCCACGCCGACCGCCATCACCAGGCTTTGCATCAGATCCGTTTTGGCCAGTTGCTCGGACGTATGCCGCGCGACGACATGGCCGCTCTCGTGGCCCAAAACGCCCGCGAGTTGAGCTTCATTGGAAAGGCGGTCGAGCAAGCCGCGCGTGATGAAAATCTGCCCGCCGGGCAACGCGAAGGCGTTAATCGTTTTCGGATCGGCCAGCAGATGAAACTGGAAGCGATATTGAGTCGCCTTGCCGGCATCGCTGTTCTGCACGACATGCAAGCCGACGAGCTGCACCTCTTCCGTGCGCGGGTCGCCATTGGGAATCTCGCCGCCCATCTCCTGCGCCATGCTCGGCGCCGATTGCAGGCCCAGTTGCACTTCCTCCTGCGGCGATAATTTCACATGCTGTTTTTCATGCGTGATCGGATTCAGGCTGGTGCGGCCGAAATACGAGATCAGCCCGAAGAGAACGATCGCCCCGGCGATCAGCATCTGAAACGGGATTCCCCGCGAGGGGCCGTTGTAGCCGTAGTATTGGGACATTCTAAAACCTCCTTGTGACCGCATTGTAGGGTGTGCTTCAGCACACGAAAGCTCCGTCCGATAAATGAACGCTGCTCTCCTTTGCACGCGGCGCGCCGCTCGGGCCGATATTGAGGATAGGCTCATGCTGCGCATCGCCGGACGGCTCATCTTCGCATTTCTGATAGCCGGCGGCGCCGCGGCCGGCGGATGGCTGCTTTGGTCGCGCAACTCCACCGAGCATGAATTAGCGCGGCAACGCGACCGCAACGAGCAACTGCAACTCATCGTTCAACGATTGAGCACCGAGCATCGCGTCGGCGACATTATCGTCACCGATCAAACCGAATCCGCCGGCGCGGTTAAGACACAGTTGTTGTTTGTAGAATACGCGGCAGATGGCTCAGCACTGCCGGCAAAGCAATTCACGATCGATGGAAAGCTCGCGCACATCGACGCGATGGTGATCAAGTTCGACGGAAAATTCGTCCAGGAGAATGATCCTCTGCGCGGGCACAGCATCGCACTTTTCACGCGATTGTACGGTGAATCGCAATCGCCGGCGGCTGGATTCGCAATCGATCCGCCGGGCAGCGTGCCCGCGGTTTATCATATCGCCGATGCGCGGGCGCATGCTTTCGAACAGCAGCTTTGGGGTAATTTTTGGAAGCTCGCGGATGATCCGGAGTATCGTAAGTCGATGGGCGTTCGCGTGGCCCAGGGAGAAGCCGTCTGGCGCAGCTTTGAGCCAGGCTGGCTGTACACGCTGACACTCGAAGCCAACGGCGGATTGAATATCACGCCGGAGCGGATGAAGGGAATCTACCGCGCGGCGATGCAGAAGCAGCAGGGCGGCCGTGGTGCGGTGTCGCGCACGGATTAGAGGAGTTTACCGAGCGGGCCGAGATTGATGTTCAAATCTTTGTCTGTGAGGTCAAACGTTCGCTTCAATTCCTCCATTCGCTGCTGAAGGCGCATGAAAGTTTGGCCGAGACGCTCGATCTCTTCGTCGGTGAGCGTTTGTGCTTCCATGCGGCGGATGGCTTGTCGCTCCATGAGCTGGCGCAATAGCTCGATCAGTGTCAGGACCAACTGGGCCAGGCCGCGCTCGACATTTTTGGGATCGCTGTTGATTCGGCTCGGAAGCGGATGCAGCCGCTCCATGCCGCGAAGCAGGTTGTCAAAATCGGCCAAGTCTGGCGCGGCAAGGATTTTATTAAACAGATCGCGAGCGGCGTCCGTGGAAGGAGTTTCAGACATGAAGCGCCTCCGCGACGGCAAGCGATGGTGCGAAGTGATACGCCGGCCAGGGACCGGTGCAAAGCAGATTGAATGATGGGTGCATCGCCGCGACTTCGCGAACCCGCACGGAAAATTCCTCGGCTCGATTGCGTGGAACGAGGTACGCGATGCTCATCGGCAATGGCTCGAGCGTCGCGGAACCTTGGGCGACGGCTCGCGCAAGCGGGTTAAGTGCTCGCTCCATGTCCGCCAACACGGCAGCGACTTGCTCGGCAGTTCCGCGGCGCTGGCGATCGGCGGCCAGTCGGGCCAGCATGTACTCGCGGCCATTGTCCGCGGCTACCGGTCGAGATGCCGAAATGCCGCCCGCGCGGCTGAAGATGCGCACTCCTAACTCGACACAGCCGCGCACGCGATCGAATGCCGCCATGAGTCGCTCGCGATGTTCGGACAGGATTCGTGTCAGCTCGTTTTCATTAGCGAAGTTTGTCGAAAACCGCGCGGGAAGCAGGCCACGCCGCTCATCGCTCATAAAAGATTCGATGACGGCTTCATGACGCCACAAGTTTTCCGCCGAGGGGGCGATGGCAGAAGTATGATCTGAGCAGATGGCCCAGATCTGCCCGACATTAACGATGCGGACGGGCATCTCTTCCAATCCGCAAAGAGCGGGCGAATCAGGGGCCGGTGAGTCGATCAGCGCGTAGACGTAAATCATCACGCCGCTCCCGCACGACAGATCTCATTGCGTTCGGCGGCTTCGACAGAGCTGATCAGGACCCGCAGGCCAACGTAAATCAGATCGACGTCGGCTACCGAGAGCGTGATATCGCCGCTGAGAACCACGCCCTTGTTCAGAAGCCGATCGACCAGCTCCAGAAGCGTTACCTCGTCACGCGCGGCTCGATCATCGGCGCTGTTCATGCTGCGGCCTCCATCGAAAGATCGAGTTGCGCGAAGTTATAGGGAGGCCACGGCCCGGTGATCTCGACACGCCAACCTTCCGCGGCGTGGCGGTTGGACCAGTCGGCAATTTCATCTTCAAAGTGCGTGCGCTGTTGGTCGGCGACGAGATATGCGCCGTTGAGCGCAATCTCCGCGGAATCTTCGCCGGCGCGATCTCGGATCGGCAGCAGCGCCGCTTCGGCGGCGGTCGCCGCCAGGTCTTTATGGAATTGCTCGGCGCGATCCTCGGCGGGGCGCTGCAGTTGCCGGCGATGATCGCGCGCGTTGCGCTTGTGCTGCAGGTACGCCTTGCCGGAAATCTCCTGAGGCTGACTGGCGTTCGACGGCGCCGCGAGCCACAGCTTGACGCCCCATTCGCTTTTGCCGTCCAGCGCGGCCAATTTGGCGGCAATGCGCCGGCGATGATGGCGCAGCAGGTCTTCCACATCCTGACGGCTGCGCAGGATCGTGCAGAAACGGCAAGGAATGATCGAGCCCAGCGAGCGCGCGTTCTTGATTATTTTGTCATGCGCTCGAATCTTGGTTTCCACCCAAGCCGGATCGTTGACGCGATCGTCGAGCGCAGATTGGCCAAATTCGGCGAGTGAAACCTGACTGACGATTGCCAGCAGATCGTCGGATTCGAGAAGCTCAATGGGAAAGTTGGGGTCGATGGCCGGGCCGGACAGAACGCTTGATAGTTCGCCCGGCATGTCTTCTCCCTCCTCCGGTACTCCGGGGGAGGGTTGGGGTGGGGGGTGTATTGGATTATCCCTCGCGCGAACGGCCCCCACCCTAGCCCTCCCCCGGAGTACCGGAGGAGGGGAAAATGCGGCGTTGCCTGAAGTGTCACGCGTGCGGCCCGCGGCGCGGTCCGCAAACGCGATCGCATAGAGATAGCACCCCTCGCCGGCTGGCGCGGGCTTTCTTGGGGCGAGCGACTCGGAAGGCGCACCGACTGTGCCTCCTTCAAGTTCTTCGACGGCTTGGCGTAACAACGTCGCTTTGAATGCCGACGTCAAAATGCTTTGGACTTCCTGCTCCGCCTGCGCGCGGGATTGGCTGATGAGTTTTTCGACCGACGCAGTTGATGCGATGGCGCTCAGCAATCGGCGGAGCAAATCTTCAGTTGGCGCATTCTCACCCATGTAATCCGTTTCCCTCCGGGCTCATCCGGGTCGCGCCCCTATTAGTCGCGGCTCTTTTTATCGCCCGCGCCGGGCGGCGGGGATTTGATCGAGACGCGATTCCAGCTCGGCGATCCGCTGCCGCAATTCTTTCTTTTCCCGATCATCGTCCAGCTTCTTTTGCTCCCGGCGGGCGGCGGATGAAAGCTGCGGATCGTGGTTCCACCAGTCGATCCCCATCTCCTTCGCTTTATCCGCCGACGCGATCAGCAGGCGAATCTTGATCGTCAACAGCTCGATGTCGAGCAGGCTGATCGAGATATCGCCGGCGATGACGACGCCTTTATCCAGCACGCGATCGAGCAAATCGATGAGGCTGTCGCGCGGAGCCGGCCGCCCGACGCCGTTGACCGGCGCGCGGCTGATTGCTTGCGGCGATGGCTCCCGTTCGATCACTTGATTGCCTCTGATGTAGTTCCGCTACCCTCTATGTCATTGGTTTACTTCGTTGCGGAAATAGCGATGCACGCGGCTGTAGCTCAGCAGCTCTCCCTGGTCATCCAGTTCGACAACATAAGACGCCAGAATGTCGGTCGTACGGGGTATCCGCTCCAGCTCAACGATCTCAAGGGTGATCCGCCAACCATCACACGTGCGACTCAGTGATGAGACCGATTCGGCAGATTGGCCGGTCATTTCCAGCAAGTGTGCCTTCGCATGCTCCACTGCGTTTGACCCTGTGAGCCGATGCGCGCCGGCTGAGCCGTTGCGCCGGCCGGCGGGCTCTTGAGTCGAATCTCGATGGTGCATGGGGCTGGCGTCGCGCATGGGGATCACCACTCCTCTTCCTGCTCGGCGGTCTTCTGCGCCTGATATTCGCGGGCATCGAGCAGTCGCTCCAGCAAAGCTTCTTCGGCATCATCAAACGTCTGCTGATCGATCAGGCCGGCGGCAAACTGCTGTTCAAGGTCGGTCATTTCTTGGCGAATCGCGGCAGGGTCGTAATAGCGGCGCTCTGCCTCGGATAGCAGTGTGCTTAAGGTCCATCTCGCGCCGGCAATCGGCATCGAAACGGGGAACGTCAACAGCTTAAGTAATCCCATCGCGATCTGTCGCTACAAATGGTGTGCCTACCACATCCATACACGCCCGCGGTTTGCGGTTTCTGCAATCATCGCAGCACTGGAGGCCGCATGGCACTACGTTTGTTGGCGACCGATCACGGCATAGATGTGTGAGCGTTATGTCGGGGAAATATCTCACAGCGGTGCCCGGTTGGAGGCGAGCGACGATGGTAGCAATGCGAGATAAAAGCAAATTCCAGAATCAACGCCGCGGCTCCGAGCAAAGCGGCGGCAGCCAAATCGTCGGGCACGGTGCCAACAATGGTGCCGGCATGGCGGATCATGTCATGGAAAATATCCGCGCCGCCAAGGAAAAGGTGATGCAAACTACTGGCAAGATGTCTAGCGCGATCGGGCAGACGCTCAAAGAAGAAGGCGAACGCCTTTTCGAAAAGAAGAAAGGCCGCGTCGTCTCGCGCATCAGTGGCGCGGGAAAGCTCGTTAAACAGGTGGCCCACGCGCTACGCGCTGTCAAAGCGGATGGCGTCGCGCAAATGGTCGAGCAAACCGCCGACAGCGTCGAAGATGCTACTCATTATCTGGAAGACGCCACGCTGCAGCAGGTTGTTGAAGATACCGGCCAGATTGTGCGCGAGCATCAGGCACTGGCCGTTGGCGGGCTGTTTGTTGTTGGCTTCGCTGCCAGTCGCTTCTTAAAGGCCGGCGGATCCAGATCGAGCGAGAGCGGCAGCGAGCTTGGCGAGAGCGATGAGAATGAAAGTGAATGAAGCGAATTAGGGCGCCAAAAGAGCAGGCGTGAGATTTTTATTGAAACACCTTCTACCTACACGGAGAAACCGACATGCCAACTAAAAGTAACGGGAAGAGTAGTTCACATCATTCTCAAAAAGGCGCATCGCGCTCGGGCCGATCGGGCCAGAGCCAGCACGGCCGTGGTAGCCAAGCGCAGTCTAAATCGCACGGAAGCTCCGGCGGATCGAGCAAGGGATCGCGATCCTCATCCAGCCGAGCGTCTGGGAAGTCCAACGGCGGCTCGTCGCAATCAAGCACCCAAGGCGTGGGCGCGAAACTTGGGAAATCCATCAAAGACCATCCGATCGTCACGGCGGCGATAGGTGCCGGCGCGGGTCTGCTGCTGATTGAAGGCGTTCGCCGCGCTGTCCGCGGAACGTCCAGCACATCCGGTGGCCCGGAGAAATCTCAGCGCGATCGCCAGCGCGAGTCTGAAGCGGATCAGGGTGACTCCGAAGCGCAAGGCTCATCGCAGGAGCGGTCCGATGATGACGACGACAGCTCCGAAGAATTCTCCGAAGACGACGACGAAGAGGACGCAGGGCCTCAATCACAACGGAGCGAAAGTGAAGGGCAAGGCGAGTCGGGCGGTTGGGGAGGATATCCGCTGCTGATCTGCGCTGGCGCCCTCGGACTGGGCGCGGCGGCGGGACTGTTGCTCCCGTCCAGCGCCCTGGAAAATAAAGTCCTGGGCAAGGCGTCGGATAGATTCGCCGGACAACTCAAATCCGCCGGCGAATCTTTCACGGACCTCATCGGCGATGCATACGACAAGGCTGCCACCGCCGCCCGTGAAGAAGCCGAGCGGATGGGCATCATGCCCGGTCGTCTGGGCCAAAAGGTGAAGCGCCTGGCCGGCAAAGTGCGCGATGCCGTCAGCGACGTCGTTCAAAAATAAACGTTCGAAGATGAAAGGAAGGGTCCGTGTTTCCTCTCGCCGGCACTACATTCCCGACAACCGCCCGTGACCTGGCGAATTCCATTCGATCAGAACTGGCCTCGGTCCTGGTGTTTCGTAACGGCTCGCCGGTGGTCGTGGATGCGCCAAAGTATCCGAAGGTCAAACGTCTGAAGATTGATCTGAACGGCGCGCGGGTGACGGCCAAGGAACCACCGCCCGCTCCGATGCCCACGGGCAAACGACAAACGGGAATCGATGTCGATCAGTTGCAGGTGAGCGGGCACCCGATTCAGTACGAAACCAGCAAGGTGAATCTTGAGCTGGAAGGGAAGCGCGTACGGTTCGATTTTGCCAAGGATAAGTCGGGCAAGCCGCTGCTTGTTTTGTCGGACGCCGCCAATGGCAAAGTGGCGGTTGACGTGACAAAAGAGGATCTCAAGTCCCTGGCAATTGCGATCGCCAAACTTGCGACAGCACAACAGCGCGTCACCATTGAGGATGTCGATGTGAATCTCACATCGGATGGCAGCCGCCAGGCGTCGGCGGATGTGCGCGTGAAAGCAAAGAAGCTGATGGTCCGCAGCATCATCCACGTTACCGGCCATCTGGAGTTTGACGATGAACTCAACGCGACGATCTCCAACCTCACCTGCACCGGCGACGGCGCGATTGGGTCCATCGTGTCGCGCTTCATCCAGCCGAAGCTGAAGGAATACAACGGGAGGAAGATTCCGCTCGTCGCGTTTTCACTCGGCGATCTGGCGCTGCGCGATTTGAATATCGACGTGAAGGACGGTTTGCATGTCACCGCCGGCTTTGGGAAGTGACACGCAAATCGACAAATGAGTAGGGTGGAAGCGGGCCGACGCAATCCAGCTTTATGAAATCGCCGATCTCCGCTTGAAGTGTGGCCAATTGCCGATCGAAGGTCGGCAGCTTCGCACGTTCCACCAGCAGTGACGCATTAAGCACCATCAATTCGCCTGATGGCTTATTGATCCGGATATCGCGCACCGGCGTAAGTCTCTTCACTAGAAAGCGCGCGTCCTCCTCCCGATGAACTTCAATAGCAGCCGCGATGCGCTTCCCGGTTTCGATACGCGATTGATAACTGTCGCGGCTCCCTGGGCTCGCAAGACTCGGATCATTGCTTGCGATTTGGCGAAGAAGCGGCTCTTCAATGTAAGTGGCGCGGAGCGTCAGCTCGATCGCGCCTTTCAGCTTTGCGAGCAGCGCTTGGATGGCCGCGTATTGGGGCTCGAGCAACTCACGGCGCAATGCCTCAACGCTCGGAAATACCAGCCCATATCGCGCAGGCAGAATCGTCATGTGCTCGGCGGCGCGCTCAATCAGCGCTGCATGCGCACGGAGATCCTTTCGCAGGGACCGAACGTCCCGGCTGTCGGCAGGCATTTGGCCTACTTCGCTCACCAAGGCGGTGATATCTTTGTGCACCATCGCCGTCACTCCGCGCGGCGGGTCGCCGACGCCCGGTCCCAAGGGCAACAATTGTTGCGGTGTTATCGCGGATGTGATGCCGTATAGATAAAGTTGACTCCGAACAGAGGGCGCGAAGGGCCGCGGATTTTCCTGAAGCGCCCTGGGGCGCGCACTTCTCATCGGCGCGCTCCCTGTTTTTGCGGACGGCGCTCTTGTTGTCCTTCATCGCCCTTGCCTTTTTCGTCATCTTCATCGCTGCTGTCGGTTAGCTTGCCGACGATGTTGCGCACGCCGCGCTTGATCG
>DATBDZ010000022.1:0-26957 GCA_036276235.1 Humisphaera sp. | reverse complement strand
CACCATCTGCACCTGCGAGCGATCAGGCAGACGAAGACGAACCGGCCCAACATCCTTGCTCTGAACTTTCTCCATTCGTACCTTATAGCGCCACGTGATGAAAAAAGCGCGCTAAAAATTCACAGGCTCTCAGCATGACAGTGTGCGAAGGCGGTGGACAAAAATCCGGCAACCACGCCGCGGGAGGGCTGGGGTGGGGGTTGTGTAGAACGATCGTCGCGCGCAACAAAACCCCCACCCTAACCCTCCCCCGGAGTACCGGAGGAGGGGACAGGACTCGCCGCCGATATTGTCACGCGCCCTGGGGCGAGGGAGTAGCGGGGCCATGGAGTAAGCGCCTCCCGTCTATCCGCTTCGGCGATCGGCGGCATACAATGTGGAGTAATGCCAGAGCCCTATGCCATCGTCCTGTTCGACGGCGAATGCGCCTTTTGCGACCGCTCGGTGAAGTGGATCATCGATCACGACCGGGCAGGCCGCTTCCGCTTTGCGCCACGGCAGTCGCCGGTCGGTCAGCTCCTGCTCGCCAAACGCGGCCTTCCGCCTGAGGGCATCGAAAGCATGATCCTGATTGCTGATGACATCGTCAGCACCCATTCCACGGCTGTGCTGCGGATCGCAAAGCGACTGCCATTCCCCTGGAATGCGGCAGCGGTATTTCTTCTCGTGCCGCGGCCGATTCGTGACTTCTTTTATCGCGCGTTGGCCAAACGCCGTTACAAGATCGCTGGGAAGATGCCGGTGTGCTCCGTGCCAACGCCCGAGCAACGCGGGCGCATCCTTGTCGAACTGCCGGCTTGAGCGGGGAGGGATCGGCGTTACTTTGACCGATTGTGCCGGGCGCGCATTTCCTCCGCCAGCCGCTTCACCGCCTCATAAGTCACCTGCGGCGGCACTTGCCCACCATCAGATCGCTCGGCGACAGACCCGCGAACGAGCGTGTCGAAATCTTCCTGGCCGGTAATCGGATCGGCGTAAATGCTGTTGAAATCGCGCGCCTCCGCTTGACCGGCGGATCGCCATTGCGTCAGGTAGATCCAGCGCGACAGTGATGAAGGCGCCCGTTCGGGCACATACAGACTCCACTCGATGAAGCGGCCCTCGTAGCGCGTCGTAGCGAGATGGTTTCCGCTGTACGTTACTTCGGGGCCGCTGGCGAAAGGTTGAGTGTAGCTCTTCAGGCCGGACAGCACGGCGGGCAGGTTCGGCAAGTCGCCGCCGACCTTCAGATTGGCGAAGAGCGGCTCCTGTTGCCGCGCGACTTCCCCGATATGCTCCAGCCGCCGCTTCTCACGCTGATCGTCCGGAAGCTTATTCACCTCTGCCTGCTCGGGCCATTTTGGTTCGGCGGCCCATCCGATGATGACGCTGCCATCTTCCAGCGTGAAGCCGACGTAAGCGCGAATGCTGACATCGCCGATGAACGACGCCCATCGCGTGCTGACCGGATGCACGTATGGCTTCTGCGGCGTGTTCACCTGCTCGTAACCGTCCGGTGCTTTTTGAACAAACGACTCGGCGGGTATCGGCACATCGCGCTCGACCTTGATCTGAAAAGTTTCGGGCCGCCATGTATCTGTCGCCGAGTCCTTGACCCACTGCTCAACGCGCCCGATATCGCCGCTATCAGGGGACAGCCAGCATTTCACTCGCATGGTGTAGTGAAAGATCTCCCCTTCTTTTCCATCTTTTCCCGGCCGACGGTTGGTGCCCTCATGGGTCCTCTGCCAAATGTTGTAGAGTTTCCCGTCGATTTGCTCCTGGCCCACCTTCGTGTAGCCGGCCGCTTCATCCGCGGCAATCGAGCGCAGATACTGGTGCAGAAGCTGACGCGCGGCCAGCCGCTGGTCCAGAAGCGTGTTCTTATGAAAGCTCACCGTCTTTTTCGTATGGTTGATGTCCATCTTCAATTCGCCGATGGAAACCGACTCGACCGAATCGACATGCCGCGCGCCATCGCCCGATCTCCAGCTCATGAAACTTTTGCCATGCTGGCGATCGTTGGGCAGATCGATCCAGCTCTCTGACGGCAACACCGTCGCTTTATCGAATGGCGTAAATTGCTCGTCGGGCGCGTAGGAAAACACGAGCGATTGGGTATGCAATGTCTTGGCGGTGGCCATCAGCCTGGGAAGATCGGCCATGCCGTACGCGGGCTTGGAGCGTGCAAGAAACAAAATCGCGCCCGCCGATATCAGCACCATCGCGGCGGTGGCAACCATCGCCACGCTGCGCAGTTTGCGATACGTGAAAAGCGATGAACGAGGATTCTTGGCGGCCGCTGCTGTCACGAACGCGGCGCGGGTTAGCTCTCTCATATTGTGCAGAGCGTTTTCACTTGGCTCCGCGGAATGAGGTTCGAGTGAACCGAGCAATTGCGTGAATCGGTTTTCGACACTGGCGTCGTCGTGCACATTGGAGACATCGTCGCGTTTCATTGTTTCACTCCGTCTTCTGCGATCATTGAGGGTGCGAGCCGCGCAAGCCGATCTTGAAGGGCCTGGCGGGCCCGCGCCAGCTTTGATCGAACCGCCTGCCCGGTGGTTCCCGCGGCCAGGGCAATCTCCTCGGCCGAGTTGCCATCGACGTACCGGGAGAGAAGCAAGAGCTGATAGTCCTCCGGGAGCCGGGCTAAAGCTTGTCTCACAATTTCAGCGGTTTCTTTCGACTGAAGCCGTGAGGGCGGCTCATCGATTTCTCCCGCCAGCCACGCCGCCCACGCCGTCTCACCGCTATCCTGCCGAGCGTCCGGGTTGAGCGCATTGAGCGATTTATTTTGTCGCTTTGAGAGCGCCGCCTGATTGCGGGCGATGCCGCACAGCCAACTCCAAAGCGATCCGCGCGACGGATCAAATCCTCGTGCGGATCCGGCCGCGGCGAGCAGCGTGGCTTGCACCACGTCTGCCACGTCGCTTGCATCACCGCCGCCGATACGCGCCACATGCCGCCACAGTCGCGCGGCGTATGTGTCGTAGAGTTGGAGCCACGCCTCCTGCCGGCCGGCCTGCAGCCCGGCAGCGATTTGCTGCTCTGAAAAAAGTGGCATTCTCGTCTCTGTTAGCGGCCGCCACGGCTCAAGAACGTCTCTTGCTACATTGGATTTGTAGTTGGGTGGTCAAACGTGTCGCAGAAAATATCATCCAAAATCCGCTGCTTGCGGACTGACCGGAGATAATGCCGCAATCTGCGGTTTCGCTTCTCGATAAAGTACGACAGGGCACCAAAGGCCTTGGGGCGCCTCACACGCCCAACAATCGGAGTTTTGAAACCTGAATTCACAGCCGGATGTGAACAGGGTATTACATTGCGTGTTCAGCAGGATCTCCAGCCGTTTTTGTACGCCCACGATGCCTCCGAAATCCGATTCGTCTGCGGGGCATCATCTGTCTGCGCGGACAGACGCATCGGCTCGATCAAGCGATGCGCAACGAGCCGGCATGAAGTGGTTTGTCGTCGCCGGCTTGCTCGCATGCGTTCACTTTTCTGCGGTCGCCCGAGGCGCCGAATCGCCCGCCGTTCGGGAGTTCCTGGCCAAGGCGTGCTACGAATGCCACGATGCCGATGCGAAAAAGGGTGGCCTGGATTTAACTGCGTTGAAGCTGGCGCCTGATGATCCAAACGGCTTTGCGATCTGGGTGAAGGTGCATGACCGCGCGGCGGCGGGGGAGATGCCGCCGGCGAAAAGCCCGCGGCCGCGGGCACAGGCGCTTGATGCCGCCATGTCGGCGCTGGCCGATGAGCTCACCACTGTTGACCTCGCGCGGCAGCAACGCGATGGCCGCGCGCGGCTTCGACGACTTAACCGCGTTGAGGTTGAAAACACCCTTCGCGATCTGCTCGGCATGCCCGCCTTGAAGATCAAAGATGCGCTGCCTGCCGATGGAAAGGCCCATGGATTTGACCGGCTCTCCGACGCGCTGGACATCTCGTTCGTCCACATGGAATCGTATCTGGCCGCCGTCGATAAGGCGTTGAACGCGGCGATGTGCGCGTTGCCGCAAGCGCCGCCGGTGCTCAAATATCGGTATCGGCCGTGGGACGCGGTGCATCACGAAGGGCGTGAATGCGAAGGGTCGGTCGCACTGGCCGTCGGAAACAAAACCGGGATTGGCCTGATCGGCATGAAGCGCGATGAGAATTTCGTCGCCGATACCGGCCACCACATTCGCGACGACGAACCGAAGGCGACGGCGTTTGGGCTCTTCCGTCATGAAGATGCCGACTATCGCTGCACCATGACCAAGATCGAGCCTTACGTCAGTGGCTGGTACAAGCTGCGCGTGTCAGGCTACAGCTTTGGCTGGGATGGCAAGCAGGTGGTGCCGACGGATCGGCATGGCGCGCTCGGGTGGGGCGTTTATCAAAAGGGTGAATATTTCGGCACGGTGGATCTGCCGCCCAATCAGGCGGCGGAGCGCGAAGTCACAGCGTGGCTCGAGCGCGGCGGGGGGATGGACCATCCGAATGATGATTTCATTCGCATCATCGGCGCGTCTTTGCAGAACGTCCGCGACTATGCCTTCGGTAAGAACAAGGATCTGATCGGACCTCCCTGGGCGGTTCCCGGCATCGCCATTGAGTGGGTGGAAATCGAAGGGCCTTTCAATGAGCAATGGCCGCCGGCCAGTCATCGAGCGCTGTTTGGCGATCTCCCGGTGAAAGTTTGGACGAAGGATCTGGGCATCCCAAAACCGGCGCAGCAAATATGGCCGCGCGGGAACCCCAACTCCGAGCCCAAGGACATTTTCGGAGAACGCGGCGAGAAGCGCCCGGTGGTTTATGTGCAGACCAACGACGCCCCCGCCGACGCACGGCGGCTCTTGCGGACATTCCTGCGCAAAGCCTTTCGCCGACCGGTGACGGATCAGGAAGTGGCGGAGTACGCAGGCAAGGTGGATGAAAAGCTGGCGGCAGGAGTGGCATTTGAAGACGCGATGCGCGCTGCGTACCGCGAGGCGCTGACATCGCCGGAGTTTCTGTTTCTGCGCGAGCCGGCCGGGCGGCTCGATGATTATGCGCTGGCTGCGCGTCTCTCTTATTTTCTGTGGAGCTCTCTCCCGGACGATGAACTGGCCGCTCTGGCCGACGCGGGCACGCTCTCGCAACCGGCGGTGCTCCGGGCCCAGACCGAGCGGATGCTTAACGATCCAAAAGCCGCGCGATTTGTCGAAAACTTCCTGGGCCAATGGCTCAATCTGCGCGATATCGGCGCGACCGCGCCCGATCGCAAGCTTTATCCTGAATTCATGCCCTGGCTCCAGGAAGCGATGCTGATGGAGGCAAAGGCCTATCTCACGGAACTCCTGACCCGCGACCTGGGCATCTCGAATCTCGTTTACTCCGACTTCGCATACATCAACGAGCCGCTGGCGACGCTCTATGGCATCGACGGTGTGCGCGGCTGGGATCTTCAACGCATCACGCTACCGGCCGGCAGCCCGCGCGGGGGATTTCTTACCATGGCGGCCGTGCTGAAGACGACCGCCAATGGGACCACCACTTCGCCAGTGAAACGCGGGGCTTTTGTGATGGACAAGCTCATGGGCATCGTGCCCACGCCGCCGCCGCCCGACGTCGGCAGCATCGAGCCGGACACGCGCGGCGCCACGACCATCCGAGAGCAACTGGCAAAGCACAAGCGCAGCGCCACCTGCGCCTCATGCCATCAGAAGATGGATGGCTACGGGTTTGCGCTGGAGAGTTTCGATGTCGTCGGCGAATGGCGCGATCATTATCGCGCCTCCGGCAACTCCGACCCTGCAGGCTTCCACAAGATCATTCACGGCAAGCCGATCGAGTACCACTTCGGGCCGGCCGTCGATTGCACCGGCCAAACGCCCGATGGTCGAGCATTCAATGATGTGAATGAACTACGTGCGATGCTTGCGGCGGATCCGCAGCGACTGGCCCGCGCGTTCACCGGCCAGCTCATCACTTATGCCACCGGCGCCGAGATCAGCTTCGCGGATCGCGCGGCCGTTGACCTCATCGTGAAAAAGGCGGAACCCAAAGGTTACGGCTTGCGCACGTTGCTAGTGGAAGTCGTCCAAAGCGAATTGTTCAACCACAAGTGAGTCGTATCGACATGAATGTCCCGCACATTTCAACTGTCCGTCCGCTGGATCGTCGTCGCTTTCTCAAATGCGCCGGCGTGATGCTGGCGCTGCCGTGGCTCGACGCGATGACGCCGGCCTTCGCGCAAGAGCGCGGCGTGCAATCAGCACCGCCGCCGCGCCGCTTTGTGGGGATGATGACAAACATGGGCATCATGCCGGAGTTCTTCTTCCCGGCGACGCCCGGAAGAGATTACGAAAGCACGCCGTATCTGGAAATCCTCAAGGAGCATCGGGCGGACATGACGGTCTTCTCCGGCGTTTCGTTGCCCGGCGTGGATGGCGGCCATGCTTCGGAAAAATCCTTCCTCACCGGAGCGCCGGGCGCAAGCCGCGGCACGTTTCGAAACAGCATCTCGCTGGATCAGGTGATGGCAGAGAAAGTGGGAGGATCAACGCGGCTACCCTCGCTGGCGTTAATGATCGGCACGGAAAACCTGAGCCTCTCCTGGACGCGCAGCGGGTCGATGATTCCTCCGGTCATCAGTCCCGTGAAGCTTTACCAGCAGCTTTTCGTGGAAGACACGCCGCAGGCCAAAGCGGTGGCAGTGCAGCGCCTCAAGGAGGATCGCAGCCTGCTGGATACCCTCCGCGAGAAGGCCCGCCGACTCGAATCCGAAGTCGGGGCGGCAGACCGCGATCGGCTCGATCAATACTTCACCAGCGTTCGCGAGCTCGAACGCCGCCTGGCGACGGCGGAAGGATGGATCGGCAAGCCCAAGCCCAAGGTCACCGCCGCCAAACCCGAAGAGCTGACCGACCGCAACGATCTGCCAAAGAACAACCGCGTGATGTTCGATCTGGTTCGCCTTGCCTTGGAGACCGACAGCACCCGCGTCGTCACAATCGCCGCCAGTGTCGGCAGCATTACCCCGCGCACGATCCCAGGCGTGAAATCCAACACGCATGAGCTCACACATCATGGACACCGCGAGGAAAAGGTAAGCGAGCTTCGCCGAATCGAGGAAGCCCAGTTCCGCGATCTGGCGACGTTCCTCACGGAGCTGCGCCAGGTATCCGAGCAGGGCATCACCTTGCTGGACCAAACCGCCGTTCTATACGGCACCAACATGGGCAGCGCGAATTCGCACTCCAATGACAACCTGCCCGCGCTGCTCGCCGGCGGCGGATTCAAACATGGCCAGCATCTGGCGTTTGATACGAAGAACAACTACCCGCTGACCAACCTGCACGTATCGCTGCTCCAGCGCCTCGGCATCGAAGCCGCCGGCTTCTCCAGCGGCACCAGCACCATGCGTGGACTTGAGATGGCTTGACTGCTTCATAGTCGTTGGCCAGCGAGTCTGAAGAAAACAGCCGGCGCATCATTCTCAACTTCAAACGACAAAGACCGGGCTCGCTGATGCGGGCCCGGTCTCGTGCCTGGTTGTGTGGGAAAATCACCGCGGCACTTACGGCAAAAGCACCGTATCGATCACATGAATCACACCATTGCTCGCAGCGATGTCGGCCTGGGTGACCGTCGCGTTATTGATCATGACCTTCCCGTCCGCAACCTTGAGCTGGAGTTCTTTACCATTGACGGTCTTGGCCGAGCTCATGGAGGTCACGTCCTTGGCCATCGCTTTGCCAGGAACGACGTGATACGTCAGGATCGCGATGAGGGTGCCCTTGTTTTCGGGCTTGAGCAGACCTTCCACAGTGCCCGGCGGAAGTTTGGCGAAGGCCTCATCGGTCGGTGCAAACACCGTGAAGGGGCCGGCACCTTTCAACGTGTCCACGAGGCCCGCCGCCTTCAGCGCGGCGGCGAGCGTCTTGAACTGGCCCGCGGCAACGGCGGTATCGACGATGTCCTTGGACTTGGGCTCCCCAGCACGCACCGCTGACGAAGCGAGTGCGAGCATTAAGCAGAGCAGAGACGTAGAAAATTTTCCGAAACGCATAGCTAGCTCCTTAACAAAGTTGACTCGAATGTTTTCAGTTAGGCCGGTTGCGCCCACAGAACGCGCTTGGGTGCAATCGCCAGGCGGACCGCGAGGAACACCCCCGCCGCGCCCACCAGTGCAAACACCGTGGAGGCCAAAACCGTCTGGCCAAATATTGCGGTAACGAGATTGAAGTGGGCGGTGCCGACCAGACCCCAATTCAACGCACCGACGATGACAAGAATCATCGCGGTCAGATCCAGGACCTTCATGACTGTCTCCTTTGCGACGAAAGAATCAGTAAAACCCGCCGGCAACTCACCGGCGGCTGTTAAAAATGAGGCTCAGAACTTCACCGCCTGCCGCACGGTCGTCGCGAAACGTGCCGCGGAGCGATGCAGTCACCATCACGCTTGAAGTCTTGTTCACGCCCCGAATCTTCGTAAAACAGTCAAATCAACCAAACCTTCCATATCTGTCACAGTATTGCCGGGGAGCGCCGGGATGTCAAGCAATAAATCTTCCAAATCTGTCAAATCTCATGTACGCATCCGCTTAATATGGTAGATTCGGGCAGATGAACACCCGCGAACCCTCCAAATCCGCCAGCTCCCTAGACTTAAACGCCTTGGTTTCCCCGCGCGATATCGCGGACGCGATTGGAGCCAGCGAAAGCTCGCTGCGGCGATGGATCGATAGCGGCGATATCCGTGTTTCCCGCACGGCAGGGGGGCACCGTCGCGTTCCACTTCGCGATGCACTGCAATTCGTCCGAAGGATCGGCGCGGTGATCGTCAAGCCGGAGTTGCTTCAGCTTCCGCCTATGGCCGAGCCGAGCGAAGCCGCCAGCGGCGAGGAGGAATCACTTTTTTCCGCACTGTGTGAAGGACGACGCGAAGTGGCGAGCGGAATGGCGTTGTCGTGGTACCTCAAAGGTCGCACGATGCATGAGCTTTTTGATGGACCCGTTCGCGGCGCGATGCATCGCATGGGCGAGCTTTGGAAACACGAGGATCGCGGCATCCTTGTCGAGCATCGTGCCACTGAGATCTGTCTTGGAATGCTCACCAGCCTTCGAGCGCTCCTTCCGACGTTGCCAGAATCGGCGCCACTGGCGATCGGCGGCGCACCCGAAGGAGACCCATATCAAATCCCCTCGCTCATGGCTGGAACCGTGCTGGCGGAAGCTGGACTGCGCGATGTCAACTTCGGCGCGAGTACGCCGTTGAAACTTCTGGCCGACGAGGCCGCCCTCACCGACGCGGCGCTGGTGTGGGTATCAATCAGCGCGGTTGCCGATGAGAAATTACTGCAAGCCCAGATCAAAAAATTGGCGGCAACACTCGCCGCCAGAGGCACGAAGCTGGTGATTGGCGGCCACGGCTCCGCGCCATTTGTTCGTCGCAGCGTTGCGAATATTTTCCCGATTCGCTCGATGGGCGAGCTTGCGGCTTTTGGCCAGGGGCTGCTTGCCCAAATGACGGCCACCCGCCCCAGCACTGTCCAATAAATTTTGATGACACAGCCGCGGAGTGTGGCAAGGCATTCCACACGTTTAAGCAGCCGGAGCCTCCCGTTCCGCCGCCGCCGGTAGCGATGCAAAGTTGTCGCAAGGGTGACATTCGCCTGCCTTGGCCAGATACGTATCCATGAAATCCAGTAGCGAACCAAGGCGCCGTTATAGAACGCGGCCTGCGGCAGAGACGTGCGCCCGCCGCCGATCATGCTGCATTGTTGGCGACCGCCCAGCTCGTCAACCACGCGGCGCGCCCGGACCACCGGTTCGCCATCTAATAGCGCCCCAATCGCGCAGCCAATCGTATCGAGCACATGTAGTTTGAATGCGCGCCGCTCTGGGTTGCAGGGGTCGTCGTATCCGCGGCTGCAAGTAAAGTCGGCGATGTCGTCCAGCTTGCAAAGCGGGGGCACCACCTTTGCAAAGCAACTTCGCTTCGATCGGGCCTCACTGGCGACGTCGCCGTGACGTGTGCCCGATTCAGCCAAGGTGACCGGCGGCCAAAGTTGCTGCCTTCACTCGCAGAACGAGAAAGAGACTGCCATGGACAAGACTGAACAACCAAATGTATCGCCTTCGCGTCGTCAGATGATACGAGCGGGTGCGGCGGCTGGGTTTTTTGCCGTCGCCCCGGCCGTCGCGTCGGCTGCGGCTGATGATGCCAAGCCTCACGAGTCCGGGCTGCAAAATCCCGTCACCGAGTACCCCAAGCCGCCGTTTAAAAAACAGCAGCAGGATTGGCCGGGGCTGGCCTCCAAGATGGACCCGCGGCCCGACCATGGCGAGAACAGCTACAAGGGCTCGGGCCGGCTCGCGGGCCGCAAGGCGCTGATCACCGGGGGCGACAGCGGCATCGGCCGCGCGGTCGCGATCGCCTTCGCACGCGAGGGCGCGGATGTCGCGATCAACTTCCTTCCGGTTGAAGAGCCCGACGCACGGGAGGTCATCGAACTTATTCGTGCCGCGGGCCGAAAGGCCGTCGCGATCCCCGGCGACCTTCGAGACGAGGCCTTCTGCCAGCGGCTCGTGGCGGAGGCGCTCAATCAGCTCGGCGGCCTCGATCTTCTGGTCAGCAACGCCGGCAGACAGCAGTCGCGCGACTCGATTCTCGACGTGACAACCGAAGACTTCGACGCCACCTTCAAGACCAACGTCTACGCTCCGTTCTGGATCACCAAGGCTGCCGTGCCTCACCTCCCGGCCGGCGCGGCCATCATCTACACTGCCTCCGAACAGGCATTCGACCCCTCGCCCAATCTCCTGGACTATGCGCAGACCAAGGCGTGCAACGCGCAGCTCGCCAAGATCATGGCCAAGCAACTCACGCCCAAAGGGATCCGCGTGAACGCGGTGGCCCCCGGCCCGATCTGGACTCCATTGCAGGTGAGCGGCGGAACCCCGGCCGACAAGCTGCCGCAGTTCGGCGAGCAGTCGCTCCTGAAGCGCCCCGGCCAACCCGCGGAGATGGCCTCCACCTATGTAGCGCTGGCCGAGAACAACGCCAGTTTCACCACCGCGCAAATCCATGGCGCAACAGGCGGCAAGGTTTTACTGTGAGAACCCGTCGATGTAACGTGCTAGAGCGGGCCAAATTCTGAGAGGGGTCACGCGAAGCGACGAAGGCTCGAAGAGGATCAGATCCGTGTTCGCTTCGTCTCTTCGTGGCTTCGCGTGACACGATTCGGCTTGGCGTCTGAGATCGTTGGCAGACGGCGCACGGACGGTCCGGGCCCTCGTTGCAGCGGTTCACTTGGTTGTCAGTTATCAGTCGCGGGCCGCGAGGTCGGGAAAAGCCCGTCAGCAACTGGCAATTTATTGAATGAAATTTGTCCGTCCCGAAAGTGCCTGCTCGTCCGTAAAGTAGTTAGAGTAGGGCCGCTCGCGGGGCGATTTGATATGCGCGCGTCTGTTATTTGCTTGTGTTTTCTGATCATGCTCGGTCTGGCGGCACTTGTGCCGGCACACGAGACCGATCAATTTACGGTTCCGCCGGGGAGGAACTTCGCGGATCTGGGGGATTACCTTAACCGCTGGGCTTATGATGCGATCGAGCGCGGCAGGACCGTGGCCAATGCGCGGATCCGGGAGGCAATCGAGAAGCACGCGCCGCCGCAGGAGGTGGCCAATTTGCAGTCGCCCGAGCGAGTGACGCTGGCGGTGCGGGAGCAGTGGCCGTGGTCGGTGAGCCAGATCGAGAAATTTGAGGCGACGCTGGCGTCGCCGCAGATGCAGAGCCAGTTTCCCGGGCGCGTGGTCGCGTATGCCGACCGATGGAATGGGGTCTACAAATTTGCGTTCTTCCCGCTGGATTACCGCGGATGGTCGCACCTGGCTTTCTTCAGCTCCACGATCAAGGTGTACGGCGTCTACATCGGCACCGACAAGCTCGGGCACTTCACCGACATCGGTATCGGATACTACTACAGGTGGCTCGGCGCGCATCTGGCGGGAAAGTCGGAGCAGCAAGCGGTTGCCGAGGCGATCCGCGTCGGCACCGAGGGGACCATGTCGGAAGCGGGAATGCTGGGGTTGGTGGGAACCGGAGACTATTCCAATGGCGATCTCTCGGCGAACTTCGCCGGCTTCCTCTTCTACCGAAACCTGACCGAGCCAATGCGGCTCAAGGGCCGGCAATATGAGCCGCTGCTGCGGCGCGAGGGAGCATATTGGGTGATGGGGCCTGACGTGGGAAAAGAGTCGCCGTTCTTCGCTCGCTTCATCAGCGATCAGTTGGATGAGGCGCTCAACCCCGGACTCTTCGACGCGTATTTGAGGCCGGCTTTGCATCGCGCCGTCGCGGAACGGGCGCCGATTATTTTGGACCATTATGCGGACGAATCGGGCAATCGCCGCTCGCGCGCGTGGTTTGATGCAAAGCTGACGGAGTTGAGCACATACTGGGGCGTGGATTACGGGCACCGTGGGCGTTACGACCAACTGGCGTCGATCGGGGCGTGCTGCTTCAGCGGGAACGATGCGCCTAAAGCGGTTGCGGCGGAATCGCATTATCAATCGGCGAAGTATCTATCGGCCTTGCCTTCACCGCAGGCTGCGCCGACGGACTCCGATCACGTGATGCTAGCCAGCACCCTCATCGCGCATCGTGGCGTTGGGGAGCGGGCGCGGGACGCCTTCGGGCGCAGCGCGCTGCATGATGCGGCATTACACGGGACGCCGCGCGAGGTGGAAGAACTCCTGAAAAAAGGCGCCGACCCGCGGGCGGCTGATGATTACGGCACGACCCCGCTGCATCTGGCGTGTCGGCGCGGCAGCCTGATCATCGCGCGGCTTCTGCTCGACGGCGGGGCCGACATCAACGCGGCCAACGAGAGTGGAACAACGCCGATGCACGAGGCGGCGTCGAGCGGGGAGGCGGATGTAGTGCAGATGCTCCTCGATCGCGGCGCGCGGGCCGGGGTGCGAGACGTTCGCGATTACTCGCCGGCCCAGGTCGCAAAAAGTCACGGCTATTTGGGATTGTCCGAAGCTCTCACGGCTGTCCAATCTCGATGAACCGCTCAGGTTTCCTGCTATTGTTGTTGACGTCTCTGCTCGCGGGGTGTGCTGCGGACCCAGCGCCGCTGACGGTCGCCGACTGGCGCAAATCGCTCGAAGCATACGTGTGGGAGCAGGGAAACGGAGACCCGGCGGTGTTGCGGGATGTCAGTTGGGATGATGTGCATCCCGGTTTTGCGATACTCGGCCAGCCGCTTCCGGATCACTCGACGGACATCTACGGATTGCTTTTGGCACATCCGCGGATCGATGGCAGCGCGTACTTTGTGTTCCTGGTCGCGCTGGTGCGAAACAACGCGATTGAGCAGATGCTGCCAATCGCGCTGGACATCGACGCGGGAAAGTTTCACTGGACCGAAGGCGCCGCCGACGAGCAGCAGGTGCGACGGTACACGCAATGGCAGGGACATGAGCCGCCGACGGCGGCCGTTCGATTTCCATCGATGGACGATTCGTTCGACGTTCGCACCGATGGAAACACGGTCTGGGTGTCGCACCCCCAAAGCGGGGCGAAGTGGCGAATTGAACTGCCCCACAGCGGCGCTACCACCTCCCCTTCAATCGCGCCGCTTCTGTAAACTGATTGCACCTTGCAGGAGTCGAACCTGCAACCTTCGGTTCCGTAGACCGACGCTCTATCCAATTGAGCTAAAGGTGCTCGGCCGCACAACCTTGGGGTTTGCGCGAGCGGGGTATATTAGGGGGAGCAGAGCCGCGATTCAATCCTTCAACTCGATCGGCTTCACGCGGACGTTGCGGAAGGCGACCGGGCCGTGATTGCCTTGCAGCATGATCGGGCCGGTGGGGGCCTCGGCGTTGCCTTTGAGGGTGCCGCCGGTCGGCTTGGGGGTATCGACGGGCTCGGGCTGAACTTTGACGCCGTTGAGGATGACGCTCATGACCACGGCATTTTTAATTTTCTTGCCGCTTGCGTCGAAGCGCGGGGCCTTGAAGACGATGTCGTAGGTGTTCCATTCGCCGTACGGCTTAAGCGCGATGACGGTGGGGGGCTTGGTAACATAAACCGCGCCGGTGCCATGCATTCCGACGGGCTTGCCGATGTCGGTCCAGATTTGGATCTCGTACTGGCCCATGAGATAGACGCCGGAGTTGCTGTCGGCGGGAGTCATAAACTCCGCGTGAACTTCGCAATCGCGGAACATTTTTTCGGTGTAGATATCGGTTCCCTTTTGGCCACCGGAATCACCTTCGCCGTCGCGGAAGAGGATGCCGTTGCCGTCGGTGGGGGTTCCGCTTCCGATCAGGCGTTTGGGGTTATTCGGATCCAGCTTCACCGAAGCGACGACCGACCACATTTCCTTGTCCTTGTCGCGGACGTATTTCCAGCCGGAGAGGTCTTTGCCGTTGAAGATCGGTTCGCCTTCGCTCTTGGTGTCTTCGGCACGAACCGGAGCAACTAAGCAGATCAGAGCGAGGATGAGGATGTTTGATACGAGCGCATTGCGGGGCATGTGGGTTCCTTGAGTTCTTTGTTGCGTTGGAGGGGTGGACCTGCGGTCCGACCGCTACGCGGAGATTCTCGCAGGTCTTGTTTTATTTGATGTTGAGTGATTTTACGCGGACATTTCGGAACGCTACGCAACCATGATCTCCCTGGAGCATGAGGGGGCCGGTGGCTTGTTCGCCGCCGGGGAGTTGGCCGCCGGTGGGCTTGGGGGTATCGACGTTTTCCTGGATTTTGATGCCATTCAGTATGACGCTGATGAACTTGGCGTTTTCGGTTTTCTTGCCATCGGCGTCGAAGCGGGGGGCGCGGAAGACGATGTCATACGTGTTCCACTCGCCATACGGCTTGAGCGCTTTGGCCAGCGGCACATGGGTCACGTAGATGGCGCCGGTGTTATGCATGCCAAGATTGTTCGTGTCGTAATCGGAAAGAATCTGCACTTCGTACTGGCCCATCAGATAGACGCCGGAGTTGGCTTTCTTGGGGATCATGAATTCGACATGGACCTGGCAATCGCCGAATTTCTTTTCGGTGAACGGGTTGGCTCCATAACCCTCTTCGTGCTGGAGGCGGAACATGAGGCCCTTGCCGTCGGAGCCGTCGCCGGTTGTTTGAAGCTGATTCGGATCTTTCTCATCGTACTTGGCGGTGGATACGACCTTCCACACCTCGGTCTGCTTGTTAGAGAATTTCCAGCCCGTGAAATCTTTGCCGTTAAAGAGCAATTCACCCTGATCCGCCTCGTCGGCGGCGCGCAAGGCACCGGCAAGCCCCACAATCATAACGGCGGCGATAGCAATTCCGCAGACTCGAACCAGGCGTGGGTTTCTAAGCATGGCTGATCTTCCCGTAGAAAAGGTTTTCGCAAGCCGAACCGGACGCGAACGAGGCGCGTCTGCCGTCCGATCAATTTACAGTGGCGAATGGCACGTGTTGTGAAGAGCCACCTGTCGGAATCGAACCGACAACATCCGCTTTACAAAAGCGGTGCTCTGCCAATTGAGCTAAGGTGGCAACGCGCAGGAATTCTAGCGGATCACCTTCGGAGGGTCCAACCGATCAATCATTTGCAAAACCAGTGTCCGCTATCAACAATCTCGCCGGACAGTAGGCAGTGGTCGGTAGGCAGAAGATCAGATGAACGTTTTGCAACGACGATCGTGTATTTCTGACTACTGCCTTCTGCCTTCTACCTGCTCAGTCCCGACCCACGGATGGTAAAATCGCCAATGCCCGCACGTCTTGAGAAACTTGATCCGCTGCTGACGCGACTGGAGCAGTTGTTGGCCGTCCTGGGGGCGCACGTGTCGGCGTCGGCGCGGCCGGCGGTGGAGCGGTGGCGGTCGGATGCGGCGGCGCTGCGGTTTCATCTCAATCCGCCACGCAATGCGCCGCTGCTGACCTGCGTCATCGGGGGCACCGGTACCGGCAAAAGCACGATCGTCAATCGATTGCTGGGCGTCGGCGCGTCGGCGACTTCATTTCGTCGAACGTATACCAGCGGCGCGGTCGCGATCGCGCGGAAGATCGAAGACGTGCCGGACGGCTGGCTGGGGGTTGAGCATCAGCCGGCGACGGCGGAGCGCCTGCCGGCGCGCGGGCAGATTGGGGCGCTCATTATCGTCCCGCGCGAGAGCCTGGCCGGCGATGCGCCGTTGGCCGATGACCTGCTTTCGCGAATCGTGCTCATCGACACGCCCGATCTGGACGGCGATCAGCCCGTGCATCATGCCGAGGCGGATCGCGCGTTTCGCTGGGCGCAGGCCATCGTCTTTCTGGTCAGTCCGGAAAAATATCAGATGACCGAGCTGTTGCCGTACTACCGCCTGGCGATGCGGTATGCGATTCCCACGCTCTTCCTGATGAACAAATGCGAAGAGCAAATCGTGCTGGATGATTATCGCCTGCAACTGCGCGGCTACGGATTCTCGACGGCAAACCCCGCCGACGATGGGGACAATTTGAAAGCCGAGGACTTGGCCGCGGCGCTGACGCGCCCGGCGAATCCACAGCAGCCGGCAATGCCAGTGTTCGTCGTCCCGCGTGACGACGCGGCATATGAGCCGCGCCCGACCGAGAATCTCGATTCACTCCGCAAAGCGCTCACGCAATTAGGCATGATGTGGTCGGCTCTGCAAACCGACACCGCCACCGGCCTGGCTAATCGCGCCGGCGATCTGGTCACACGGCTTGAAGACAAAATCATCGCGCCGCTCCGCCAGGATCGTGCCGAGGCCGATCGCTTGATGGGCGCGCTGCGCGGCATGGAGACGCCGACGATCGGCGTGGATGTCAATCCGCTCACCGCCGAATTGCAGCGGCGATTGCAGCAGCGCAGTGTCCTTTACCTGATCGGCCCGCAGCGGATTCTCGATCGGGTGCGGCAAGCGCCGGGGTTAATTGTCCGATTGCCGCGCGTCGCCTGGGATTACATTCGCGGCGGCGAAGTTTCCGCCGCCGCGCTGAATCCCGATGGTCCCGCGCGAGAGCAGGGCGCGCCCGATTATCGCGGCATTCTGGTTGATCAATTCGCGGTGTTGCAGAGCCGCATCGATGACGTATTGCGATCGAGCCCGGCGGCGCAGCGCTGGCTCGATGCGGATGGGAAGGGATATCAGTCGATTCGCATCACGCCCGATCAGGCGGGGAAGATTGCCGATGAGGAAATCGCCGCGCTGCAGGATTGGCTGCAGAAGCGTTGGAACGCGACGCCGCGCGATACACGCGTGCTGCATTCATTGATGAAGCACATCCCCGGCGGGGCGAAGTTCACCAAGCTTGCCGAGACGGCGCCGTACCTGCTGATCGTCGCGCTGGTCGCGCATCACGCGCTTTTCGGAACGGATCTTCTGGTCCTCGGCGGCTACAGCCTGGCGACCTGGCTCACCGAGCGGCTGAGCAATGAAGTCTCCAGCCACACGCGCACGACCAACACGCGCATCGCCGATCGCTTCGGCGAATTGGCGCACGAACAGATTGAAAAATTCCGGGAATGGATCGAGCGTCAGGCCCCGGCACAAAAAGCGCTCGATCAACTCGATCGCGCCGCCGGCGAACTCGCGGCGGCGGCGGGGATTTCCAGCGACGAACGCAGCGAAGCTTCGGCTTAACCAGAGTCCTTGCAACTCCTCAACACGTCACTGAATTCTGATAAATGATACTTTGTAAGTCCCGTTAACCTTCACCAGATCAACTTCGCACGGTCGCGCACCATTAGCAAATGTTGCACTGCCGGCGAGTTTCATTGTTGTTGACGATGTGCCGCCGCCGGGGCCGTAGCTGGCGTTTGAGCTGGCATTGAAACCAAAAAAGGTCGCGTCCTTGAATGAGCCAAATTGCTTGATGTTCTGGGCTTCTGTATCAATTTGGGCCGCCGACATCGTGGATTCGGCAAGAGCTGCATCCGTTTGGCCCGAGCTGAGATCCGTGAGGAACTGTCGTGCGACAACGCGCGCCGGCTGAGAGGAAAGGTATCCCACCGCGAACACACCGCCGAACCCGGCCCACGCGAGAATGCTGACGATTCCTAATATAAGGCCGGCGATCGACATTCCCTTGCCGCCCACCGCCGGATCGCGCGTCTTGCGCAGTCCAACGATTCCCAAAATGATCGCCACCAAGCCCGTCAGAAATGGCACGCATCCCAGAATCCCGCAGATCAAACTCCCGATCGCAGCACCATTACTGCGCGGCGCCTGCGGGGGCATGTTGTAGCCGTAACCCGGCGGCATCCCCGGATTTCCCGGCGGCATTCCTGGCGGTGGCATTCCCGGCGGTGGCATTTGTGACATTAGGTACTGCCCAGTGGCATATTGTCAACAGAGCTCGACCCGGCGATAATTCAACTCTCTGAACGAAGGGCGATGTATCCGGACCGTTCCCCGGGCCGGAATCTTTCCAGACAGGTGGGTTTTTGTGAAAAGCAGGGATCAGTTCCGCGGCTTAAAAGTAACTCCTTTTTCAAATCGCATTGGCATGACAAGCGCGCTCATCGAGGCGCTGGAGACACGATGCCTGCTCTCCGCGACGGCGGATATTCCAAACCTGTCGATTGATCAGGGCTTGCTTCTGCCCAGCGGGCGGCGGCTGCTGGACAACGATTACAATTCTGTGATCGCGATCAACGCCGATGGGACACTCGATTCAACCTTCGGAACCAACGGTGCCGCCAGCGTGCCCGGCGTAATGCTCGGAGGGGCGCGGCAAGGAATATATGTAAGCCCATTCGCCGTCGCCGACGATGGCGACATTCTCGTGGCCGGCTTCGTTTCCGGCGGCGGCTCGGTCGTTGCATTTCATCCGGACGGTTCTCTGGATACATCCTTCGCTGACGGCGGCGTCGCCTCGATACAAATGGGAACCGACTCAGGGTTCTTCGCGCTGTCCGTCCAGGCGGATGGGAAGATTGTGGCGGTGGGTGAATCGTTCGTGCAGAACGTCGGAGAGTTTGCTGCCGCGCGGTTCAACAGCAACGGATCGCCCGATGCGCAGTTCAACGGTTCGGGCCTGATCAACGTCGCGCTGCAAGACAAGGATGGATTTCTCAGCAGCGACCTTGCCGATGCGATAGCCATCGAAGCAGACGGCGGGATCCTTGTTGGTGGCACGGTAACTTCAACGTCGCCCACGACTGCTTCAGGCGCCGCTCAAACCGATCCGCAAAGCGCTTTCGGACTGATCCGCCTGAATACCGACGGCACTCTGGATGAACAGTTCGGCGCTGACGGGAAAACGGTTACTCATTTCGGCAGCACGACCGGCGGCCTGGCCGCACTTTTGCCGGCCTCCATGAATTCGCTTCTCGTGAGAAACGACGGCGAAATACTCGCGGTCGGAACTGGGACGAATCATCAGATTTCCGTTGCGCTCTTCAAGGCCGATGGATCGCTCGACATCAACTACGGAATCGGCGGGCGTGTGCTGATCAACGCCACCAGCGGCCGACCCGAGAATGTCCGTCTTACAAGCGATGGCGGCCTGGAGGTCTTGGGGCTGAACGATGAGAGTTTCGTTTGGAGCAAGGTTGATGCATCGGGCCATTGGTTGGAAGGCCCGGTCACGGCGGCCGATCCGACGCCTCCGCCCGCTTTTCAATCTGCTTCTGATATCACCGCGACTCAACCGTCGCTATATGATCGGTCGGACGACGCGCCGCTGCCCGATCCGACATCCAGTGAGCCGGTCGTTATCAGTCTCGTTACCGATACCCAACCCGCCCAGATCACGCTCCCAGCACCGATGCCGCCGGCGATCGCCACGGAGACGTTGATTGCAACCTTTACAACCGTCACCGGCACCGGCACCAGCGCTGCGCTGGTCGGCGGGCACGCGACGATCGACTGGGGCGATGGTTCAACTCCAAACGACGGCATGATAGAGCCGGTCTTAAAGCATGCGGCGCTGACCGGCGTGGTGGGCGGCCATCAATACGCCAATTCCGGATTCTACAAAATCCACGTCACGCTCACCGCCGACTCTTTTGTGCGCGTGCTCACCCGTACTGTTCATGTGAAGGCACGCACGTCCAACGGACGCGCCATCCATGTGCCCGTCAGCCAGCCCTTCACCCAGGTTGTCGGACGTATCAGCGCCGCCGCTCTATCGTCCATTGGCAACGGCGTCACCCTCGATATTCAGATCGACTGGGGCGACGGCTCCGACCTCTCCGACGGCACGTTAACGAAGCGCCGTCACGGCTACGTCATTCTCGGAACCCACACCTACCAACAAGCCGGGCACTACGAAGTGGCCGCCATGGTGTCCAATGTGTTTTTCGAGCAACCGAGTAATGCGGGAACTCTGTCGGTCAGTTCGGTGACCAGCGCATGAAGTGGGTCCACCCGTGCCATGGCGGCGCGAACCCGCGCCAAGTCGGCGACGGGCCCCGCGCCGCGCCGCCGCGGATTTGCGTACGCCGAGGCCAATTCCGTTGGATGTGGGCAGCGGGATTAGGGGCGAATTAGCACATTGCTTTACCCTTATCCCGCTTTTGGAGATTGACGACCGGTCCGCCGCCGACCGGGTGACGATTGGTGCCCCGCTTTTTGACGCCGGAGATCCAGTATTCGTCGGGTGCGAGAATAGAGGCGGCCGGCTGTTGGTTCGCCACGAGCGTCAAAATCTGCTTTACTGAGACGTCCTGCAGGAGGGCTCGGCCGAATTTCGAATAATTCGATTATTTCGTTTGTTTCGTCCATCCGATAGAATAAAGGATCAGCTGGGAGTCTCGACATGTCTACTGCAACTTTACACGAGTCCGCAACACCGACGGCAACTGAAGCGGAACTGGCCGGCGAATCAAAGAAGCAGTTGGCGCGTTATGCGAGCCGGAGCCTCAAGCTGCACGTCGCGGATCGGCGCGGCCAGGCAATTACGCTACCGGCGCCGGCGGTGCGCCTTCTAATCCGGCTGCTTGCGGAGATGGCCGCGGGCCACGCCGTGGCGCTGCTTCCGATTCAGGCGGAGCTCTCGACCCAGCAGGCCGCCGACGCCCTGGGAGTGTCGCGCCCGTTTCTCGTGAAGTTGCTCGATGGGGGCAAGATCCCTTCCCGCAAGGTCGGCGCGCATCGCCGCGTGCTCTTTAGCGATCTAATGGCCTATCGCCAGAAGCACGACCGCCGCCGGCTCAAAGCGCTCAGCGAGTTGACGGCGCAGGCGCAGCAACTGAACATGGGTTATTAATTGGGGGCCATCGGTGGCCAGTTTCACTGCCCTCTTTGATGCATGCGTGCTGTATCCGGCCCCTCTGCGCGATTTGCTGATGCATCTTGCGCTTGTCGATCTTCTGAATACCGATGCGGCAGCCGTATGTCTTGCTGCACGCCGTCAGCGGCATACTCTAAAAAATCCCCCGAAGACGATCGAGGAGTATCTGGAGATCATGGCTCGGCAGCAGCTCGACAAATCAGTGTCACAGCTTCGTCGTTTGGCAGATGATCTGTAAACGCCCCGATCGGGTCACGCCAGCAACTTACTCACCACATTCCCATGCACATCCGTCAGCCGGAAATCTCGCCCTTGGAAGCGATAGGTCAGCCGCGTGTGCTCCAACCCCATCGCGGCCAAAATCGTGGCTTGCAGGTCGTGGACGTGTACGCGCTCTTCGGCGGCGTTGTAGCCTAGCTCGTCGGTGGCGCCGAGGGTGAGGCCGCCTTTGATGCCGCCGCCGGCCATCCATAGGGCGAAGGCGTGCGGGTGATGATCGCGGCCGAGGAATTTGCTCCCGTTGCGGGCTTCGTTCATCGGCGTGCGGCCAAATTCGCCGCCCCAGATGATCAGGGTTTGATCGAGCAAGCCGCGGTTTTTCAGATCCTTGATCAGCGCGGTGCTTGCCTGGTCGATCGATTTGCACTTCTTTGGCAGTTGCGTGATCAGGTCGTCGGTGGGGCCGGTGCCGTGCGTGTCCCAACCCCAGTCGTAGAGTTGTACGAACCGCACGCCGCGCTCGACGAGGCGGCGGGCGAGCAAACAATTGTTGGCGAAGCTCACTTTGCCCGGCTCGGTGCCGTACATCTCGTGAAACGCCTGCGGCTCCTTGGAGATATCGCTCAGTTCCGGCACGGTCGTCTGCATGCGATAGGCCAGCTCATACTGCTCGATGCGCGTGGTGATTTCCGGATCGCCCGTGCGGGAAAGCTCGCTGCCGTTCAGATCGCGCAGCGCATCGAGCGTCTTGCGGCGGACATCGGCGCTCACGCCCAATGGATTGGAAACAAACAGCACCGGTTCGCCCTGCGAGCGGAATTGCGTGCCTTGATAGACGCTGGGGAGAAAGCCGCTGCTCCAGAGCGAGGTGCCGCCGTCGGGATTGTTGGGGCCCGAGAGAAGCACGACGAACGCGGGCAGATCGCGATTCTCGGTGCCCAGGCCGTACGTCACCCACGAGCCCATGCTCGGGCGGCCCTGAATCTGCGAGCCGGTGTGAACGAAAAGCTGCGCCGGCGCGTGATTGAACTGATCGGTATGCATCGACTTCACGACCGCGATGTCGTCGGCGACGGTCGCGAGGTGCGGCAGCAATTCCGAAAGCTCGACGCCGCCCTGGCCATAGCGGGCGAATTTGTAGGGAGAGCCGAGCACCTTGGGCGTTCCCTTGATGAAGGCGAATCGCTCGCCCTTGGTGAGCGAATCGGGGATCGGCTGGCCGTTGTATTCGGCGAGCTTGGGCTTGTTGTCGAACAGATCAAGCTGCGAAGGCGCGCCGGCCATGTGCAGATAAATGATATTCTTGGCGCGGGGCGCGAAGTGCGGAGCGCGCGGGGCGAGCGGATCGAGCTCGGGTGCCGAGCTCGTTGCGCCAAACAGATTTTCATTCAAGAGCGAAGTCAGCGCGATCGCGCCCATGCCGGTGCCGCAACGGCGGAAAAGCTGGCGGCGCGTGATCGCTTTGAGGGCTTCGCGGTGGAGTTCCTGATTGATCGTGAGGCGGTTCATAGTGTTCACGTAGCACGGGTTTTTAACCCGTGTTCGAGGTACTCCGCGAATTTGTTCTCCTGCCGTTCCTGCTCGCTTCGCTCATTGCTGAATTGGCCGGAGTATCGGTCAATGTCCTGGTGTACCAGGACCATGGGTTGGTAACCCATGCCACTTTATTCAATCATTGCTTCGTCAGCGTCTCGTCCAGATTCAGCAGGACATTGCAGACCATCGTCCACGCGGCTAGCTGTGGAGCGGGCAAGTTCTTCGCTGGCGCCGGCAGACCGCCTCGCGCGACTTTTTCGGCATCGGCCGAATTTTTACTGAAGTTTTCGAGCATCTGGTCGTAGAGCAGAGTTAGCCGCTTAAGTTCATCAACCGTCGGAGTACGAGCGAGGATCGTGCGAAATGCAAACGTCGCCTCGGTTTCGGGATTGTCTCCGCCTTCGGTCATCGCTCGGCGCGCTAAGGCTGCCGCTGGCTGCATGAAGGCGGGATCGTTCAGCGTCGTCAGCGCCTGCAGCGGCGTATCGGTGCGCGATCTTCGCGTGCAGATCGCTTCCAATGACATCTTGTCGAACGCGACGAATTCCGGGTACGGCGACGAACGGCGCTGAAATGTGTAGATGCCCCGGCGATAGCGGTCTTCGCCTTCGCTGTTGACCCATTTGTCGCCGCTGTAGGGGAGATGCCAGATGCCATCGGGCTGCAGCGGGAACACGCTGGGGCCGCCCATCTTTTCGCTGAGCAATCCGCCGGCAAAAAGCGCCTGATCGCGGATCAACTCGGCCGGCAGTCGAAACCGCGCGCCACGGGCCAGCAGGCGGTTATATGGATCCTTGTCCAGCAGCGCGGGCGTGACGGCGGACGATTGGCGATACGCCGCCGATGTGACAATCAGTCGATGCACTGCCTTCATGCTCCACGGCTGGCCGTTGGCCGGCTTCATGAATTCACACGCCAGCCAATCGAGCAGCGGCTGATTGATGGGCGGCTCGCCTTGCGTGCCGAAATCCTCGCTGGTGGCGACTATGCCTTTGCCGAAGTATTGCTCCCAGATTCGATTAACGGTGACTCGCGCCGTGAGCGGGTTGTCGGTGCTCACGAGCCAGCGGGCCAGATCGAGACGATTCGCCGTCTTGCTTTCTTCGGAAGAAACTTGCGATGTCGCGCTTGTCAGCACGACGGGCGTTGCCGGCTGAACCTTTTCACTCACGCTCAGAAACGCGCCGCGAATGTGCACGTAAGTCTGCCGCGGCTTGGGGAGTTCCTGCATCACCAGGGAAGTTTTGGGGATTTCGGTGAGGCGCTTTTTCAGCTCGGCGATTTTCGTTCGCGTCGACTCCAGCCGCGGCGCGATCGTGCGGTAGTACGATGCGACCGTCGCCAGTTGCTTGTCATCGCGTTCATCGCGTGGCAACCGCAAAATCGTGATGATATTGTCCGGAATCTTCGCCGCCGGCGCACGCTGGCGATTGCGCGCGGGCCGCTGCGCCGGCGCGGCCGCCGGTTCCTTTTGCTCGGTGTTGGCCGGCAATGTGGTCGGCGGCAATTCCACCGTTTGCTCCCATGCCGCCTGATCGTCGGTCAGCAGGTCGGATGTCTCGGTCAGTTTCTTCTCAAGCTGCGCGATCTGATTCTGTAGCTCATCGACCTGCGGCATCGGCACAGTCACTCGCGCACTTACATCATGCGGATCAGAGCCGGCGCCTTTGGTGGTTTCGGGGGCCGTGCTGTTGAAGTAGGCCATCAGCCGGTAGTAGTCCTTCTGCGTGAAAGGATCGTACTTGTGGTTGTGGCACTGCGAGCAGTTGATCGTGCTGCCGAGCCAGACGGTCGAAGTGGTGTTCACGCGATCGACCAGCGCATAATAAAAATACTCATCCGGATCGACGCCGCCCTCTTCGTTGAGCATCGTGTTGCGATTGAAGCCGCTGGCAATTTTTTGCTGAAGCGTCGCATCGGGAAGCAGATCGCCGGCGAGTTGTTCGATCGTGAACTCATCGAACGGCATATCGCTGTTGTAGGCGTTGATCACCCAATCGCGATAAGGCCACATGCTGCGCTGGCGGTCTTTTTCGTAGCCGTTGGAGTCGGCGTAGCGGGCCAGATCAAGCCAGTGAATCCCCTGCCGCTCGCCGTAGTGCGGGCTGGCCAGAAGACGATCGACGACTTTCTCATATGCATCCGGAGACGTGTCATTCAGAAAATCGTCGACTTCCTTAAGCGTCGGCGGCAGCCCGATCAGATCCAGGCTCACTCGCCGAATCAGCGTCGTCCGATCAGCTTCCTTCGAGGGCGTCAATCCTTCTTTATCCAGACGCGCGAGAATGTAGTAGTCGATCGGATTGCGACACCACGCTTCGTTGCTGACTTTCGGCAGAGGCTCGCGCTTGGGCTTCATGTAAGCCCAATGCCGCTCAATCGTGGCGTCGGCAACAGATGCGCCATCGGGCCACTTCGCGCCTTGATCGATCCAAGATTTAAGCAAAGCGATTTGTTTGTCGCTAAGCGGATCGGATTTGAGCGGCATCCGATCATCCCCATCCAAACCCATCACGCGATGAATCAGGCGGCTCTCCTGCCCCTTGCCCGGCTCGATTGCCTTTCCGGTCTGCCCACCGGCAAGAACGGATTCGCGCGAATCAAATCGAATCTGCCCCTTCTGCTTGTCGGCGCCGTGGCATTTGTAGCAGTTGTTCTTCAGGATCGGCTGGATATCGCGTACGAAGTCGATCGTGCCGGGGTTGGCCACTGGCGCATCATCGGCATGAGTTCGAGTTAAGCCGATCAGTGCGGCCGACAGCGTCCCCATGAGTACCAATAGTATTCGCCGCGGGCGCATCATCGTTCTCTAAATACTCTGTTGTCGCTGGGTCGTTCGCGAGATTGCTGCGTTACCTGATCTTTGTGGCATGGGCGTCCCGCCCATGAATTATCACCACGGAGGCACGGAGACACGGAGGGGGTCGTTGAATTCCGAAATCCGAATCCCCGAAATCCGAATCAAATCCGAATGACCGAATGACCAAATCCCCAAGCGAAGAAAGCCACGAAGTACACGAAGGGAGCACGAAGAACCACAAAGAGCAATCATGATGTTTCTTCTTCGCGGCCCTTAGTGTTCGTCTTGGTGTCCTTAGTGGCTTCTGCTTTCGGATTTCTTCATTCGGACTTCGGAATTGATTCGGATTTCGGGATTCGGATTTGAACTGCCGCTCCGTGCCTCCGTGGTGAAATCACGGGCGGGACGCCGGCGGGACGCCCGTGCCACGAGCCGCACGTTATCCAACCTGCCCGGCGGCCGGCCCGTTTACTTGAAATGACAACTGCTCAAGCTGAACGGCCACATCCACCGTATTCAACGCCACATCCTTGGGAACATTGATCGAAACGGGCGCGAAATTGAGCAATCCGCGGACGCCGGCGTCGATGAGCTGGTCGGCGACTTGCTGCGCGCTATCCGCCGGCACGGCGAGAATCGCCAGCTTAACGCCATGCTTTTCCACCGCCGCCGGGATCTCTGAAAGCGGCTGAATCGCGATGCCACCCAGCTTGCGGCCAATCTTTGCCGCATCATTATCGAACACCGCCACTACGCGAAAACCTTTGGCGGCGAAGCCTTTGTACGCCGACAGAGCTTTGCCGATATTTCCCACGCCGACGAGGACAACATTCCAAGTTTTGTCGGTCCCGAGGATATGCTTCACCTGCGCGATCAGGTCGGCAACGCTGTATCCGATCCCCGGATGCCCAAATTGACCGAAATAAGCCAGATCTTTTCGGACCTGCGCATCGGTCAGGTTCAGGCTCTCCCCCAGCTGGCGGCTGGAGATGGTGCGCATTTCCTTGCGTTTGAAGGCTTCGAGCTGCCGCAGGTAGAGGCTGAGCCTCCGGACCGCGGGATCGGGAATATTATGGCTGGGAAGGTTTTCCGGGCGGGATGGGTCCATCGCACTCACACCATGATTATAGCCCATGAATCCACATCGATGAATCCGCAATAATCCGCCTCAGGCAATAGTCCGATGCTTTTAGCGTAC
>DATBDZ010000021.1:0-1979 GCA_036276235.1 Humisphaera sp. | reverse complement strand
TTTCATAGTTGCCTCGCGAAACAGAAGACTTATTTCTGTGCAATATCAGGCAAGTCATTGTCATGCCGAGGTACTCCGAAGCATCTGGCCGATTCCGCGAGTCAGCCAGATGCTTCGGAGTACCTCAGCATGACGGGCCTTGGCAGACGGTGTATTCCCGTCAATTGATCCGACCCGCGCCCCACAGAATCGCGTTGTGAACGATCGCGCGGTACGACGGATGCCCGAACGCGCCATGGCCGTGACCAAGCTGAATGTAGACCACGCGCGATTTTGCGTACGGACTGATCCAGGCGATTGTCGGATCACTGTTGGGGTTATCGGTCGTCAGCAGCGGCGTCACATCCGGCGAAATCAGCATCCGCTTGTAAGCCTCATCGAATAGATGAAACGGAGCGATACCCGCGGTGATCACATGCTTCTGCGGCGTCACAAAGAAATCCTGCCCCATCAGTGCGGCTGATGATGGTTTGCCGCCTTCGGGAGCGAGCCGATATTTGCCGCCCACCACTTCCTGCGTCCACCAGGCCCATTGCTGAAAATCGAGCAGCGCATGATGCAGGACGAGGATTCCCTTCCCGCTCTCGGCAAATTCGCGGAGATTCTTCTTCGCGTTGTCATCCATGTCGCGCGTGAAGTCGTAGAGGATCAGCACATCGTACTTGTCGCGAAAATCCTTCTGAAACGCGCTGGCGCTGTTGGCGACGGGGGTCCAGGTAATGTCTTTGTAGCCATCAAAAAGCGAGTAAAACGCGGCTTCATGATCGTGCCCGCCGGTGACAAGTAGCGTTCGCACGGCATCAATCCGCGGCTCCGGCAAACCCAGTTCAGCGCTCAGCGTCACATTCCCGCTAGCGGCCCATTCGGTGCCGCGCAAGAAGCTGGTGATGAACAATCGCTCCTGCATCGCCGCCAGATCGTGGCCGAGCGCGAGGCTCAGAATTCTTCCGTTGCCGGCTGCATTGGTGATGAGCATCGGCGAGTGCGGTCCGTCGGAAGCTTCGTCGCTGGCGTCCACCAAAACCTGATCGTGCGATCGAGGTGTCAGTTCAGGATCAAGCGAATCCGCAATGCGCAAGTCGCCATTGAATCCGGCGACAATTGGATGCTGCGGTTGCGTGAGCGTCGCCCGAAGGAAATGATTCGCCTCTTGCTTGCCCCTCGCGGTAGACGAAGCATTCGAGACACCGATCATTTCCGCAAGCCCGGGCCACGCTTGGCGCGACATTGAATCAAGCGCGGCCCGAGTGACAACCATTCCCTTTCCCGATTCAACGAAATCCGCGATCGCCCTTTGCGATTCGTCTCCCAGGTTGCCGGCGCTGTAGTCATCAATCAGCACGTCAAAACCGGAAAGCGTTTGCGCCGTCAGGCCTGACGGCGCTTCAGAAACCTGCACGCTGAACCGCCCGCTATCGGAAAGAATCTTGCGAAGAAAGGGAGTTGTTGCGCGCCAATCGTGATTGCCGCCGGTGAGTAAGAGCACGCGCAATACCGCGGTGGCTTTGCTCGGCAGCGTCGTCGGCACCGCGGGCGCCGGCGCTTCCATTGCTGTGAATTGCTGGAAGATCTTCGAATAAGCCCACGGCGTTTGCGTGACGGCGGCATCTCCGCCGCCTCTTCCGCGCTGCACGCCGCTGTCGCGGCTGGTGGACCAGAAGCCGATGCTGCACACCCAGGGCGTCCCGCTCGCCCACTCCCGCAGCCGCTGCGCATCGTCAAGTGTGAAGTCCTCGTTCATCTGGCGATTGAGCCCGATGAGCGGCGTCAGTCCGATCTTGATTTGCGGATCGATCGCCTGGCATTGCTCGTAAGCCCGCTTGGCGCTGGCGATCGACACATCGCTCATGCGGCGGCCCTTCGAAAAGCGCGGGCCGAAATACATCGTCATGACGTTGGCGGAGAAGACGGCGACGCCGCGCGATTTGGCGTCGGTGAGCAGATTGCGCGAGTCAGTGCTGATGCCATTGGGATCCACA
>DATBDZ010000020.1:0-20096 GCA_036276235.1 Humisphaera sp. | reverse complement strand
TCTGGCCCCGCCCCAACAGAAGCAATCCCCATAGTGACGATCGGTTCAGCTCAACAGGACTTTATGCGGAGTGCGTCCACGCCGCCCCAAGTCACCGCAGTTGATCGCCACGCACTCCGCATAAAGTCCTCAACGTTTTGCATCATTTTTCTCATCATTTCGTTGCATTGCAACGCCTTCGTGTTGCATTCAAACGATTGAAGTCGCACGCGGAAGCGCGAATGCGCAGAGGTCGGGAGCAGTTTCGGATTTCAAGTTTCGAGGACAGTGTCGGGCCGCCTTGTCCGCCGACGAAACAACGTGAATCAAATTTTAAATCATTTGGTTTCACGTACTCCTGTTGCATGTTTCATTGAGGATTCCAACACGTCTTCAACCACCGATAGGGCACGGATGAGCACCGAGCAGGCGAGGATGGTGGTCGCCAGCGCGGTGCCGCGCGACTGGGCGCGACTCCTGGCGCGACTGCCACGCGGCGGCTTCGAGTCGCGCGCCTTCCGCCAAACCCTTGAACGGCAGCGCAACATTCTTCAACATTTGGCGCAACACATTGTTCGGAATCAGCCGCAGAGATCGCCAAGAGCGCAGAGACGCGCCCGAACTCCCGAAACGTCTCTGCGCTCTTTGCGCCCTCAGCGGCCAACCCCTTGCTCTTCTGACAGAACCCATACATTATATGTATAGTTTAAGGTTTCGCGTTCCGGGTTTTGCGTTGAAGAGCCTGTGTTCTCTACCTTGAAACTCGAAACCCGAAACCTCCCTCTCCCACTATATAGCAAAATATTTCCTTTTTCGGTTGTAACCTGCTGCCGCAGCATGAGTTGCAAAATATGACCCCATTTCCAATATAAACCAGTGCCAATCAACGACTTACGACCCGCGCGCCGCAGCTCGGCGAAGAAAAATCTTCGGATTGCAAATTTTTTTTCACAACTGCCCAAAACACCCTTCTCTACTATAGGGCAAAAAGTTATCATTTTGTTTTGTAATTGCCCGTCGCCCCAGGAGTTACAAATTATGACCCCCTTCGGCGATTTTGTCGGCCGTAAGTGTTTGTCAAATGAACACTTGCGGTCGTGTCGTAGTCGGGAATCGGACCAAAAAGTTATAAAAATCCGAAAATCTTTCGTCGCGCCCAACTACCGCCCGCTACGGGGATTATGGCAAAAGAATTTTCGAGCCCCGCGCGTAAATCGCTATGACTTCCTGTCTGTCAGCGCGTTTCCCCAGCGCTGCGCTCCTGATTGAGCCGTAGGAGGTTGGCCAGGACTTTGGAATCGACCTCTGTCCGCCGGGTGGCCAGGGGATGTTGAGATTGGTGAGGGCTCGCTTCTTGACCCGCGGGTCTTTCGCCGCCGCCGCCATGATCGCCAATTGCCAGATCAGTAACCGCGCCTCTGCCGGCACGTCGGAGAAATCATATGATGGTCGGAGCCACAGAATAGATCTACGTTGTTCGGCTCTCTGCCCACGTACCCCTTAATCTGGTCGTTGCCGAATTGTGGTTTCACCCCTATCGTTTCCCGAATGGCAGAGACCGCATCTAAATCCAGTCCGAAGCGAACTCAGGCCGCGCACGCATCACCGGCGGAGGCTGCCGAGCGCGCAGCGGCTTTGCAATCCTACGCGGTGCGCGGAGTTGGATTGGTTGAATCGTGTACGCGAGCCTCCTTTCTGGTGAATAAACTGCGGGGGAATCGGTCGCTACCACAGGCTGCGCACCTTGAGAGCAAGTCGACAGCCGAGGAGAAGGAGCGCGCACAGCAGATCGCGAACGCTTGGATGGAGACCACTTCCGCCCTAAGTGACGAAGCAATCGAGTACTGTGAGCACATTCTGCATTTTACGGGGCCGGGGACGGGGACCGCGATTCAAGAGTGGATCAAGCGCGAAACCACTCCCCATGGCCGAGAGCACGACCCGCTCGATGACGAGTTGCTCGGAATGGTGATAGACGAGCTCCTCGCGCTTTCGAAAGTGGCTCCCGCGCTGCTCACGAGCCGGTACGAGTCGTTCAGTGATGACGCTAACTACTGCCTGTCCCAACTCAGTGCTTTACGGTTGGCCGAGCGTGACACTCATGCGCCGATGTCTGGTGGTGGGGAAGAATGGCATTATGACAATCCGGGCGACGAAGTGCGCGTCCGGCGTGCGCGGAGTGAGATAAAACAGGTCTGCGGTCATTTAGCCGCCGCGCATGAGCGAATGGGGCTGGTGGCTCTGGACCTTGGTTTTGATCTGTCGATTATTGGCGAAATCTCGGTGGGAAATCATGTGCGCGCCGAAACCATGCCCGAACTAATCGATCAAGCAGAGGCGATCTTGCGTGACGCAATCACGAAGACCACGATTCGAATTGCGACCAACGAACACAAAACGCCCGAAACCATCGCGAGACGAGAGGCGGGACACATGAAAAAAGATCAAACGCTTGAAACCACGTTCGGTCAGTACCGCCTCGTTAAGGTAATCGGCGAAGGTGGTGCCGGAAAGGTATGGGAGGCGGTCGATCAGTCAGGCGACACGGTCGCCATAAAGATGCTTGATATCGGCCGCGCTAACTCCACAAAGCGCAAGCGATTTAAGAACGAAATACTCTTCTGCGAGTCGTGCCGGCACCCAAACATTATCAGGGTTGTCGACCGTGGCAGCCATGACGGGACTCCATTCTACGTCATGCCGTTCATGGCGAAGACGATGCGCGGGCTGTTCCGCGACCTTACCGATCCTCAGCGAAAACTCCGATACTTCGATCAACTGATGAGTGGGGTTGAAGCCGCTCATCTTCAAAAGGTCGTACATCGCGATTTGAAGCCAGAGAACGTGCTTTATGACGCGACCAGAGACGCACTAGTCATTGCCGATTTCGGGATCGCCCACTTCACAGACGAGGATCTTTATACAGCTGTCGAGACGAAGGACAACGATCGACTCGCCAATTTCCAGTATGCCGCTCCAGAACAGCGGCAACGGGGCCAAACTGTGGGCATCTGTGCCGACATTTACGCGTTGGGCCTCATGCTCAATGAGTTCTTCACCGGCGTCGTGCCACATGGCGCAGGGTATCGGACTGTTCAGGCGCAACTTCCTACGCTCGGATGGGTTGATGAAATCGTCGAGCGCATGATTCGCCAAGAGCCCTCGGAGCGCCCTGAATCCATCGACGCGGTCAAGAACTTGTTCGTTGCGCGAAAGCAAGATTTTGTCGCGCGCCAGCGATTGTCTGAGATTCAGAACACGGTGATTCCCGTTGGCGAGGAAGACGATCCTCTGGCTCTGCAACCTATCCGTATCATTGATTTCGATTGGGCGAATGGGCAGCTCACGCTGGTGCTAAGTCGTTTCGTGAATGATGGGTGGATCCACGCGCTGCGCAACATAGGCAACTACACGTCGGTTTGGGGCAAGGGGCCCGAGGCATTCAGATTCGCCGGGGACCGGGCCACAATCTCCGCCAACGACACCGAGATTCAACATATTGTCGACTACTTCAAGACGTGGCTTCCAAGAGCCACGGAAATCTACCGTGAAAACCGTTCTGCCGCGAGGCGGGAAGCTGTGGAGCAAAAGCGGCTTCAATTGCAGAAGGAGCAGAGAGAACTGGAGATAAAACAAAAGCTGCGGGAGCAGATCAAGTTATGATCGAAGCGGACAGCGGAGAGCCGAAAGGCGTCGCCCGAAAGCGCGCGGACCGATGACGTCGCGGCGTTGACATGCCGGATTGTGCGGGAAAGATGATGCGTTGGGTAGAGGCGGGTGATCCGCGGATGGAGGTTGAGTTTGCCTGCGATCGTCTTAACATGTCTCGCCTTATGAATGTGAAGTTGCTTGATTTGACGGCGCAGTATCTGCCGATTCGTAATGAGATTCGGCGGGTGATCGATGAAGTGTGCGATTCGCAGGCTCTGATCCTGGGGCCCTATGTCGAGCGGTTTGAAAAGAAGCTGGCGGAGTATTGCCAGACGAAGCATGCGATCGGCGTGAGCAGCGGGACCGATGCGCTCCTCTGCGCGCTGATGGCGTTGGGCATCGGGCCGGGCGATGAGGTGATCTGCCCTTCGTTTACGTTCTTCGCCACCGCCGGCTCGATCGCGCGGCTGGGGGCGACGCCGGTCTTTGTCGATATCGAGCGGCATTCGTTCAACATCGATCCGGCACAGATCGAGGCGAAGATAACGCCGCGCACGAGGGCGATTCTGCCGGTGCATCTGTTCGGCCAATGCGCGAAGATGGAAGAGATCAACCAGATCGCGGCGAAGCACGGGCTGAAGGTTATCGAAGACGCCGCCCAGGCGATCGGCGCGACGCGGCAGGGCAAGCCAGCCTGCTCGCTGAGCTTCGCGGGGTGCCTGAGCTTTTATCCGACGAAAAACCTTGGCGCGTTCGGTGACGCCGGCGCGATCTGTACGAGCGATGATGCGTTTGCCGAGAAGTGCCGCCTGCTGCGCGTGCACGGCTCCGGCCATGCCTACCACCACAAAATGATCGGCGGGATGTTCCGCCTGGCCGCGATCCAGGCGGCGGTGCTGGAGGTGAAGCTCAAGTACCTGCCCGGCTGGCACGACGCCCGCCGACGCCACGCGGCGATGTACGAGAAGCTCCTGGCCGGCAGCGGCGCGGTGACGCCGCGCATCGATGAAGGCAATTGGAGTATTTACAACCAATACGTCGTCCGCGTCCCCAACCGCGATCGCATCAAGCAACATCTCACCGACAAAGGGATCGGCAGCGCGATCTACTACCCCATCCCGCTGCATAGCCAGGAATGCTTCGCGTATCTGAATGTGCCGGCGGGATCGTTGCCGGAAACGGAGCTCGCCTGCCGCGAGGTGCTGGCGCTGCCGGTTTATCCGGAGCTGGAAGAGATGCATATCGAGACGGTGGCGAAGGAATTGCGAGCGGCACTGAAGGGGTAGGGACAGCGCACTGAGGATCCGGGCCCTCGCTGTCGCTCGTTCCCGGCGTGGCGGACAGTTTAAGTCTTTCGAGAATTGCTCGTGCTACGAGAACCGTTCACCACGCCGTGTACGAGCCTTGGCGAGGCCACGGATTCTCAGTGCGCTGCGCCGTCGCAATATTCGGATTCGTCCGTTAAGCGTGGAGCGCGAGGAATTGGACGGGCATTCTCCCTCTCCCTTGTACTCAGGGGAGAGGGTTGGGGTGAGGGGACTGATGCGTCTCTTTGCGAACCGCGCCATGTCGCGACTCGCCGTCCCCTCACCCTGCCCTCTCACCTGAGTACGACTCGACTGAGCTCGTCGAAGTCAGGGGAGAGGGTTCTGAGCTTGCGGCCTATTCCCTTCCCACCGTAGCAAACCCGCGCCTCGCCGCCGGCGATGGGCGATGCCATGCTTCCCACACCTTGATGGCCGCGCCGATGGCGATCAGCCAGCCGCAGATCAGCATTACCGAGATCAGCGCGCCCTGCACGGCGGCGTTGATGATCGCCATCGTGCGGCTTGCCCCAGCAGGATTATGAAACTGCGTGGCGATCGTTGTGAGCTGGCGGGCCAGCATCTGCGAGGCGGCGGTCGTGGTCGTCGTCGCGACCACCAGCATCGGGAAGACCGTCGTCCACACATATCGCACGCGGCCTTCATTAGCGAGGTATGCGGTGACAACCGCCAGCGCAATCACGGCGAGCATTTGATTGGCGACGCCGAACATCGGCCAGATGGCGGCCATGCTCGAGGAGCTGATGAAGTAAACCCAGCCGAGCACGATCAGCGCCGTGCTGAGCCAGGCGGAGGGCCACCAACTCGTTTGGCCGAGTTTCGGATGAATGACGCGGCCGGCAATTTCCTGCAATAGAAACCGGCCGATGCGCGTGCCGGCGTCGATCGTGGTGAGAATGAACAACGCCTCGAACATGATCGCGAAGTGATACCAATAGGGCCACATCGAGCGCAGCGCACCCTCGCCGCCGCGCCATAGGCGCGCCGCGGCCTGGTCGAAAATATGGGCCATTCCGACAGCGAGCGTCACCGCGCCGCCGGTGCGGCCGCGGAGCGATTCCTGTGTGTTTTGCTCGTACATCGCGATGTGCTCGATCCCGCCGCCGCCGCCCACTTCCAGGATCTTCGCGTGAAACGCGGGGACTTTGTCCAGATCGGTATTCATCGCGTAATAGTCGGGCGAAGGGAGCGTGGCGGCCGCGATCATTGCGACGACACCGACGAGGCCTTCGATCAGCATGGCGCCGTAGCCGATCGTCCGCGCGTCCGATTCGCGCTTGATCATCTTCGGAGTCGTGCCGCTGCTGACCAGCGCATGAAACCCGCTGATCGCGCCGCACATGATCGTGATGAAGAGGAAGGGGAAGATGTTTCCCGGCACTGTCGGCCCACCGTGAATGAAAACGTGATTGATGGCTGGCGCTTCGAGCTTTGGATTGGCCAGGATGGTGCCGCCGACGAGCAGCGCAATCGTGCCGATCTTAAGAAAGCTGCTCAGATAGTCGCGCGGGCAGAGCAGCACCCAGACCGGCAGCACCGCCGCGATAAAGCCGTAGAGCGCCATCAGCCAGGTGATGGCGCTGGCGCTGAGATTGAAGATATCCCCGAATTTTTGATGCGCGACCCAGCCGCCCAGGACCGTCGCGCCCAGCGTCAGAAGTCCCCCGATGATGGAGGCTTCGAGCACACGCCCCGGCCGCAGGCGATACATGTAAAACCCGATGAACAGCGCGATTGGAATCGTGCAGGCAATTGTGAATGTGCCCCAGGATGATCCAGGCACGACGCGATAAGCAGTCGACGGCAAAGTGATCGTGGAGCCGGAAGTGACTGGCCCCAGCGGATCGACGCTGTGCAGCGTGAAGGGGCTGCTCAGTTCCATCTCTCCACCCGGCCAGATGAGCTTTGCCCCGGCGGGGATCTGGTAATCGCCGCGCTCGCGGCCGCCAGCACGTGCGGAAGTTCCTTCGGCCAAAACAAGCTTGCTGCCGGCGGGATATTTCACCTGCTCGCCGCCGAGCGCCTTGACGACGACTTTTCCCAATCCCGCCAGCGCGATGATGATGATGAAAAGAATCGCGGTAGCGGCGGCGGTTCCCGCGACGCGGCCGATATCCTCGCGTGCTATTTCCGCAAGCGATTTTCCATTTCTACGAATGCTCGCCGCCAGGACCAGAAAATCCTGCACGGCGCCGCCGAGGCAGACGCCGATGACGATCCAGAGCAGGCCCGGCAGATACCCAAACTGCGCCGCCAGCACCGGCCCGATGAGCGGCCCCGCGCCGCTGATCGCCGCGAAATGATGACCGAAGAGCACCCACTTGCTGGTGGGATCATAATTCTGCCGATCCCCCATCCGCATCGCCGGCGTCGCCCGTGAGTCATCCAGCACCGCGACCTTCGCCGCCAGAAACGCGCTGTAATACCGATACGAAATCGCCATCAAACAAAGGATGGCAATCATCAGCGGCATCGCATGAGTAGGCCAATAAGCGGCGGCGAGGATCATGTCTTTCGATTGTACCGCGATCGTGTTGAAGCATGAAAGCAGTGGATTTCCCGCACGGGCTACTCTTCCGTCACCACGCGGGACTTGAAAAAGACCATCGCTGCTTGTTTGTCCACAGACCCGTCGGCGACGGCAAATGTGATGGCCTCTAGCTCGGATTCGATAAGAGCCTTGCTTCGAGCCGATGTACGTATTATATTCTTACGTTGTACGTATGCCGTTTCGTACGCTCGCCGAGTTCGACAAAGGAGTTCCAATGAAGATTAAGCATCTCACGCGCCAAGGCAACTCTTTGGCGGTGATTATCGACCGGCCAATTCTCGATCTACTGGACATTGACGAGAAGACGCCCCTGAAGCTGAGCGTCGATGGCCGAAAGATATTGCTGGAGCCGCTCAGCAAGCAGGAGATCACTCGCCGCGTCGGCAAAGCCGCGGACAAAATCGAGCGGCGGCTCGGGGGAATGTTCAAACGTCTGGCAGAGAAGTGATTTTGGATGAGCTATTGGACCTGCTGCAGGGGTTTGACGCCTCGTTATCGCGACGCGAACCAACGCCGGATTAGGATGAGGAATAGGATCGCGTTCGGGCGGCGGCCGCCTTCCTGCTCTTAATCTTTCTCTTCGTCTTAATCTCATTCCTAATCATAATCTTGATCGTAATCCCAATCCTCCCGGGCCTTTTTTCTCGGTCCTCCGACGCTCACTGGCAAATAATCCAACTAAAGCATTTACCCAATGGTTCCGAAAAAAGGGATGTGTGGAGTTTCCTGACCAAGGCTCGCAAAGTCACCCGCCGCCGCAGTAAGCGGTCGGAGGAACGATTTACCACCGACGTGCTCACCTCCAATCTGGGCGAGGTGGTGGATCTATCCGGCAGCGGCGTGCGCGTGCGGCCTTCCAAGAAAGTGAATGTGGGGGTCGGCCAACTGGTTTCGGTTGTCCTCAAGTCGGATCAATGTCAAGTGACTTTGAAAAGCCGCGTGGTGCGCATTGGCCGCGGCAGCTCGGGCGGGCCGGAAATCGGCCTGGCGTTTGTCGAGATCAAGCCGGGCCTGCGGGCCGCTCTGCATAACCTGGCGCGCTTCGGCTTCATCCCGCGGCTCGAAGAAGCCAAGGCGGAGAAGGAATCGGCCGCGGCGAACGCTGTCATGCCGAAGCTTAAAGCGGTTGCCGATTACTACGGACTGCTCGCGATCGCTCCCACCTCCACGCACGAGCAGATTCGAGTTGCCTACCACCAAGCCGTGCGGCGATGCCACCCCGACGCCAGTCGCTCGGCCGATCAGGTCCTGATGTTCCAGGCGATCTCCGAGGCGTATCGCGTCCTCCGCGACCCCGAACGCCGCCGCCAGTACGACATCAAGCGCGGCATCACGCCCGCCGCGGCCTGACCTATCAATCGAACCAGAATTCAATGAGCCGGCTGGGACTGTGGAATATGCTGGATATCGTGCGAATCCGCTTGTTTTAGCTGTGTTGCTGCGACTCCATTCGTCTCGATTTCCCTAGTTTCGCCTACCTTCTGCGTTGTGTTTTGCGCTGCTTTTTGGAAGTGATCTTCTGTTGCTCGCAAGTAGTGTTTTCTTGCTACCGCCGACGTGTGGCCGATCCATTGCGCTACGACGTGTTCGGGGTGTTCGTTGCACAATTCAATCTCGCGCGTCGATCGCAGATTTTGGAAAAGCTTCGGCCAGGGCGTCAAGCCGGCGCGTCTGATGATCTTGAAAAGTTGCGTGCGTAGATTGCAGTTGGTGTCACGGTACCGGGTGATGATCGGTTCATCGAGCCCGCCGCGGCTTTGCTCTAACACTTTCGCCAGCGGCGCCCGAAGCTCTGGGAACAAGGGAATGATGCGTTGCTCAAGGCCCTTGATATGCTCGGTTTTGGGACTCGGCACGCGCAGCTTGCCGCCCCTCCAATCCACATCCGTCCACTTCAATGCCAGATGTTCAGACGGGCATCGCAGGCCGCCGAAGCGGCTCAGGGCGAAGAGGAGACGCCATTGGTCATCCGGACAGGCGTCTAAGACCTTCTGAGCATCGTCGCGGCTTACAAAGTGATCGCGGGCCGTGCTACCCTGCACGGTGGCCGGAAGATCAGCGAATGGGTTGTCATCCACCAGCTTGGCCCGCTGCGCCGCGCGGAAGAATTGCCGCGCTACACCGGTTCGCCGCCGGATCGTGTTGCTGGCCAGGCCTTCGGCGATCAGGGCGAGCCGCCAGGCGTCGGCGTCGCCGGGTGTGATCGCGCGCAGTTGCTTGCCCTTGCCAAAGTGATCGATCAGGTTGCGGCGCGCGTGGCCCAGGACCAAAGCCGTACCGCTCTTCACGTCCACGCGCGCCGCAATGTACTGGTCAAGGAAAGCGCCAAGCTCGCTCGATTGCCGGGCGGTGCCGACGCCGTACTTGGCCAGCTTATTGCGCATCTTGTCGGGAAGGTCCGCAAGCCATCGGCTGGTTTTATCCGGTGGCGCGCTGCCACGGATCGCCGCGGAAACTACTTGCTCTACGTGCATCCTGAAAACCTGCGCGTCATCCTTTGGGATTTTGCCCAGGTAGATCGTTTGGCGATTGCCGGCGGTGTCGAAAAACATCAATCGCCGGCGGCCGTTTTTATCGTCGCTGATGCTGGCCATGGTGGGGGTTCCTAAACGAAAAACGGCCGGCGCGGGTTGTGATTCGCGCCGGCCGGGGCAAGGGGCAAAAGGGACGATTAGACGGCCGTCGCTGCAACAGCCGCGTCGATTTCGGACGCGCTTTCGCCGCCGTCAATGAGTGATTGCCGCAAAGCCGGCGGGAGTGACTTGATGCTGGCAAAGATGCCGCTCCTGTGTCCGTCCGATCCCTCGCCGACACGGAATATGCCGGCGTTCATTCCCGTCAGAAGCGTCTGCATCAAGCTGGCATCGGTCGGGTCCACTTTCGGCCACTTAATCGCGAATCCTTCCACACTAAAAAGATCAAGGTCGCCACATGCCAAGATGATCCGCTCCTGTGCTTCATCTGGAAGGCCGTTGAATTCGCACGGCTGGATCGGCACAAGCTCGTGCGTCCATGTGAACCCGAAACCAGATGCGCCGCCGAGTCGCTGGGTAGCTCGAATAAGTCCAATGTCTGACATTTGCATTCCTTGCGGCTTTTGCCGCTGTTAGTGTTTCAATCCCTGCTGGTCGAGGTACTCAACCATTGCCCCGATTGCCTTCCAGCATTCTTGATTAAGTTCGTCGAACTTGTGGGCGTCGTGAAACTGCATGTAGGCCCGCGTCACGTCCTTGCCGAGCTTGCGGGCCTGATCGTGGGCGCCATGCCCCGGCGGATAGCGCCGCACAATGAGCTTGAAGAAATTGAACGCCGTTTCCTCGTAAAGCTCATTGGTGCCCGTTTTGAGAGGGACGCCCTTGCGGAGCCGCACGAACTCCATGAAATCGGCCGTACTTACTCTCACTTGGCATGCTCCGTCGCCTTTGTCTGCTCGGCGATGTATCGCTCGATTTCATCCGGGGAAAAACGCACGAGGCGGCCGATGCGTGTGGTTGCGATCTCGCCGCGCGTGACAAGGTTGTCGATGTGCCGGGACGTGCAAGACCATCGACGGGCTAATTCTTCCCGCGTCACAAGCATTGATTGTTCGTCTGTGTTCGGTTTCATGCACCACTATAAGGAAACGTCCAGAAAATGACGGCGCTACTACCGAATTTTTTTTGCCGGGCCGGTTGTTAGGCCCGCTCCGAACAACTCGGCCGGCCGCGCGGCGTCGAACTTGCCGTTTTCAAACCGGAACACGACCAGATCGGGGAACACGGCCACGACAACGGCTTCATCGCTAAACGGCGGCATGACCATCATGCCAGGGCGAACGACAACGGGCTTTCGCTTGTAGGCCGGTGGGACTCGGATCCCCATCGTCTCGCCTTCCATGTTTTCGCCGTCCAGATCAACCCACTTGTCGCGTTTTGCCTTGACAGACTTTGAGCTTTTGCGCATATTTGCGCCTCCAAAAGGCCCGGCAAGGTCTTTCCGCCAAGAATCACCTTGCCGGGCTGCTTCGTTTTGGTCGCTGACGTTCAGCGGCGCTAAAGATAAGCTATTCTTTTGGCGCGTTAAATCAAGAGGATTTTTCCGGTTTTTCTTTTGGCGTTGAAAATGCCGGCCGGAAAACTACACTTGCGGCGTGGCTAAAGGGATTGTGCAAAAAGGCAGGGGAAGGCCGGCCGGAACCGGAAGGTATACCGGCGGCGTGGTTAGATTTGCAGTCGCGCCGGAAATGGCCGACTGGCTGAGGAAGTTTCAAAAATCGGGGAAGTATCCATCAATGAGCGATGCGGCCCGCGCTGCGATTGAACTAGCGATGAAATCCTAGAGCGTTCCCGCGCCGGCCGGCGGATCGGCCTGGAAAGTTGCTGCAATGTAAGGGGCCGCCTATTATTGTGGCTATGAGGGAGCCAAAATTAAAAGGGACTGCGTTCGATTGTCCTCACTGCTCTGCGTACGCTAAGCAAACGTGGACAGGATGTAACGCCGTATATCGGAACGGAAGCGGTTTCTGCGTTCCCAATTTTGAATTCGCGTTCTGCACGCACTGCGAGGGATTCTCTGTCTGGTTTGAAGGAAATATGGTATTCCCGCTGACTTCATGCGCCCCTCATCCCAACGCGGATTTGCCGGATGACATAAAGGCAGATTATGAAGAGGCCCGGCAAATCCTGGGGTTTTCTCCGCGCGGGGCGGCAGCGCTGTTGCGGCTGTGCATTCAAAAACTCTGCAGGCATCTTGGCGAGCCGGGCGACAACATCAACAACGATATCGGCGCGCTCGTTAGAAAGGGCCTGCCGCCACTAATACAGCAAGCCATGGATACGGTACGTGTTGTCGGAAACAATGCTGTCCATCCGGGCGTGCTTCATCTGACTGATGACACGGAGACGGCCAACAAGCTTTTTGGGTTGGTGAATCTAGTCGCGGAAGTGATGATTACGACACCAAAGCACGTCCAGGCAACTTATGCGTCTATCGTGCCGGCGGCTCAGCAAGCGGCGATCACAAGGCGCGATCAACCTTAAGACCTTTTTCCCGCCGCTTACTTTCCGACGTGCTAACGGGCCGGCGGATGTGCGAATCGTTCGTCTAGGGAAATGGCAGCGTGCTTATAGCTTGCCGGCGTTCGCCATCGCCTCGATAACCATTTCGGCGGTTATGTCGCTCATACACTTGGCGAAGCGGCCAGGGCCGTGATTGTCACACATCGCGATCGGCAGCGTCAGCACGTTGATTGCGTTGCGGCTCGGGCCCGGCGGTAGTTCATCCGGCGGCATGGGGAACGTGCGCGACTTGTTGCACCATCCGCACGGCAAACCAGTTGCCAGCCAATGGTGGTCGGGATAGCGGATCCACGAGGCGAGCGTGCGATCGCCGGCAACCGTCACCAGCCGTTTTTCAAAGGCCGCGCCGATGTGCATAACGCCAGTGTCGCCAGAGACAACGCCGATGCAGTTGGGGTGACGCACTATTGCGATCAATTCCCGCAGGGTTGTCCTTTTCACCAGGTCGCGCACGCCGTTGATCTGAGGGTGAAGGTCTGATTTGCCGCCGATCCGCACAAAGGTTGCCCGCGTCTCATCGACCACGCGTTGCCAATTCTCGGCAGGCCATGCTTTTGTGGTTGCGTCGTTTCTGTGGCTGCAATTCATCACCCAATATTGGCCGGCCACCGGCGCGGGCAGCTCAGTCTCTTCATCGCTCAAAATCAGCCATCCGCGCGCGTGAGCCGGCGGTACTGGCCGGCGGATCAGATCGCAGATTTGGCGTAGATAGATTTCGATGACGTGGGTAGTGGCGCGGCTGTCGTAAAATATTTGGCCGCCAAAATCAGAGCTATCGCTCATTCCAGTGCGCACGTCGGGAAGGTTTTCAAAAACAGCCTCCCGGCCCGGCGTGCAGTTGATGCAAAAGCTGTATTCATTCGGGTAGGCGTCAAAAATCGACCGCATGGAACCCGTCAGCATTACCATGTCGCCGATGCCGTATGGAAAATGAATCCATATCTCTTTTTTGCTCATGGGTAGTCCTAGAACAAACGCGCCCCGCGTTCAAGCTGCGAAACTTGTCGGCGGGGCCGCGGGTCGGGTCCTCATTGTTTGAAATGCCGCCAGGGACTCTGACGGCATGTTCCGCACAACGCGTGCAGAACCGTTTGGTGTTAACTAAGGAACTTCGGCTCTTGCGCTACGGTGAAGGCGGCGGCGATAATGCCAGTGATATTGGTTCCGCCAGGCACGCGCCGCACCTTTACCGATGTAGCGGCGATTTCAACGCGGTCTAGGTTTATGCACGATCCTTCGTTCCAGCCGCGCACGGTTATCCACTTTGCTCCCCCGTCAAAGCTGATTTGAAAATCGACATTCGCGGTCTTGTGGCTAACGTGTAGATTTATCTGAGTCGGGTTTGCGATGCCGGACAAAACGTCAATTGCCGCATCTCCGGAAGTCGATAGCGGGGTATCACCGGAAGTAAAGAACGTCATTTTATCTTTCAAAAAAACCGCGCCCGGCCGGAGCCATCCAAACCGGGCGCGGCAACATGAATGGACAAAGGGGCGATCTGGTGATGAAACCAGATCGCCCGGCGGTAAGGCTGGCTCGCGACTGGACGCGAGGCAGCGGCATGGATGGATTAGACTACGTTGATGCCGGAGAGCTTGACGAATTGATTGGGGCGCGCGATCTGGACGTCCATTCGGAGCAACATACGCAAAAAGATTTGCCCGTTGGCCCAGGCGGACGAATTCGCGTCGGAAGCTTCGCGGCTCACTTCCAGCATGATGTTTTCACGCATGCCCACCAACATGCTTGACCACTGGCCGACGTATGCGGTCGTGGTTTGCGCGGCGGTTGCGGTGCCGCCGGTCAAGCTGGAACCATCAGCAGTGATCTTGACGGCACCAAGCCAGGTCAGGAAGTTGCTGAATGAAATGCTGTACGCGCCGGCGCTTCCGGTAACGGTGGCATTGCCCGTTCCAATGTTTGTCAGTGCGACAAGCGCGGCCTGAACGGTGGCAGTCGAAGCATTGAACGCCAGGGCTGACGTGGTTGCGGTAGTTCCGCCCGCTGTCGCAACCAGCGTAAATGTGCCGGCCGTGCCGGTGATCGTGACGGTTGCCGGCGTCGCAAGCTGGTTGCTTGGCAAAAACGGCATATTTGCCACTGAATCGGGCTTTTTGAGGGGTTGATGCAGGGTGTCTTGGAGCTGATCCAGAACGAAATACGAATTCGGGTGCATGATCGCCGCGCCGGCCTGCGCGTTCACTTCGGCCAGGCGTTGCGCGGCCGTCGAAAACTTGCTGTAGTCGCTAAGGCTGCCGACGCTCGTAATCGTCTGGATTCCAGAAGTCAGGCCCAGGCCCGTGGGTTCGTTGTTGGAACCGGTGCCACTTAGGCACGCGTAATCGATCAGGAGCGCGGCGGCGTCTGCCATCGCTTTTTCGACAAGCGCATCAACGCCGGCGGCGTCTTGTTCGAGCTCCAAACTGAGCTTGCAGATTACGCCGGCCGATTTGGCCGTCAGCGTGATCGAATCGAGCGAAGCATCGGCCGCATTGATCGCCGCATTTTCCGCGCGAAAGGCCATCTGAGGAAGGGTTTGCATCCGCGGGATTTTCAGCGTCGAGCTGCTCATCGGGACGATTTGCGCGCCGGCCTTGAAAACCTGCGCCTTGGAAGTGGCGGCCATCAAGACCGTATCGCTCAGCGGCGTGGGAACAAGGACAGTGCCGCCGGCGCCAACGCCAAGCGTGCGCCGCTCGGCCTCTGCGCCGTCCCATTGGCCTTGTAAAACGCCGCGAAGGAATCGCCCCATGCTCAGGGGCTGCTCAGAGTAGCCGCCCTGTTGCCGGCCAGATCGTTTGGACCATGCACCATTCAAGGGGCTGAAAATCGCCCGGTTCTCAGGCGCGCCGGATTGGTCGCCGATCGCATCGCGGCCAGGGGCGCCGACATAGCCGATTTGATGTGTTGCGGTGTGGCTGCGAAGGCTCTCAAGTCGCTCGATGTTGGCGCTGATGCCAGGCAGCTCGGCGTTGATCGCGTCGTATCGCTTCGTCTCATCCTCGCTCAGCTCGCGCTTTTCAGCTTCGGCCGTGGCGAGAATCGTTTTCATTTCGGCGATCTTGGCGCCGCGCTGCTCTTTCAAACCTTTGATTTTAGCCCAATCCATTTTGATGTGACTCCGGGGGAATGCCGGCGAAATTGCCAGTCGATGCCGCCATTTCCAGTAATCGTGTGCAAGTGCCGTGGGTAGGAAACAAAATCAGGATTTTCTTAGGGCTGGCCACTATGGCGGCGGCCAACTTAGACCCCCCTTTGTTTTACCGCGGGCGCCATCGCGCGGCTGCGGTCCGGTCTGCGGCATGACACTTTGTCAGACTTTTTATGCCCTACCCGGTGGGTCGCCCCTCTCTCGCGCGCACGCGGGGGAGCGGAGATTTATATATGTTACAAAGATAGACTAGAGAAACAGCGGTTTTTGACACCGCCAGCCGAAGATTCAACATTCATGATTTATTTGGGCACTAGCCAAGATTCAAGATTCTGAATCTTAGTTCTCGGATGCGGCGGGTACGTTTGCGGGCGGCCTGCGCCAGATCCACTGGCCAGCCAATCCGCTCTTATAGGATTCAATTCGCGCCGCCGTCTTGACGGAATGCAGCGTTGATTTGTTGATGCCGCGAAGCGTGGCGGCGATCTCCACTGTCTCGGCGGGTATCTCTGATTTGTCGGCGAACATCTCGTCAAGGAAGCGAACAGCCTCAGACTTCTTGTTGGTCTTTGGCCCAGGCTTGACCGTCGCGCCTTGGTTATCCAGCCATTGCTGCGCCGTCATCGGAATTGCGTCGGCTTCCCAATCGACCGTGGATATCGGCTTGGAAACATCCTGCACGTTCACCGTCTTGAATCCGTAGGCCATGCCGTGGGGCATAGGGCCGTTTACGTCGTTCATTGCGCCACAGAGGAAAAGCCGGCGGTCTTGATCGCTTGGGCACTTTACGACGTGCCAGATCGCCCGCGGCACCGATTGGAAGGCAACGGACCCCATGATGCGCTGGTTGATGTTGAGCGCGTTGGTCTTGTTGTAGTGAATCACCGCGATACATGAGGCGTTATGTCGCTGCGCTATCTCCTGTAACGGATTCAGCAGGCCGCAAACCTCATTCATCTTGTCTGTGTTGATCTTGCCGCCCAAAAAACTGATAAGCGGATCAAGCACAATCATGCGACAGTTTTTTAGCGCGGCAATTTGATCCTCGATGAGTGCAACTTGATCGAGCGTGAATTGAATGTGCCGCGTCTCTTCGCCAAAAAGTTGCTTCCACGGATCGATGGGGATGATGTTGTCGAAGTCGGCGCCGGCGGCGTCCAGTCTCGGGCGCAGTGATTTTGTGATCTGATCTTCCGCCGACAGCCACAGCACTTGCCCAGGGCCGCCGTCGTTTGCCGCGCCATCGGGCCAGGCGGCGCCACGGCTGACGCGCGCGGCGATTTCACACAACGCAAGACCCTTGCCAACTTTTCCGTCGCCAATGAGTATGACCAAGCCTTGCGGAATCTTGTCGGGCCAGACCCATTTGACTTCTTCGTTTCGCATATTCTTGATGTCGATGGGGATGAGTGATCGTTTTGCTTTCGGTTCGGTTGTCTCTTCCTTCCATTCCGTCCAACGATCATCCATCCATCGTTCAGGACACTTGCCAAGCGTGCCGAATTGCCCGTCCGCGATCACCCTATTTTTCGCGCGATCGAGCTGCCGGCGGATGTCCCTTTCATCCGTCCACGGCGGTTTCGCCATGTTGGCGTTGAACCAATCGAACAATTGTCGCGCTCGCGCGTCATCTAATCCGAATTTGAAACAGATGCACATTGCGTGGAATGTGCGGATGCTCCCTGATTGCCTCTCAATGGCCAGCGGGATTTTTTGCAGGTACTTCTTTGCTTGCGCGAAACGTTCATCCTGTGTGAGCTCGGCCGCGAAGATGCTTCCATTACTCACAAGGCCCGCCAGGTTGCCGGCCGTGACAAATGCCGGCGGATCGGCCAGCGGTGTCTCGGGGTCGTGAACCCAGGCATATTCCCCCGATTCTAGTTTCGACGGTGGAAGCAACACATAACCGCCGTGCCCGCGGCCGTCGATTGCCTTCCCGATCTTCTGGCAACCGCGGTTGGAAGTGTTGCGAAAATAGACGTGATAGCCGCCGGTCGGGGTCCGCGCTACGATCGTGCCGTCCAGCCGCCCCTCATTGGCCAGCCATTCGGTTACGCCGTCTTTCCCGCCCTTGACGTCCAGATCGGCAACGAGAATGTCGCCGCACGCCAGGGCAATCGCGGCGTCCGGGTATTGCTTCGCCCACTGCTCAATCTGCGCCGGGTCATTGCTGGCATCTTTGACACCGTGCAACGTCAAAGGTGACTTGGCTGCTAGCCCCGCCGACGTATCCCGCGCGCGTACGGGAAAGACCTTCCAGCCAAGTTTCTCCGCGTACTCCCGTGCCGCCATCCAATTCGCCTGCATGTTGCCGCCTTGCTCAATTTCCAGTACTTCCGATGCCACCACTTGACTACGATCTTGCCCGCCTCTTCCAGTCTCATCGCGCACGCCACAAGCGGGCCGCAATCCACCAGGATGAGGATCGGGCCGTCCTCGATCAGCTTCATCATGTGAGGCTGTAACGTCAGCTCAAGATCAAGATGCTCTTGGTCGGGGCCGATTTTCTCCAATAGCTCCCTGCCGATCAGATGCATGAATGAAATCCTCCACGTCGGCCTGCGTGAATCGGACAAGCTTGCCGATCCGCGTTGGCTTCAGTTGTTTGAACTTGACCAGGTTCCGGACGTGGGTTTTGCTGCACTTCAGGTATTGCGCTAACTCTTCAGTTGTAAGCAGAACGGGCATATCGATTCTCCTTTGCGTGGGTTGTTGCTAGTTGCCATCCAGAAGGATCGTGAGAAGTGGCGTGGGCCGGGAAACAAAAAAGCCACGGTGATAACCACCGTGGCTTGGCTCAGGGTCGGGGCAGCTTCATTCTCCGACGATCGCCATCACCTTGGCGCGATCTGCCACCGACATGGCCGGCCACAGTTCGATCAGTAGTGCGATTGATTTTGCGATGCGCTTTTCTAAAAGACGTGCTTTTCGACGGGGAATATTGCGTCCTAAATGAGCCGGCTGGGACTCGAACCCAGGACCCTCGCATTAAAAGTGCGATGCTCTACCTACTGAGCTACCGGCTCGACGGCGGCAAGAATACCGCCATGCGCTATTTTCCGCACGAGCGGAGGCTCGCGCGCGGGGAGGAGGAACTATAGGCATTTGCGGGGGGGACTCAAGGGAATTGGGAATCGGGGAAGGAGACAGGAGTGAGGAGCCAGGAGCCAGGAGAGAGGAGGGGAAGCCGGAAGCCAGAAGGCAGAAGGCAGAAGGCAGAACGTGAGTCCGTGCGCTCGAATCGGTTCACACCACGCGGTTTGCGTCCTAAAATGTTTTGATCTGTCGCGTGCTGTCTTCGTAGGCTGTGATTTAGCGCACGCCGGACGGCTTTCGCTTACCGCAAGGTTTCAACGTGCGCTTGAAGCGCACCCTACAAAATGCCTCTTGTTCACGATCGCTGTATCTGCCTGCGGAAAGTCGAGTACAGCGAGACTTCGCAGATTCTCACGCTCTTTGCCCGCGAGCATGGGATTCTCAGCGTCATCGCCAAGGGTGCTCATCGGCGCACCAAGGCGGGGGCGAGCAAATTTGATGGCGGGATCGATCTGCTCGATACCGGCGAGGCGGTCTTCAGCCATGATCCCGCGCGCGATCTGCCACCGCTTACGGAATGGAAACTGGTCGATGGGCATCTGGAGCTTCGGGCCAATTTGCGGGGAATCTATCTCGGGCTTTACGCGGCGGAATTGGTGAGCCGACTCTTTGAAGAGCACGATCCGCATGTCGAGCTGTTCGATCGGCTGGAACAGGTGATCGGCGATCTCGCCGGCGATCGGCGCGAGCAGGCGTTTCTGGCGTTCGAGCTGGATGTGCTGCGCGAGAGCGGATATCTGCCGGAACTCTTCACCTGCGCGATGTGCGGCAACACGATGGAAGGCGCCTCGCACGCTTACTTTTCCGCATCGCGTGGCGGAGTGGTTTGCCGCAATTGTGAGGGAACCGCGCCCGATCGCGCGGAGATTGATAGCCGCCTGCTGCGGATGTTGCAGGGGATCATCAAGCTGCCGCGATCAAACGGAGCCATCGCGCGCCTGCCGCTCCTGACGCGGCACCAGACCGATCCGATCAATCGGCTGTTCGCCGATCATGTCGAGCATACGCTGGGGAAGCGATTGAAGCTGCCGCGGTATGTGCTGGGGGTCCGGCAGCGCGATCAGGGATGATGCGTCACACGTTCTGTGAGGTGCATTGTCCGTCCCTCGGTACTCCCGACATTTTGCATCCGCGCGCTAACTCCTTATTTTGGAGAGACTGCGCTTGCTGGATTTCTGTCCACCGCCTTCGCACACCGTCATGCTGAGGTCCTCCGAAGCATCTGGCTGGATCGCGCATGCCGGCCAGATGCTTCGGAGGACCTCAGCATGACGGTTGTCTCGAAT